>JAIRKA010000071.1 GCA_031260345.1 Methanosarcinales archaeon
AAATGCCTTTATTGTACGGCAGCTTTCGGCTCATGAATTCATCGCCGGGATTTTTTTGGAAATAACCTTCTGTAAAATCACGATTGAAAAGCTTTTTGAGTTTCTCTTTTTCAAGAGGTGTCGGCTGTTGATCGAAAGATAAATCTTTTAAAATTCTGTCGATCAGATTTCGATAAACGGAAACAACCCCCGCGACATATTCGGGTTTCTTCATACGCCCTTCGATTTTAAAAGAATCAACGCCAGCGCGAATCAGCGCGCCGATGTCAGCTGACGCGTTCAGATCTTTCGGGCTGATTAAATACTGCCCGTCCGTTGAAACGGGTTCCCCGCCGACAAGCAAGGTATATCTTTTGCGGCACGGCTGCGCGCATTTTCCACGATTGCCGCTGCGGGATCCGACAAGACTGCTGAACAGACACTGACCGGAATAACAGATGCAAAGTGCTCCGTGAATAAAAGTCTCGACTTCGACGCCCGTTTTTTTGATTTCAGCCAATTCGGAAATTGAATTTTCACGTGCGGGAACAACACGGGAAACGCCGCGGCGCTGAAGAAAAGCGGCGTGATAAGAATTGTGAACCGTCATTTGCGTACTGGCGTGAACGGCAAAATCCGGGTATTTGTCCATGACTCTCGCCAAAAAGCCTAAGTCCTGAACAATAACGCTGTCAACGCCGCAGCGGTAAAGTTCGTCAAATAAAAGCATGACATCGTCTAATTCGTCGTCACGGTAAAGCGTGTTCAGAGTGACGTAAACTTTTTTGCCGAATGCGTGTGCGTAATCCGTTCCGGCTGCAAGCTCAAAGTCTGAAAAATTGCCGGCGTAAGCACGCGCGCTGAAGCGTGAAGCGCCCATGTACACAGCGTCCGCCCCGTTTTGAACGGCTGCCAAAAGTGAAATCAGTGTTCCCGCAGGAGCCAATAATTCAGGCGTTAACCCTGAAGAAGAATCTGTTCGGGATTCGAGGGAGTCCGAAGCGAAAATTTTTGAAACGGGCATAAAAACACCTTGGAGCAGAGATAAAGATGGATAACAATTTGAAAAACAGGATATACTTTAAAATAGCTTTGCTTTTTCGAAAAAATGAAAAAAAGATAAAACCAATTTCCATCAAGATGTGCAAAAAAGGGTGTCTTCATTTTTAAAACATCTTTGAAAAATTCGTGCGGCTCGCGCGTCGGCGGCAACCGAGCAAAGCAGTAAGGTGACAGTGCAGCCCAACTCAAAAAATAAATGAAGCGGATTGCCAAAATAAGGCAATCTGCCCTTTGCCTAATTAAACATCAGCCGGGAAATTATCTTTGGCTGACATAAGCGTCGAAGAAGGACATGTCAAAGAGTTCCGCAGATGTCAGCGGTCTTGGAATCAAGCCCTGTTCATACTGAATTCTTGCATACTCAACAACATACTCTTCAATGATGCGCGGGTCGGCAATCCATGCGCCGTCCCATTCACTGATTGATTGGAGGACAACGGCTTCGGAAACTCCGGTCACGTTGGCGTAATACCTTGCAGCGTCTTCTGGGTTTGCATTTGTATATATGGTTGCATTGATATGGATTCTAAGGATTTCGGCGACAATGTCGGGGTGTTCATCAATGAATCTCTGGCTGACGGCCAAGACACAGCAGGCGTGGTCGGATGACATATCACCGGATTCCATGACGACTTTTCCGACACCGGAATTGACAATAATCGATGGTGCAGGGTGCGGCAAGAAAACGGCGTCAACTGCGCCCGCTCTCAATGCGGTTTGTGCTTCGCCTGAGTCCATTCCTCTAATATCGACTCTTGAAAGATTGACACCGTTGTCGATCAGCCATTGTCTCAGGAGAGTATCCTGAATGGAACCCGGCGGGAAAGTGGCAATTGTTTTACCTTCGAAGTATGACGGGCCTGTGTAGTCCGCGTCTGTCGGAACAATCAAGCTGGAACCGTTCACTTGGACAGCTGCGATTATCTTTAAATCAGCATTGTTCTGGGCAATGGCCGGAATCAGCGGCGCTGCGCCGATATAAGCGATGTGAATGGCACCGGATGCAAGAGCCGTTGCTTGGGAAGGACCGCTCGGGAAGGATCTGTCACTGACATTTCTGACTTCATCCATCTGCGTTAAATTGGAAGACCACCAACCGAGTTCTTTTGCGGTGGTGAAAGCCATGTGATGCGTGCTCGGCTGGTAACCGATGACGACGTTTGTTGTTCCGCTGTCACCGCCTAAACAGCCTGAAAACGAGGCGGCAATCAGAAGGACGGCGAAGCCGATAAACATTATTTTTTTCATAATAAACCTCTATAACTCCAAAGCAATTTCAATGCATTGATTTTAATTAAACTGATTGTAATGATTTGTAAATGGTTTGTAACTTGATTGATGAAATTTTAAGCGAAATTCATGAAAAGATAAAATTTCAATCCAATAGAAAGTATTTCGAGAAAAAATCTGAAACGGTTAATACAGGGGATCAAAAGCGACATACTTACGAGCTTTGGAAGTACGTCTGCGTTCGTTTTTCATTTTTCCTCGAAACACTTTTTCGAATTTATCAGCCGAATTCGAATACGGCAATGTTAAAAATACGGCTTAAATAAAACCGCAAATATTCATTTGGCTGAAATCCATATAAAAATCTATCCGAAATTGATCGATTTTTATCATTTTTGTGATAATTTTTTATACCAAGTTTCCTCTTATGGACAGTTACCTGCAATAAATCAGCACAGCAATAAAACCCGTAATAACACCATATCAAACAAATGATGAATAAAAAACGTAAAAATGACAAGAGATGAGGAAATGAATATTTCAGACCGTTTAATTAAGGCTGCTTTTGAATCGGACGAAAACTTTCAAATCGTTCTTCAGCGCGCGATTAAGGAAGACTTGAATATGAACGCCGTAGACTTTTCAAAGGAAGCCGGCATTCCGCACAGCACGCTTTACAAGATATTATCAGGAAACCGCGCGCCGAACATTAAAACGCTGCGGCAGATTGTCAGCACTGTCAGAAAGTATGAAACGCCGAAAGATGAATTTATCGCAATCATTGCTGCCCGTATGGTTTTGGATACAATTACGGAAACGAAAAGAAAAATCAGCGGCCGTTTGATTACGGTGAAAGAATATTCGGCCACTTCAATTGAAGAAGCGATTATTGCCGCAACGCGCGCCGAGCGCGACGGCGCAAAAGCGCTTGTCTGCGCGCCGATTGTCAGCCACACGGTTGAAAAGATCGTTTCAATCCCCGTGACGACAATTATGCCCAAAGAAAGCATTACGGAAGCGATTGAAATCGCGATGAGAAAAATCGGATAAAGGGACGATTTATTTCCTTTAAGTCCAATACCTTTTTTCTTTTTTGTAACAGTAAAACAAGTCTTGTTTCTTGAAACATTTTGGATTGAAAAATTGTGCGGTTCGCGCGCGGAGGCAGCGGCTGCCAAACGGTAAACGGAATCAGTAAGATAGCCGCAGCCACATTCGCGACAGCGTTCGGACGTGACAAAAAAGAGCAGATGCAAGTGGAAACGCGGATGGCGGCAGTAGCAGCACAGCAGCAATCTAGGGAAAAAAAGGAAAAAAAAGGTTTGGAAAAACCAAACCCGTTTATTTTAATTTTATTTTCAGATCAAATTCCTTATTTTCTTTGGAACTTTAATTTAATGTCGGCAACGACTTCTTGTGCGACGTCTTTATAGTTATTTTTGTTTGCACCTTTCACACCGAAAAGGTAGGCAACAAATCCGATAACCGCAATGACAACGATTGCAAGAATTGCGAGGACAGCATACAGAATGGTTGAGCCGAACGTTGCCGGGCCGACGGAAAGAGAAGACATGCTTGAAGGCAAGTTAATCGTTCTGTTGCCGCTGCTTATTTCAACCAATTCCAGAGTGTAATTGCCCTCTGCAGGTGCTGTAACAGACATTCTCACATTTCTGGTCTGGCCCATGTTCACCGAAACGGTAGAATTGGACTGATCAACAATGGTTCCGTTACTGTCCCTCAAAACCAAAGACAAGTCGTGCGAGCCGTTTCGGATACCGTTGTTGGTAATATCGAAATTGAGTCGAATCGCGCTTCTTGCGGACGGGTTAGTCGAGCTGATTGTAAAGTTGGAGTATACAAAAGCAACTTCTTGAGACACGTTAACGGTGGTCGTTCCATTGTTGTATCGTTCTCTAACGACATCGATCGTCACACTTCCGGTTCTGTTGAATGTGTGGTTGAGTTGGCCGGATGCGTTGGTCGTTCCGACGCGCTCACCGCTGACGAAAACGTCTGCGCCGGAAATGGCAGAGCCGTTTAAGGAGTCGGTGGCTGTGATTGTTCCGGCCGTTCCGAAGTAAATGACATCCGGAGAAACACGAACAGTCATGTTCATGAGTCTTTCGTTCACGGTCAAGCTGGCATTTCCTGCGGTGTAGCCTGATCTTTCAGCATTTACCCTAAACGTTCCGACCGCACTCGTTGTAAAGTTGACTTGGCCGGAAGAGTTGGTTGTTCCGACAGATGAGCCGTTGATTGAAACGGAGACACCTTCAATTGTTGTTCCGCGGTCAAGAACTGTGATTGTAACAGTGTCGCCTGAAATAACTGTCGAGTTGGACAAACGAACCGTCAGCGGGTCGGTAGAGCCGATTTCGCGCTGAACAACAGGCGCGAATCTTAAAGTGTTATTGTCGCCGACTTTGAAGAACATGGTTGTGTTGCCGACACTCATGAATTCAACATCGCTGCCGGAATCTAAGTTGATTGAATCGCGATTTACGAGTTCAATGCCGTTGCTGTTGACCCTATCAACTTCCATTCTGCCGTATCTTGTTCCTCTTTCGATCCTCGTCAAGTTCTCAGATGCCTGGAAAATGCCTGAAATGGTCACAAGGCTGCTCTCGGTTCCCTGGAAAACAGAATCAACGTGAACTCTGATGAAAGTCGTGTTGTTTCCCCCGATTCTCTGTGAGTAGGTCATAGAACTACCTGCTGAAACAGGTTGGGTATGAATGGTCCTGCCGTTCCTTTCAACGACAAGCAAAACGCTGTTTCCGTTGACATTGATTTGATCGACTCTGACAGAAACACCTTCCTCAAGGGTCAAAGACTGGCCGACACGCATTTGTCTGTTTTCATCGGTGTCAACCAAAACTTTGGACAAATTGCCGCCTTGTAAGAGGTTGCCGTTCGCTCCTGCATAATATTTTTCACCCATGAATCCGAGGACGGTATAGCTGTCCCAGTTGCTGCCTTGGAATGCATAATCAACGACTGTTGTGGTTGCCGTGTAAGTCAGGTTGTTTCTGTCAATTCTGCGTGAATCGTTGCCGATTTCCTGATTGATTCGAATACGTTCGGAATTCGTGAAATCATTGTTGATGTCGTAGAAGAAGCCTTCAAAATTCAAGGGCGTCCATGTGTCAACAATGAAATCTTGGTTGCTGAAATCAGAAACCGTACCGCGGATTTCGTAAATTCCGGGGTCAACAAATTCAAGGACTGGTGCAAATCTTAAGGTGTCGCTGTCAGCAACAATAAATTTCATTCTGCCCATTAAAGTGACTTCAGAATCGCGATTCAAGTCGATTCTGTCACGGTTTGTCATTCTAATGGTGTCACCGGTGACGCTGGTGATTTCCATTCTGTCGATTCTCGTTCCTCTTTCGAGCCTGACCAAGTTATCGGAAATTTGGAAAATACCGTCAATCGCCACAAGGCTGCTTTCTGTTCCCTGGAAAACGCTCCCGACATTGATGATGATGAATGGAATGGTCTGGCCGCTGATGTTTCTACTATAAACGAATGGCGTGTTTGCATTGACAGGCCTGCTGGTAACCTGCCTGCCATCTTTTTCAACGACAAGCAAAGCCTGATTGCCGTTGACATTGATCTGGTCGATTCTGACGGAATATCCTTCTTCAAGCGCAATGGACTGACCGATGCGGTAGTTTTGACTCTCAGATTCATCAATTAAAACTTTTGATAAATTACCTGTTCTCATCAAGCTTCCGAAATTATTATTGCCAACGGTTGCGCTGGTTGCACCTGCAAAGTATTTGTCTCCCATGAAACCGACAATTGAGTAATTGCCCCAGCTACTGTGATTAAACCTAACATCGGATGTTGTTGTTTCATATGTGATGCTGTTATTTTCAAGGGTGCGGCTAATGTTCGTAATTGACATGAATTCGCTGCCTTGGCCGGTGTCGAAATCATAGAAGAAGCCGGAGAAACTGCGGGCGGTCCAGTTGTAAGTTGATCCGAGAGGTGTCTCAGTAGATTCTTCCCAAATACGGTTGCCTGTTGTGCTGGGTGTGACTCTGAGGTTCCATGTGACTGTCTGACTGGGGTTTGTGCTAACAGTTAATTCCAAAGTATAATTTCCTGCTGCACTCGGTCTCCATGAAAAAGTATCCGTGGTCGCACTTGTAACGTCATTTTTTGTTACGAGATTGTTTACTGTATTATCTGTGTCATTTATCGCCCATGAAAAAGAAGAGGGAGAGATTGCAACAGCTGTCAAACTAAAGGTTGTACCTATTTCGAAACTACTCAATGTCTTTGGAGTGCCATCGGAATTCAGGTAGTCTGCCATTGCAGTGACATCAAATAAATTTAAAATGGTCGTTTTGCTGACATTTGTATTGAATAAACTGTAATTGGAACCTGAATTTCCTCTGACTGTAAGGGTATAATCTTCATCACTGGTTAAATTGGAAGCAACAAGTGTGTTTCCTGTTAAAGAAAGATTTCCGCTGTCGACTGCGCCGCTGGTCGCTCCTGTAACAGTATAGTCTACATAAGTGTCCCAATTTGAAAGAGTCCAAGTAATTGAATTTGCTGTGATTAAACCTGGCGTGATACTAACGGGGCTGAAGGTTCCTGCAGTGAAATTGGAACCATTATTTGTGCCATCCGTAGTACGGAAAATAATATCAGTAGCTCCACTAGGATTTCCACTTACAGTTCCCGTTAAAGGTCCCGGTGTGGCATAATCAACCCAGCCGCTTCCGTTATAAAGTTGAAGAGTTTCCGTACCGCTCTGCACCCAGTTCCAAGACAAATCAAAATGAGTCGCATTGGAGTTAACAGTAGATACTAATGAATTGATTGTCGGATTAGGCAATGCAGTAGTTGTAAATGACCCCTGTGCGGAATTTCCGTCATCATCGCTAACCGTCACCGTATAAGGTGTATTCGGAGTTAAAGCAATGCCCAAAAAAATACTGTTGTTATTAATGGCTTCATTTGAAAAAGGCGTTCCGACAATGGCAACCGTAAAATTACCACTGTTAACTAATGTTCCGTTCCAAGTAACAGTAACATCATATTCTCCCGGAGCGGAACTTTCAACTGCTGATGCCTGCACATCGCTGACAGTTGCACTCGCCATACCAACCATTGAAAACAAGATCAGCAGGATGATTGCATATTTTAATAGACTTTTCATGATTTTACCTTTTATTTCAATTAATTTTTCCAAATTCTATTTTCTAAAAATCTCTATTTTTTCAATTTATCGAATTCTTTCGTAATTTAAACCTATAACCCTTAATTTTTACTTAAAAGTAAAAACAGATGAGCAATTTCACAATCTCATCTCATATATATTTTTTGAACGAATCATACCCAATTTTCAGCAAAGGTTGCCTTTGTGAATTTAAACCCGCATGTCTGATAATGACGTTTTCTTTATCGGCAATTGCCTTCCCAATAACCGTGAATTGACAGGGAGATCTGCCGGTTTTGCCGGACGAGGGAAGACTTTCAAAACGCGATGCAGCGTTTTGATTGAATATTTCAAACAATTCTTCGACAAGAGAAAGCTTACCCGAAGGAATCGTAAACAGCAATTCGTAATCGCCGCCTGTGTAAAGCGCTTCATGAACAAGCAAAGCGTGTGCTTTGGCCGCAATTTGCTCATCAGTCACACTTTGGTTTTCGTTTTGATTTTTCAAGTGACATGAAAGGATGTCCAAAGCTTCGGAATCAAACGGAAGACTTTGTTCATCAATTTCAAAAAAGACGCCTGAAAGCGTCGATAATTCATAAACGGAGGAAGCCAGGCCGTCGCTTGTGTCAATCATAGAATGGACAGCGCCGCTTTTGGCAAGCATCAGTCCTTCAAAAATACGAGGGAAAGGCTCGGTTAAATTTTTCAAAAACGAATCGGAAACAGACCCGACAGAACCGTTTGAAATGTTCGTTTGAATTTCATTTAATAAAACGGAAAGAGAAACGCCGGCAGAACCGGGGAATCCTGTGACACAAAGAAGGTCGCCGGGCTGCGCATTTTTCCGAAGAAGCAGAGTTTTGTTTTCGGAAAGACCGATCACGGTTCCCGTAATTGTCAGTTCATTATTGATTTCGGTGTCGCCGCCAATCACTTCGGCGCCGAAAAATGAAACGCAGTCCTGAATTCCGCGCGCGAATTCTTCCGTGTCTTTAAGCGTAAAGCCTTTCGGAAGGCCGGCCGAAAAAAGAAAAGCAATCGGTTTGGAGCCCATCGCCGCCAAATCACTCAGATTGACCGCAGCCGACATCCAGCCTTTCTGCCAAAGCGTCGTTCCGTTCGGAAAGTCGGTCGATTCACGAACCGTATCCGTGCTGAACGTCAGCGACTCGCCGGACAAATTTTTGGCAAATGAATCCAAACGTAAAGCGGCGCAGTCATCGAATTCCGAACCGGAAAGAAGCGGTTTATTTTTCAGCCGAAAAACATCTGAAAAAACGCGGATAAAATCTTTTTCTGTCGGAAGATCGCTCACAATGACACCTGAATTCATTTTTAAATAATGATAAATGAACAAAACAGCCGATCAATTTAGACCGCTGTAGATTTACTAAAAAACCTTAATCAGATTACGTTAATTGTTATCTGAGACTTGATATTTAAAGTTGTTTAGAAATGTTTGAATGGAATTGCTTTGAACACTCACGATTATAGGAGTTGAATGAATAAAGGGGTCTCGAACGAAAAACAGTCACTTCAAGCGGAATGGGGTTTGGTCGGAACGAGGGGGTTGTACCGTTTGGATAGGGGAAAATCGTTTTTAGTGAAGTGAATCAATTTTTTGTTCGAGAAACAATAAAGTAAAACCGCTGTTGTATTAAATCTCTTACTTTAACTTCAATTCAGATTGAAGTAAAAATTTGCTCCCTTCAGTCTCAAAATGCCAAATGGGGGGAGGGCTGTATTTGCTGAAAAGTCGCTGCGCGATTTTTTGGCAGTTGCCACCGCGTGCGTGCTGCTCCGTTTTTAGTGATACCTGCTGCTTATTTCATTAAGAAAAAATCAGATGCAAAAGACGAGGAAACCGAAGAATAAGAAAATAATAAAAAGGAAAACAACAGAACGGATTTTTCCGCTCTGTTATTGTTTTTATTTTAACTTTAAAATTCATCTTTCATTAAATGGCTTTTCTGTCTTCCGGTTTAATGAAATCAACTGTTATGCCCATTGATCGAAGCGTTTCTGCGATTTCTTTGAAAGCCAGATAAACTTCCACGCGGGCAAGATCTGTTTTTTCAAGACGCGGCTCTGCTGCAATCCAGACTTCCTGTTCATTGTTTCCACGTGAAATCACGGGGCATGAAAGCAAGTCGCCGTGGGTGAGGCGGTAAACCGTGTTTGTCCCCGAAGATGTGAACCAAGCGGTGTTCTTTGCTCTCAAGTCTGCAATGAAATTGTCCCAATCCAAAGATTTGGAGGCCTTCAAATCCAATTGCAAATGCTCGCGCTCGCCGTTGATCTCTGCATGAAGGACACTGTAATAGCTCGCGTAGTCTCCGGATGTTTGATCGACTTTTGAAACCTCATCCGTTTCAAGCGTTTTGGCTTCCTTTTCAAAGAAGGGGGCCAAATTGTAAACGGAAGATCTTTTGGTCATCAAAGAGACGATTACAAGCGCTGAGGCACTGAGGAACATGCTGACAATAACACCGTGCCCTGTTAAAATCGGAGAGATGAGTTCAAGATAGTAAAGGCCTGCCGCGTTTTTGCCCACGTACATATCAATTAAAGTGAAGCTGATCTGACAAACACCGCCGATAATCAATGAAGCAATAGCTCCTTCCTTTGTTGCGCGGCTCCAGAACAATCCGGCCATGAGCGGGAAGAAGTAAGCGGCACTTGCAAGGAAAGTTGCGATGTGGATGTATTCAATAATGTTGACGTCTGTGAAAGCAATCGCCGTTGAACCTGCAATGATGATCAGGACAGCGATTTTGTTGACAACCTTTAACTCTTTCATCGTTGCATCGGGTTTAACGTATCTTTGGTAGATGTCGCGGGAAAGCGTTGAACCGCCGGATGTCGCGAATGAGTCCATACAAGACATCGCGGCAGCCGTCAGACCGAGCGCAATCAAAACGATTCCGATTTCTGAGAACTGGTTCAAAGAGAAGAGCAAAAGCGCGATTTCCGCGTCCCCGATGGTTGTAATGTCCGGATAAAGGTAGCGAAGACCAAGACCCAAGAGACAGCAGGCAACACCGAAAATAAGGAAGACCAAAAATGAGCCGAGGAAGAAACCTTTTCTGGCGCTTTTTTCATCTTTGGATGCCCAAACTTTCTGCCACTGATCCTGTTCGGAAATCCATCCGGGAATGATTGCGACAAGGAAGATAAGAACCAAGGGAAGCCCGATTGAAAACGGATTCCACCATCCTGTTCCGGATTGAGATGATGCGATAAAGCCGCTGACTGAAAGCGCGCTGGTATCGGCTGCCACGAATATAACGGCAATCGCCAGAAAAATCGTCACCGATGCTAAGAGGAGATATTGGAAAATGTCCGTCCAAACGACAGCGGACATACCGCCAAGCAAAACATATGCAGAAACGGAGAGTGAAATCAGAAGCGCGGCGTAAATCGGATCCAAGCCGAATAAGACACCGAAGATGAGCATCAGGCCGGAAACGTCAGCGGCGCCGAAAAGCATCATAATGATTGCCACAAGTATAGCAACAGGAAGACGGATGGAGCTGGCATATCTCTGTTCCAGAAGTTCGGGCTGTGTAATTGCCGGCAAACTTTTGATTTTGGAAACCAATAAGCCGATAATGAAAAGAGCCATAAAGTTGGGGGCTGCGAAGGTCCAGACAGAACCGAGGCCGCCGACCAAATAAAAGGCCGTCACCGCTAAAATACCGCCGCCCGTAATCCAGGTCGCTCCTGCGGAAAAACCGATTGGGATGAAGCCGAGCTTTCTCCCGCCCAGCCAGAAATCAACAACCGATTTCTGTCTTTTGCTGAAGTACCAGCCGACAGCAAGCAACACAGCTGTGTAGATTGCCAGGCAGATACCAAACATAATAAACATATTCATAAAAAAACCCCTATACTTTTTTACAACTCATTTGCAATTAAAATTAATGTGCCCGTTTTTGAAGTGTTTTTTGATTCAATTTCCTTCAGAAAAACAACATTTACCACAATTCCAAATAATTGAATGTGAATAAACCGGAAGATATGATTGAATTCATTTTAAAGTTTCGCCTGTTTTGGTTGAATTGAAGTCAATTTATGTTTGATTTTATTGAATCGACAGCTTGAAAACGAATTCCCTATTATTGATATAATTGGCGGCAGAGGGTTTTTATGTCTGCGCTATCTATTCATTCAAAACAAATACAATGAGACAATTCAGTAAAATCGTAAAATGAGGTTTGAAATGCCTGGAAATGCAGCTTCTCAAAATAAGTTCCGCAATGAAATCGCGCGCAAACTGCTGCATATGTGCTCATTTTTGATTGTTGTTTTTATTTATTTTGCTGACAAAAAAACGGCCTGCATCGTTATCGGCGCGCTGTTGGCGCTGCTTTTCATCGGCAACACAATTCTTCTTTCGTCACGTTTTCGCATTATCAATGATTTCAAAGTCAAATACTTCTCTTTCCTGCTTCGCGATGATGAAAAATACGGCTATATCAGTTCCAACTGGTTTTTGCTCGGCTGTTTCCTTTCGGTTTTGCTTTTCCCGAAATATGTCGCGATGCTCGCAATCACAGTTCTGATTTTCGGCGACGCGTTTGCCGCTTTGATCGGCATTCGATTCGGGAAGCATAAATTTAAAAACGGGAAGTCGCTGGAAGGAACACTCGGATTTATTGCCGTTTCTTGGCTGTTTTTGGCAGCTTTTGCTTTGCTGCTGCCGAATGCGGGGCTTTCTTTTGCCACCGCTTCTTTTATTGCAATCCCGATTGTTGCCGCTGCTGAAGTTTACAGTAAGCAAATTAAAATTGATGACAATTTAGTCATTCCGATTGTTTTCGGCGTTCTGGCTGTTCTTTTGATGAAAATTTTTGAAAACTTCCATCTTTTTTGATTTCTAAAAAATAGCGAAATGAAGCGGCAATTTTTCGAACAATTGAATGAAAAATAGAGCGGTTCACGCGCGGCAGCATCCACAAAAAAATTGCGATAAAAAAAGGCCGAATGAACAAAACGTCCATCCGACCTTTGGGGGTTTTGGGTTATTTGGTTTTGGCTAAAAAAACCAAACATAATCATTTTTGTTTCTTTGTCATGAGGAACCAGGAATGGAGTGTCGTTCCTTCGGCCTTTGCCTGACAGCTTCTTTCTTGCGCGCCGGCGAATGTTTCGGGTGCGCCGATGATGACATCGTCTCCGGGCATCCAGTTGGCGGGCGTGGCAACGCCTTCCTTTTCGTTGAGCTGAAGCGCCTGAAGAAGTCTTTTGATTTCTGCCATGTTTCTACCTGCAGAAAGCGGGTAGTAGAGAATGGCTTTAACAATGCCGCTTGGGTTGATGATGAATACTGCGCGGACTGCCTTCGTGTCGGAGGCGCCGGGCTGGAGCATGCCGTATTTTTTGGCAACATCCATTTTAATGTCAGCAATCACAGGGAATTTGACTTCAACATTTTCGTGGACTTTGCCTTCACGGTCTGTGTATCTGATGTTGTCGTGAATTTCTTTAAGCCATGCGACGTGGGCGAAGATACTGTCAATTGACAAGCCGATGAGTTCTGTGTTTAATTTTGTGAATTCATCCTGCATGGATGCGAACGCAATAAATTCGGTTGTACAAACAGGTGTAAAGTCAGCCGGGTGACTGAAAAGAATGACCCATTTTCCTTTGTAATCCGCCGGAAATTTAACATGTCCGTTGGTGGTTTGTGCTTCAAATTCGGGAGCTTCGTCGCCGATTAAAGGGAGGGATATGGGTTCTTCATATTCCCAGTCAGAGTATTCGTCTGTCATGTGTATCACTTTATTATCTCTGCTTTTATTAATATTACTTCATAATTCTTCTGAAACGGGATTCAAATCATTTTTGCGAAATGATGCAAAACTCGGTTTTAATCAGACAACATGTTATTAGGATTTATTATTAATAAGGATTTCTGTCGAACCAGATATTTTGTATAATTATCATTTATTCAACCAGCCTTTTATTTAACAACCCTTGAATAGAATAAATATGTTTCTATAATTATATTTTTTTACAACCGCGAGATATAAAAACAAGTTCGGGATGTGTATTTGAAAGCTAGATGCGGGAATCCTTCCCGCCTTTATTTTTAGAAACTGTTTAGAAGCAGAATTAAATTTTATTTTCGTGTTTCGCTTTTAATTTTTTATTCAGATTGTCAACCTGCTCAACAGCCGTTCCGATGTATTTGTATGGGTTGACCAAGTTTTCAATCTCCTCACCTGTTAAGACAGCGGCCAACTCTTTGTCCGCCAAAAGCGCGTCTCTAAAGTAAATATTTTCTTCAGTGGATTTCATCGCGGCCAAACGAACGATTTCATGCGCTTCCTGACGACCGACGCCGCGGATTGTGAGCTCTATCATAACGGCTTCGGCCATGTTCAAGCCGTTGAGAAGATGTAAGTTTCTGTCAATGTTGGCTTGATTGAATCTCAGATTTTCCAAAACATTGATTCCGAGATTCAGAATGTGATCCGTTAAAATACAGCTTTCGGGGAAAACAATTCTCTCCGAGGATGAATTTGTCAAATCGCGCTCGTCCCATATGGTATTGTTCAAAAGTTCCGTTTCGATGAAGCCTCTGACGATGCGCGCAAGGCCGCAAATCTGTTCGGACTTGATCGGATTTCTTTTATGCGGCATCGTGGAAGAGCCGACCTGCTTTTTGCCGATTCCCTCTTCAAGTTCGCCGATTTCGCTGCGCTGCAAGGTGCGGACCATCGTTCCGATTTTATCAAGTGTCGTTGCGACACCGCCCATCCACATGACGAATTCTGCGTGGCGGTCTCTTTGAATCAGTTGGTTGGAAACGTCAACGGAGCCGATTCCCAAGTATTCCATTGTTCGCTTTTGGATTTCAATGCCGTTTTTGCCGAAAGAGGCTTGCGTGCCGACAGCGCCGGTCATCTGCCCGACCAAAAGACGCGGCTTGAGCTCATTTAAGCGGTCAATGTGGCGGTCCATTTCAGCTGCCCAGATAGCAAAGCGAAGCCCGTAAGTTGTCGGAACGCCGATTTGGCCGTGCGTTCTGCCGCAGCAAACCGTATTCTTATATTCATCAGAGAGTTTAACCAAAATAGAAAGCAAGCGGTAGAGTTTTTCTTCCATCAAGGTAACGGCGTCTCTGAATTGAAGTGTCGTCGCCGTGTCTAAAATGTCATTTGAAGCGGCGCCGAAGTGAACCCATTTGCCGGCATCGCCTTCACACTGCTCAGAAATTGCAAGAACGACTGCCATCATTTCATGATTGATTTCGCTTTCGATTTCATCCACACGTTCCCGGTTAACGCGCGGAAGCACTTTTTCAATTTCGATTGCCGCTCTTCTCGGAATCACGCCGATGTCGGCTTCGGCTTTGGCAAGCGCGATTTCGATTTCGACAAGACGTTTGAGTCTTCTCTCCTGAGACCAAACTTCTCTCATCTCAGGGGTGCCGTAACGGAATTCAATCGGATGAATAGGCATTTCTTTTGCTCCGCAATTTAAGATAAATATGAAGTTGTAATTTGAATTGATTTTATAGGTCTATCGGATTTTGATGTATAATATGTTATAGATTACTTTGGATTTCTGATAATTAATGAACAGAAAAGAAGTAGATGTACGCAGAAAAAGGGCTCCTCTTCGAACGAGCTTTTTGAAGCTGCCGCCGCGCGCGAGCCGTACAGTTTTTCAATTGATTTTTAGAAACAGACGGGCGTTTTCATTTATTTTTATTTTTGTTTCTGTCTCTGTTTAGGAAATTTAATCTTTGATTTCCGTCCATTGGTCGGAAATTTTTCGATTCTGATTTTCCTTTCTTCGAAAGGAAAAAAAAGGAAAACTCTTATATCTATTAAGTGAGAGTTATCATTCCTTTGAAACAAGTTAATTGATATTTTATGAACACGTATAATCGGTTCAGTCTATGTTTTAACTTTTATTCATAATTTTACAATTATTATAAGGTGAATTATTATGGGAAAATTTCCGGAAGCTGACGAACGCTTATTAAAGAAGAAGATTTGTATGAAATGTAATGTGCGCAACTCTATTCGCGCAACCCGCTGCAGAAAATGCAACTACCCGCACCTCAGATTGAAGGCGAAGGACAAGAACGGAGGCTGATTCCGTCATGACGGTGGAAGAGTACCTCTCGGAAGTCATTCAAAAAGAAGGCGTCGCTCATATCACTTTAATCGACCCCGCCTCTCAGAAACCCGAGGAAGCGGTGCGCTTGGCAGTCGAAGCTGTTGCCGGCGGAACAAATGCGATTATGCTCGGCGGCTCAACCGATGCCGGCGGACAGATTTTGGATATCACCGCAAAAATGATCAAAGAGAAAGTCTCGGTCCCCATCATTCTTTTCCCGGGCAGCACGTCCGGATTCACAATGCAGGCAGATTGCGTTTTGTTCATGAGTCTTTTGAACTCCCGCGACCCGCACTACATCGTCGGCAATCAAATGCTCGGCGCTTTGACGCTTTACAAAACAGGAATGGAATCCATCCCGATGGCCTATTTGGTTTGCGAGCCCGGCGGAACAGTCGGCTGGGTCGGAGACGCCAAGCTTCTTCCCCGCGCCAAACCCGAACTTGCAGCCGCCTACGCTTTGACCGGCAAATACTACGGCATGCGCTACACTTACCTTGAAGCAGGCTCCGGCGCAGACTCACCGCTTCCGCCTGAAATGATCGGAACAGTTAAACATGTCTTAAAAGACAGCGTTTTAATTGTCGGCGGCGGTATCCGCGATGGGAAAGCAGCAGCAATCTGCGCCAAAGCAGGCGCCGATATTATCGTAACGGGAACGGCAATTGAAAAAGCCGATGACGTCAAAACATTGACGGCTGAAATCGTTATGGGCGCAAAAATGGGCAAAAAAGCTTAAAATTTAAAGCTTATATTTTTAAAGCTTCATTTTCCCAAAAAATAAGAAATATAATTTATCGCCGCAGGCCGCGGCTTTCTTTTTATTTAATTCCTTTTTCAAATTTGATTGTTCCTTTTTCGGAGGCTAAGAGTGTGCTGAAAGTTTCTCATCTTGTTAAAGAATATACAACGGCTCACGGAAAAAAACGTGTTCTGGATGACTTGTCCTTTGAAATATCCAAAGCGGAGATCGTCGGCATTACCGGAAAAAGCGGTTCCGGAAAAACAACGCTTCTTAAAATTCTGCGCGGCGTCGAATCTTTTGACGCGGGCGAGATTGAAATCGACGGTGAAAAGATTCATCCCGACTCAGGCAAAGCCGGCGAAAAGATTCTCAGACAAGCAACCGCGATTCACCTTCAGCGCAATTTCGGCCTTTGGAGCGGCCCTGCTATTGAAAACATCATTCGTCGCCTGAATTTCCATTTGGTCGGAACTGAAAGCTTGCCGCTTCCCGATCATTACACTTATCAGGATCTTTATGATGAGGCGCTTGATATTTTAAAAATGGTTCATTTGGATAGTAAAGCGCTTCATTCCACCGATCAGCTCAGCGGCGGCGAGAAGCAGCGCCTTGTTTTAGCCCGCCAGATTGCGGCCCGCCCGAAATTTATGCTGCTGGATGAACCCGTGACGATGACCGGTCCCGACACAAAGCAGGAAATTTTGGATGTCATTTTGGAGCTGAAAGAGAAACTCGGCATTCCGATCCTGGTCGTCTCCCACCTCCCCGAAATTCACGCTTATATTGCCGACCGCGTCATGCTTCTTGAGAACGGCAAAATCGCAATGGAGGGCGATCCCGTTACCGTTCTCAAATCTTTCCTCAAAGAGATGAAACCGCAGGAATCTCTTCTTGAAGTTGCAGTACTTAAGCCCTGCATCCGCGCGAAAAACGTTTCCAGGCGCTACAGCCTAATCCGCGTCGGTGAAGTCCTCAACATTCAGAATTTGAATTTTGACATTTATGAAAAACAAATCACGACTTTTATCGGAAGCTCCGGCGCAGGCAAAACAACCGTGATGAAACTGCTTGAAGGAATGGTTCCGCCGACTTCAGGCAATATTGAAATTTTATACCGTGCGCATGAGAGCGGCGCCAAAATCAATGAGGAAGCCAACGAAGAAGGCGATGAAAGAAGCGGCGAAGGAGACGCCGATGTCGGCAAATGGATTAACATCGGCGCTTACAATGAAAACCGCATTTACCTGCGCAGTGTCATGAGCATCATGAATCAGGAGTTTTCAATGTCCGTTAACTCTACCGTCCGCGACCAAATTCGTTTCCGCCTCAGCATGAAAACGAGATACGCCGTTGATGTCGCAAAAGAACGCGCCGCAGAATTCGGAATTCCGCCGCAGGTGCTGGACATTATTTATCGTCTGCCGGACATGACAACAGACGAAAAAGATACGGTTATGGGCGAACTCGGAATCCCCGATGACATTTTCTCTCAACTCTTCCCGATGTTTCCGTCTTCAGATGTCAATGAATACGCAGCGCCGATTTTCAAAGCACTTGATTTGCCGCTTGAAATTTTGGACCAAAAGCCCGATCAGATCAGCGGCGGCGAACACGTTCGCGCATTTATCGCGCTCAGCTTGGTCACATCACCCGATTACTTATTCTTGGACGAGCCGTTCGGTGATTTGGATCCGGTAACGCTTCGAGATGTCACAAATGCGCTTAAGCGCATCAATAAGGAATTCGGAACCACGATTGTTATGGTCAGCCATCATATGGATTTTGTAAAAGAAGCGTCACACAGAGCGATTTGGATTGACAAAGGCGCGATTGTGATGGACGGTGACCCAAAGACGGTTTGCGCCGATTTCGTTCAAAAGAGCAATGCCAAATATTTGGATTTTGATATTAAAAAATTGATGCAGGAATAAGTTTTCTGTTTCCGCATTTTATACTTTTTTGAGTCATCGTTTTTTGAGTCATTGTTTTCATCTTTTGTTTTTTATATTAAATTATTTATATTAGAAGTGACATATAACTCCAGAGGTATGATTATGTTTTCTCATAGAAAATGCACTTGGATTATGTTATTGACCCTATTACTTTTGGGTTTGTGCGGTACCGCCGCAGCGGCGGATCCGGTTTACGTCAATGAAGAATTGTTTATTCATATCGGCCGTGGTTCCTTAGGTCTTCCTGATGCTTATGGAACGCCTGCGGATTGGACTCTCGGTGCAGAGTATGTATTGATTGAAAATGTCAGCATGTCACAGCTGCATTTAGTCGGTTTTGCTCCAATCGGCGACAGTTTGACTCCTTTTACAGGAAAATTTAACGGTCAAAATCACACGATTTCAAATTTGAATCTCGTTTCAGCAGCCGGTTATACAGGTTTGTTCGGCTGTACCGACAGCGCAGAAATCAAAAATGTCATTTTGGACAATGTGACGATTTCCACCTCGGACTCTTATGCCGGATCTTTAACCGGTCAAACCGATAATACAATTGTTGAAAACTGCCATGTTTATGGAAAGTTAACAGCTGTAATAACGGGAGATGAATCTTACGAAGAGTTACGTTATATCGGCGGTTTTGTCGGTGAAGGTTTGAATTCAACATTTTCTGACTGTTCCGCTTCAATTGATATAACGGGTACAACAGCAGGAGGGACGGGGCGTGTAGACTTTTACCGGTTCGGCGGCTTTTCCGGTGACAGCCGCGGGTCATCTTATATTGATTGCCATGCTTCAGGCAATATAACACTTACAGCAGCAGGCTTTGACATTTTCTCTCTTTCGAATGCCGGCGGCTTTTCCGGTTCCGTTTATGACTCAACCTTTTCTAATTGCTCTTCTTCAGGTGACATAACAGGAGGGTTTGATGGAAGGGATGTGAGGTTCATCACATCCAGCGGTTTTACCGGTTACGCTTATGGCTCAACCTTTTCCAATTGTTCTTCTTTGGGAAATATAATTGTAGCAGGTGCAGAAGATTCAGTCACTTCTCTTTACTTCTCTATGAACGGCGGTTTTGCCGGTGAAAGCTCTAGGTCAACCTATATTGACTGTTTCGCTTTAGGGGATATGAAAAGTACAATTGCAGGAAGAGTAACTGTCGAGTCATCTGACAACGGTGGTTTTATCGGAGCTTCTATTGCAGACAATATTAACAAATGTTTTGCGGCAGGCGATATAGAAATTACGGACGGAGGGCAGAATCTGCCTTCCGGCAGACAGGCTAGCGGCGGCTTTATCGGCGCCCTTTTTAATTCCAATGTTTCTAATTGTTATGCTACGGGGAATGTAACAGGCGTAGCTGCAGCCGGAGGGTTTGCAGGCTTTATATCGTATACAAATGATTATGGGCTAATGACAGCTTCTATAACAAATTGTTATGCTGTCGGCAATGTTTCCGGCAGAGGGGCAAATGTCGGGGGGTTTGCAGGCAATATGTATACATTCAATTATGATAAGGAAGCTGCCATTTCTTATTCATTCTACAGGGAAGACAACGGCGGCGGCAACAACGGCTACGCTGTTCCCAAATGTTCTGAAGATTTGATGAAGATTGAAACTTTCAAAAATGCTCCCAAAAATCAGAACGATCCAACGATATCCGCCTGGGATATTTTATCCGTACCGCCCGAAGAACCAAGCATTTGGTACATATTAGTCGGGCAAGAGTATCCGAGATTCAATTGGGACTCTTATTCGATTACCTATGACGGCAACGGGAATACGGTAGGAAGCGCCCCCGTTTCTCCCAGGTCTTATGCATTGAATGAAGAAGCTGTCATTCTTGGCCGCGGCAGTTTGGAGAAAACCGGTCATACTTTTATCGGTTGGAAGACGGATGGCGTGACTCCCGAAGAAGAATATCAACCGGGAGATGCTCGAACAATGATCTCCGATATCGTTTTGTTTGCTCAGTGGAAACTCAATGAAACATCACCAGGCAGTGGCGGCGGCAATAGAACAGGAAACGCAACAGTCGTTCCGCCCGGCGGCAATAATTCAATCGACAGAGGAAATGTAACAAACCAGCCCGATCCGGATGGTGGAGATGAAACAAGGCTGTCGCCGATTCCCGAATTTCTTGATTCGGAAAGCATAACCGTTATTCTCTTTTTCGCGATTGCAATTGCTGTTTTCTGCTACAGAAGGTATGAGGAAGCAAAAGAAGAAAAACATCAATGAAATAATCGCTGACGCCATCATGGCATAAATTGACAAATGGATGCAGAGTTTCTTTCCTGCATCTTTTTGTTTTTGTTTGTTTTGTTTTTATTTTTCAAAACCTACTTCTTTTGAAAAAATGTTTATCTCTTTTGAAAAATGGTTTTGAATCATTTTAGATGTCATTGGATATTAATAATATCGTCACCAAGGGAAGGTTTAAAATTATTTTCAACTTTAAAATGCTTTTTTAAAACATAAATTATATAAATTAATAATGTAATTATAACTTCATTTATATTTTATTTATATTCTATTAGTCTCTTTAAGTTTTATCTTATTGTGAGATGCTATATTATGTCGAAAAATTATTTCTTGATCTTACTTTCCATGGTTCTTCTTTTGGGACTGTGCGGCGCTGCGGCAGCAGATTCAGTAACAGAATCTGCATCAACAAATGTTTTCTTTGATTTATATGATTCTATCAAAAAACGGTTATCTGATTTAGTTCCCGATCGTTTTACCCCTGAGCCCGCATTGTCTCGTTTTGCTCCTGTGTACGGTGATACGATTTATGTCAATGGGGAATTGTTTGTTCATATCGGCGATGGAGGTCAAAGGGGAGATGCTTACGGGACACTTGTGACGTGGTCTTTAGATGCACAATATATTCTTATCGAAGATGTTGATTTGGCTCTTTACGCTTTTGCTCCAATCGGCCAGCCCGATCGGTTTATTGGTCCGGGGGAGACAGATATAAATGGTGTTCAGAAAAAGCCCGATGGTGGGTTTACCGGAACTTTTGACGGTCAAAATCATACGATTTCAAATTTGACGATTAATTATAACATGCATTATCTGGGTTTATTCAGATATATTGACAATGCGACTATTCAAAATGTCATTTTGGAGGGTGTTTTAATTAATGCCCCCAGTTCCATGTATGTCGGCTCTTTAATCGGGTTGAGCGTCGGCGAATATACGCTTGTTGAAAATTGCCATGTTTCGGGTACAGTGGCCGGACGGTATTATCTTGGCGGTTTTGTCGGCTCTGTTTGGGATTTTGGCACAGTCCAATCATCAAGTTCTTCTGTTAATGTTTCCGGCCAAGAGCCCGGCGGTTTTGTCGGATATAGTTACGGAGGCTCTTTTGAGGATTGTTTTGCAACCGGAAATGCTATCGGCACTTCCAGTTTTTCTAATTCCGGCGGTTTTGCTGCAATTACGGATGGAATTATCGCTGTGAATTGCAGCGCCTCCGGAAATGTCAGAGGGCTCGATGCCGCAGGCGGTTTCATTGGTTACATATACAACACGGAAGGGTTTGAGATATCCTTTGTTGACTGCAGTGCAACGGGAAATGTTGAAGGATCTGAATCAGTCGGCGGCTTTGTCGGATATTTTATACACTACGAAGGACTCGATGTTGTTATTACATCTTCTTCCGCTTCCGGAAATGTTAACGGGTCTCGATACATTGGCGGTTTCATTGGGGTTATTGAGAATATTAATGGATATAATGTTGTTTTTGAAGACTGCGTTGCAGAAGGCAATGTGAACGGATCGTCATACGTCGGCGGCTTCATTGGGTATTACACAAACAATGGTGAAGACTCGGGAATTTCTTTTGACGCTTGTTCTGCGTCCGGTAATGTTAACGGCAGTGATAGTGTCGGCGGTTTTATCGGGCTTCTTTACGACCCGAGCATAAATTCGAGTATCTTTTTTAATGAATGCATTGCAGCAGGCACTGTGAACGGATCGCTTTATGTCGGCGGTTTCATTGGGCGTTACTTAAATGATGCCGAAGATTCTAATGTTTTCTTTAATACGTGTTCTGCCTCCGGAAATGTTACCGGATATAGGTCAGTCGGCGGTTTTTTGGGTTCTTTTGAAGGTCAAAACTCGGGTGAAAGCTGTACGATTGTTTTTGATTCCTGTTCCGCTTCAGGAATGATTCAAGGAGACCAATACATCGGCGGTTTTGTCGGATACTTCGACAACCCCGGCGAAAATTTTAATATCATTTTTGAAAAGTGTGCCGCAACCGGTGGCGTGGATGGTACTTACGATGTCGGCGGTTTTGCCGGCAACTCAACTTTTGGTATTTTCAGTACCTGTTCTGCAGCCGGCGCAGTGACCGGATTTGGACCGCTTGGCGGTTTTATAGGTTATTCATTCAGCAGCCAATTCTTTAATTGTTCTGCAATCGGCGATGTGACAGCAAGCGTTGACATCTATGAAGATATGACATTCAGCACCGGCGGTTTTGTTGGAATCAGCGGATACAGCGTTTTTGAGAAGTGTACGGCAGACGGCAATGTGATTGGATACAGCATGATCGGCGGTTTTGCGGGTCAATCAACCCATGATGAAATGACAGTCTGTTTTGCTTCCGGAAATGTTGGTCTTAATAGCTTTATCATTGAATCGCAAGAATATATTTCACACAGCGGCGGTTTTGCCGGAAGTTTTTCCAATACAGTTGTTTCAATTTGCTCCGCAACGGGTGATGTGACCGGCGTTCTTAATGTCGGCGGTTTTGCCGGTTCAATCTATTCGGATGATTCCGGCATTTTTATCACAGAGGCTTGGATAACAAATTGCTATGCGACAGGCAATGTGACCGGCGTGGATTTTGTCGGCGGATTTGTCGGAAGTATTGAGGGCGATGTGAGTGTCGGTCCTTTTGTAAAATATACTTATGCAGCAGGTGATGTGACCGGTACCGGCTCTGATGTCGGCTGTTTTGCCGGTGTCACAATGGCCGGAGCGGGAGATTCAATCATTGAATACAGTTTTTATAAAGAAGGAAACGGCGGCGTGAACAACGGCTATGCAATGCCGATGCCCAATGATGATTTAATGAAGGTTAATACATTTTTAAACGCTCCTAAAAATCAGACGAATGGAACAATTTCCGCTTGGGATATTACAAACAGCCCCAACAGCACTCATATTTGGTATGTTCACGAAAATGAAGACTATCCCAGATTCGTTTTGACATATGGTTTCTTTTTTGTCACTTACGATGGCAATAATGCCGACAGCGGAACAGCTCCGATTGATTCCAATGAATACCTGTATGGCGATATTGCAACAGTGCTTGGCAACACTAACCTTGTAAAAAACGGCTTCACTTTCGACGGCTGGGAGTATAACGGCGATACCTACAGAGCCGGAAACGTCGTGATCATGTTTGAAAACGTTACAATGAGAGCGATTTGGGCACCACCCGGAGGCGGAGGAGGAGGAAACGGAACAGGCAACGGGACAGTCGTTCCACCCGGCGGCAACAATTCAACCGGTAACAACTCAACCGGTAATAACTCCACCGGCAACAATTCAACCGAGCCGCCGACAGATCCCGACGAGCCGGGTCGGGAAGTTGCAACGATCATTCTCTTTTTCGTGATTGCAATTGCTGTTTTCTGTTACAGAAGATATGAAGAAGCAAAAGAAGAAAAGTCATCATGAGATAATCGTTGACGTAATCATGACATAAATTGACAAATGGATGCAGAGCTCCTTCTGCATCTCTTTTAATATTTTTAAAATTATTTTGTTTTCAATTATTCGATTATATTCATTAACACTGCATTTATTTGATTGAAAGGACCCCATAGATGGTTTATATGACAGTTTCAAAAAAGTATCCGGCAATTTTACTCATGATTGTTTTATTTTTGAGTCTGTGCGGTCCTGCTTCGGCGGCAGATCCTGCCGCAGGCACGTCGATGCAGTCTACGGCAGCGAATGTTTATTTTGGTTTACATGATTCCGCCAAAAAACTGTTTGATGATTATGTTTATGACAGCTTTATTTTCCGTCCTATGCGGTATCTCCTCAGTGTCATATACGATGATACAATTTATGTCAACGAAGAACTGTTTGCGCATATCGGTGACGGTTCTGAAAGGGCTGATGCCGAAGGACGGTCTGTGACATGGTCTCTTGACGCTTCATATGTTCTTGTCGAAAATGTCAGCATGGAAAATGTTTCGGGCTTTGCTCCGATTGGTACGAGTGCAAACAGTTTTACGGGAACTTTTGACGGCCAAAATTACACAATTTCTCATTTGAATCTTGCTTCAACATCTCCTTACGCAGGTTTATTCGGTTACACCAACAATGCGGCAATCAAAAATGTTATTTTGGAAAATGTGACGATTTCTTCTGACAGCTATGCCGGTTCTTTAATCGGATACAGTACCGGCGAAAATACAATTGTTGACAATTGCCGCGCTGACGGAAATGTGACCGGAAATTACAGCATCGGCGGATTAATCGGTTATGCCGGAGGAGGAAATTATTCCAACCTCAGTTTTTCAGGAAATGTAACGGGTTCTTCCGATTCTTACAGCATCGGCGGTTTGTTCGGCAGTTTTAACGGACACGGCTTAAACAGCGATTTCTCCGGCAATGTTCAAGGCCAGTCCTATGTCGGCGGTTTTGCCGGTTCAGCCTCAGGTACCGGTTTTACCATCTCGGGGATCAATATTTCCGGCAGCGTGACCGGAGCTTACAGCGTCGGCGGTTTTGCAGGTGACGCTCACGGCCATTATACGAATATCAACAACAGCCATTCTTCGGCCAATGTCATCGGCGCAGGAGACAATGTATACAATGTCGGCGGCTTTTTAGGATCTTCGTGGGGATTTAATTCTAATATTTCAAATTGCAGTGCTTCAGGCGACGTTATCGGAAATAGTTACGTCGGCGGTTTTATCGGGCACGGCGGCATCAGCAATTTCACAAACAGCTTTGCGGCCGGTAATGTAAAAGGTACAGGAACAGGCGTCGGTGGTTTTGCCGGCAACGGCGGCACAGAGGGATCTTTTATAAATTGCAGTGCTTCGGGCGATGTTGAAGGACATACGAATGTCGGCGGATTTATCGGCGAATCTTCAAGCGGCGTCCTCGCTCTTTCTGTTTGCTACGCTTCTGGAAATGTCATCGGTACGGAAAATGTCGGCGGATTTGTCGGCAGCTTAACAGGCATGATGTATGACGATGGCGAACGGATTATTGAGCAGATTGCCAATTGTTATGCGACAGGCAATGTGGAAGGGAGTGAGTATGTCGGCGGTTTTATCGGCTATTTTGAAGTTTCCTTAAACACTTGGATTAATCCTGAAATAATTCAAATGCCGATTAAGAATTGCTACGCTGTCGGCAATATAACCGGCACCGGACTAAATGTCGGCGGTTTTGCAGGTGGTGAAGGTCCGACAGGCGGAACTTCAATCGGCTACAGTTTTTACAGAGAAGACAACGGCGGCGGCAACAACGGTTTTGCAATTCCGAAATCCTCTGAAGATTTAATGAAAATTGAAACTTTCCTCAACGCCGGCAAAAATCAAAGCGCACTTGATACGATCTCCGCCTGGCCTATTTCATCCGTTCCGCCAACAGGTCCGAACATTTGGGATAGTTGCGAAGGAAAGGAATACCCGCGATTCAATTGGACATATGTTCCGGACAACGGTGGCGGCGGCAATGGGGGAGGGGGAGGAAACGGCACGGGCAACGGGACAGTCGTTCCGCCCGGCGGCAACAATTCAACCGATAATAACTCCACTGGCAACAACTCAACCGAGCCGCCGACAGATCCCGAAGAGCCGGGTCGGGAAGTTGCAACGATCGTTCTCTTTTTCGTGATTGCAATCGCTGTTTTCTGTTACAGAAGATATGAAGAAGCAAAAGAAGAAAAGTCATCATGAGATAATCGTTGACGTAACCTGACATAAATTGAAAAACAGATTCGGAATTCAATTTCCGCATCCGTTTTTATTTTTTTAATGGCTTTATTTTTCAAAACGCTCTTTTCCAAGGTTTGAAGTTTTCAGGTTTTGGCAGAAACATTTTAATGTTTTTATCTCCTCATGACTCAACAGGTGAATACTTATGAGTACGGAATTTTCCCCTCAAGTTCAAAATCAAATTGCACAAATTCAACAAGTTCAGCAGCAGGCGCAAACGCTTGCAATGCAGAAATCTCAGATTGACGTCATGAACAAAGAAACCGGAATGGCTATCGAAGAATTGGAAAAATCAGCAGATGATGCCGTTGTTTACAAGTCCGTCGGTGAACTGATGATTAAATCCGACAAAGCTTCTCTTTTATCTTCTTTAAAAGACAGGCAGGAGTCTTTTTCTTTAAGAGTCCAATCGATCGAACGCCAGGAAGAGCGTTTAAACTCCCGGTTTAAGCAGCTTCAAGAACAGCTTCAAAGCATGATCGGAAAGTCCGGCGGCGAAGAAGATTAAACTCAGCCGTGACGTCTATGAGGGTTAACGATTTAGAATTCGTTGGTCGCCTCCTGGATTACCGGAACATACTCTACATCTGTCACAGAAATGCGGACCCTGATGCCATCGGCAGCGCTTATACGCTGGCGGAGGCGATCGGCGGAACGATCGGAATCGTTGATGACTGCAACCGTGTGGCTGCAAGCCTCATCGACAAGTTGAACATTCCTGTCGTTATGTGCCCAGATCCGAGTGACTATGACATGACGGTCGTTGTTGACACATCCACGCGCGGTCAGCTCAATGAAATAAAGCTTGAAAAGTTTTGCTTGATTGACCACCACGCGACAACGGCGCTTTTGGATGACGCGGAATTTTATATCCACGAAGAAACCACTTCCACCGTTGAGATTATTTTCAGAATTCTCAACGCGGCAGGCATTCATATTTCCCCGAAAATGGGTCTCGCCATGATTACGGGAATTATTACGGATACAGGTCATCTGAAACACGCCAACGCAAGCACATTCAAGACACTCTCGGAAATTATGGAAGTCAGCGGCGTTGATTATTTCGACGCTTTGGAACTGATGGCGGCAACGCCGCAGGATATTTCAATCCGTATCGCAATGCTCAAAGCGGCGATGCGCTGCGAAGTTGAGCGTGTCGGTGACTGTCTGATTGCGACAACGAATGTCAGTTCGTACGGCGGCGCGGCAGCGTCCATGCTGACCAACATCGGCGCAGACATCGCCTTTGTCGGTTCCGTCAAGGATGACCGAAGCGTTCGCGTCAGTGGCCGTGCAAAAAGAGATATGATCTTATCCGGCGTGAATCTCGGGAAGCTGATGGAAGATGTCGGCGACAAATACAACGGTACAGGCGGCGGACACAGCGGCGCTGCAGGCATTGACGCAGAATGCTCGCTGGAAACCTTAATGGCCGATTGTAAAGAGTATGCGAGGAAACTTCTTGCAGGTGATTCAGATAAGCCGATTCAGTGCAAAGAAATTTCTGCCGAGTATTCCGATGAAGAACAGGAATATGTGTAAAAAATTTCTCGACGCGCTCAGAATTTTTCAGGTTTGGCCGGTCCGAAGGAGCGGCCAATCAGTGGGCAAGGGGAAGGCGATATTTGCTGAAAAGCCGCTTATGCGGCTTTTAGCGTCCGGACGGCGCGAAGCGGCGAACGGTCTTCGCTGCCGCCGCACGCGCGGAGCAGTTCCGTTTTCTTTCGGTTTTTATAAACCACTCGTCTTCTTCTCTTTATTTTTTTGAAAAATCCAAGTCCGGCTTTTACAAAGTAAAATTTGAATGCAATGATTACTTTTTTAAATTTTGGAGTTTATAATACATTTAATCTTATAGGAATTATTAAATATTTCAGAAACTTATTGATTCCATTTATGATTTAATGATTTGATTTCACTTATCATTTCATCTTTAACATTTCGGGTCGATAACGCCACGCGAGTCGGCTCCGTTTTTATACAACACAGAGGTTCACACATGAAATCCATCGTAGAAGAAGCATTAGCCAGAAGCGCCCGCGAAGACCGCGGCGAAGCGCCCCGTTATTCTCCCAACGTCAATCTTCAGGGCGAAGAAGTGGATGAAGAACTGCGCGCCTTTTTGGAAGGCTTAAAGACAAACATTAAAGTTATCGGCTGCGGCGGCGGCGGCTCCAACAGCATCCAGAGAATGCTTGAAGAAGGCATTTCCGGCGCGGAACTCTACGCCGTCAACACTGACGCCCAACACCTTTTAAAGATCGGCACCAACAAGAAGATCCTCATCGGCAAAAAGAAAACCCGCGGCCTCGGCGCAGGCAGTCTTCCGCAAGTCGGTGAAGATGCAGCTGTCGAAAACGTCGATGACATTCGCCGCGCAGTTGATGGCGCCGACATGGTTTTCATCACAACAGGCCTCGGCGGCGGTACCGGTACAGGCTCTGCACCCGTTGTCGCAGAAGCTGCACGCGCGGCAGGCGCGCTTACAATTGCTGTCGTTACCTTGCCGTTTGGCGTTGAAGGTATCGTCAGACGAACAAACGCGGAAGCGGGTCTTGAAAGACTCCGCGATGTCGCTGACACCGTTATCGTTATTCCGAATGACAAACTCATTGAAATGGTTCCGAAACTCCCGCTCCAAGCCGCTTTTAAGGTTTGTGACGAAGTTTTGATGCGCGCCGTTAAAGGCATCACTGAATCCATTACCGAAGACGGTCTCGTGAACGTGGACTTTGCCGATATCCGCACAATTATGCAGAACGGCGGCGTCGCTATGATCGGTCTCGGCGAAGCCTCCGGCGAAAACAAAGCTGTCGAATCCATTCAAAAAGCACTCAGAAGCCCGCTTTTGGATGTCGATATTTCCGACGCGACATCCGCGCTCGTTAACGTTATCGGCGGCCCGGACATGACGATTGAAGAAGCGCAATCCGTTGTTCAGGAAGTCCACAACCGTATCGACTCAGGCGCCCGCCTCATTTGGGGTGCCCGCATTGACCCGAAACTTGAAAACAAGATTCGTACAATGATCATTGTGACCGGCGTTAAATCCTCACAGATTTACGGTCAGGGAAGCGGCACATTCATCACTGCGAAATACGGCATTGACTTTGTCGAGTAATCTCGGCAATTTGACCGATACCGATCAAAGCGGTCAAACTCGGAGCACAGCTCCGAGGGTTTTTCCTTTTTTTCTTTTCGCCTTCTTTCTTTTCATTCTGAGTTTGCCGTTGCGGCTGCCTTACAGTTCCCGTTTGCTGCTCTGCAGCAGCTTCCAGCGCGCAGTCGCTTTAATGTTTCAAAAATCAAAAAAATAAAACGAAAAGCGCATATTTATGAACTCTTTATTGGGGCAGACATCGTTTTTCGCTTTGTCTGAACGTTTTTTATTTTTCAAAAAGAGTAAAGTATATTAAGAATGAATGTATAGAGTCGCTATCTTTTTTGAGTTTGTTATTTCGGCTATCCGCTAGATTCGAGAAATTTCAAATTCAAAATTCAGTTTATCAGCTTCTCTTGAAAGCTATTCGGATGTGAAAAATTTGGCAGAAAACAACACGGCAGATAAAGTTAAGGACGGTATTTCAAACATCGGTCCGACACTTCGCTCTTATCTCAGAATTTTAAAATTGGCCCGCAAACCGTCACGCAAAGAATTCCTGACCATTGCAAAAGTTGCAGCACTCGGTATTATCGCAATCGGTATTTTGGGCTTTATCTTCTATGTCATGATGGACATTGTTCCGGAATACCTTATCCCGATCAGGTCATAAAAATGTTTGAAGCAGAAAAGAATGGTGACGTCAACATCTTTATTGTAAAAACGACCGTCAACCAAGAAAAGTCCGTTGCCAAATCAATGGCATTGGTCGCTAAAAAAGAGCATTTGGACGTCAGGGCCGTTCTCGCTCCCGAAGAGCTGAAAGGTTACGTCTTTGTTGAAACGCCCGACTCCACGGCCATTGACGATTTGATTAAGGCTATTCCGCACGCCAAGACCATGCTGAAGAGTCCGGCCAAATTCGGCGAAATTGAACACTTCCTGAAACCCAAGCCCATCTCTGTCGGCGTTACCGAAGGCTCGATTATTGAAATCACATCCGGCCCGTTCAAGGGCGAAAAAGCAAAAGTCAAGCGCGTCGGTTCAGGTCAGCATGATGAAATTACGGTGGAATTATTCGATGCCGTCGTTCCTATCCCGATTACCATTCGCGGCGATACTGTCCGCGTTTTGAAGAAGGAAGAAGAATAAAAAAATGAAAATAAATTCATTTGCAGACAGTCTTAAAAAAGACTGTTTGCCGATTTACTTTTTTCATTATTTCTTAAGGCGGCGTTGTTCTGCCGGCAAATTGAGCATTCCGAAATTTCATGAGAAAGCTTTAAATCAAAGAATCCGATTTATTAGAATCTCTTTCAGAATAAACGATTAACCCATTTATCTGAATTACAATTATCAATTCAAATTAATATTATATCCACGGTGATTTTAATGGCAAGCAGAGTAGAAGCATTGGTCCCCGGAGGAAAAGCCACCCCCGGTCCGCCGCTCGGTCCGGCGTTGGGTCCTCTCGGTATCAACATTAAAGAGGTTATTGAGCAAATCAATGAGAAAACAAGAAGCTTTAACGGCATGCAGGTTCCGGTTATCGTGACCGTCGCCGATGACAAAAGCGTGACCGTCGAAGTCGGAACACCCCCGACCTCTTCCCTCCTTCTTCAGGAAGCAGGCGTTCAGAAAGGCTCCGGCAAAGCCGGTACCGAAAAAGTCGGAAATATTACCGTCCAGCAGGCCGCAAAAATCGCACGCATGAAGAAAGATGATATTCTTGCATACGACTTGAAGGCAGCCATTAAAGAAGTCACCGGTGTCGGTGTTTCCATGGGCGTCACCGTCGAAGGCATGGATGTCAGAGACTTCCAAAAAGCAATTGATGCCGGTCAGTACGACGCCATCCTTAACAACGAAGAATGGTAATTTTGCCGTTCTTTTTATCACATTTATCAAAAGCGCCTTTTCGAATCTTGTCGGCTTTATGCAGGTAATTTTCTGAAAAACAGCTTTTACATTTAAAACATCCAATTAACCGTAGAAAGTCAAAATGACTGACGCACATTAAAATGCCGCGCGGCTGAAATTAAACAGCTGCTTCTTTTCTCGGCTTTTTAATTGGCGGGACTACGGGGAGGCCAAAAAAATGGCAGATGTATCTATCGAAGAACTCGTAAAGAAATTATTAGAGGAATCGCCCCAGCGCAAGTTTTCAGAAAGCGTTGACCTTGCGATCAACCTTAAAGGCCTCGACCTCAATCAGCCCAAAAACAGGGTTGACGAAGAAATCGTTCTCCCGAACGGTCTCGGAAAAGAATTGAAGGTCGGCGTTTTTGCAAAAGGTGAAGTCGCTTTACAGGCCAAGCAAGCAGGGGCAGCGTACGTTTTTGACGACGCGGATATCCAGGAAATGAAGGACGACAAGGCACGCGCAAAATCCGTTGCCGAAGATTGTGACTTCTTCATTGCGGAAACCCAGTTCATGGCAACAATCGGTAAGACGCTCGGTACCGTTCTCGGTCCGAGAGGCAAAATGCCGGTTCCGCTCCTTCCGGGAAAAACCATCGGCGAAATGATCCAGTCAAAACAGAGTGCTGTTCGTGTCAGGTCCAAAGACAGGATGACGTTCCACGTCACAGTCGGCCGCCGCAACATGCCGCCTGAAAAGTTGGCTCAGAACATTGAAACTGTCATTTCCCGTGTTGAACGCGCACTTGTCAAAGGAAAGCACAACATTAAATCCATTTATGTCACGACGACAATGGGGAAATCCGAGAGGGTGATGTGATATGGCAGAAGCTCGAGGCGCAGAAACCATCCCGCAGTGGAAAATGGATGAAGTTGCAGAACTCAAAGAACTCGTCAAAGATTACAAAATTTTCGGCGTTGTCAGCTTTGAGGGTATCACTGCTGACCTGATTCAAAAAATGAGACGCAACTTAAGAGAAACAGCCGTTTTGAAAGTCACAAGAAACACTTTGAACGAAAAAGCGCTCAGAGAAAGCGACGGCAATGTTCCCGACATGGTTCAATACATTGAAGGGCAGACCGCTTTGATTTTCACAAACGACAACCCGTTCAAATTATACAAGATGCTGGCTCAAACGAAGACTCCGGCACCCATTAAAGCAGGCGCGATCGCACCTTTTGACATCTCTGTCACCAAGGGTCCGACAGGCTTCCCGCCGGGTCCGTTGCTCAGTGAGTTCCAGGGCGCAGGTATCCCGACAGGTGTTGAAGCCGGTAAAATCGCAATTAAAGAAACGAAAGTCGTCTGTAAAGCCGGCGAAAAAGTTTCCCAGAAATTGGCAACCGCATTAGCGAAGTTGGAAATTTTTCCGATGGAAGTCGGTTTAATTTTGAGAGCCGCTTACGAAGACGGGACCATTTACCTCCCGGATGTCTTGCATGTTGATGAAACAGAATTGTTCAACCAATTCGTCACGGCAGCGCAGGAAGCATTCAACTTGTCCGTGAACGCAGCCATCCCGACCAAAGAAAACATTGAAGTCCTCCTCCAAAAGGCACACACAGAAGCTGTGAATTTGGGTGTTGAAGCTGTTATCTTTGAACCCGAAGTAATGGACAAATTAATCGGCAAAGCCAATGCACAGGCAACATCCGTTGCAAAAGCAAGTAAATTCGAATTATAAATTAATTTAAACGAATAAGTAATACAACTAAAATCAAAAGGTGAAATAATATGCAGTACGTTTACGCAGCACTCTTAATCTACAAGAGCGGAAAAGAAATTACAGAAGAATCAGTCACAGCAGTCCTCAAAGCAGCAGGCGCAGATGTTGAAGAAGCACGCGTCAAAGCACTTGTCTCTGCACTTGAAGGCGTTGACATCGAAGAAGCAATCGCAAAAGCAGCATTCGCAGCACCCGCCGCAGCAGCACCCGCCGCAGCAGCAGAAGCAGCACCCGCCGCAGCAGCACCCGAGCCCGAGGAAGACCACTCCGAAGAAGAAGGTATGGCCGGTCTCGGTGCACTCTTCGGTTAATTTCAAAATCGAAGTTTGTACGCTCCAAGCCCGAGGGGATTTTTCCCTTCGGGCTTTTTTTATTAAAAATTACTCGCTTCGCTCACATTTTTTCGGGAGCGAAGGGAGGTCTATTTTTGCTGCCGCCGCGCGCGAGTTGCTCCATTTTTCATTTTATTTGCCTGAAAACTGAATTCACGATTTTATTCATTTTTGAAATCGTTAAGTATAAGTCTTTTTAATTTCTTTTTATCCGCGTGTCAAAATTCGATCCCGTTTTTATGGCGAAAAGCGCTTGGCAGATGAAAGTTCGAAGACGCCCCGTGACAATTTCCCATTCCGTCAATTCCGGGTGCAACTTGCGCTGCGCTTTTTGTGATGAATGGAAAAAAGATTCGAAAGATCCTTCTTTTGAAGATATTTGCAAAATCATTGATTTGGCGGCTGATTTCGGAATCGGTTCCTACAATGCTTGGTCTACCGAGCCGCTTTTGAGAAAGGATTTGCCGGAAATTATGAAATATGCCAAATCCAAAGGGATGAAGACATTCATGATTACAAACGGTTTGCTGCTCAAGAAAAGAATTCATGAGCTCAAAGATGTCGATTACATTTCCGTTTCCGTTGACGGGCCGACATCGACGCGTGAAATTCGCGGCGCTGATTATGAGACAATTATTGAAGGCATTCGCTGCGCTTCCGAAGGCGGATTTTTGAATCAGCCGCTTTTGATGAACTGCGTTATCAGCGGCAAAAATCTAAATGAAGTGGCTGATCTTCTGCGTTTTGCCAAAGAACTCGGAAACGTCAAAATGGCGGTTGAACCGCTTTATACTTTTAAGCGGATGGGGGATACCGACTGGAATGATTTAATCATCACCGATGAGCAGAAACCGGAGTTCATTTCGCTTATGAATGAGTTGATCGAGCTCAAAAAACAAGGCTATCCTTTGATTAATTCCAAAACGTATCTGAAACAAATCCGAGACGGTAAGCTGATTCGAAATTGCCGCGTTGATCGCGGAATTTTAGCGGTGGATCATCACAATGATTTATACAATTGCCGTATTCACAACAAGCCGCTTGGAAATGTGATTGAAGAATCTGTTTTTGATGTTTCTCAAGAAGACGGGGAAATTAAGAAAAACGGAATCACGAAAATTTGGAATCGAACAAAAAAAGAAAGAAAAGAAATAATTCAAAATTGCGAAGGCTGCCAGTTTTTCGGCTACGCTGAACTGACGCTCATGAATAATTATAATATTGAATCATTTTACGGATATGAATGGCTGTGACGCCTATCCGGCGACGCTTATTCTGTGCCGTCTGTATATATTTTCGAATCGGGTTCTTTTTCGAAGAACAAAATTTATAAACCCTGAATGTATTAGGGGGTTACAAATCGGGCTTATAGTCTGTACGTTAATCCGCGCCTCAAGGGGCTAACCATCATACATAGGATGTTTTTTCGGAGTGGCTGAAAAAGCAATGGTGTAATTAAGCGGATTTTTTGATGAATTACAGCGGTTGGTTGCCGTTTTTGTTTTTCATCGTTATCAAGATTTAATTCAAATAATTCATTCACTTGGAGATATTATCATGGTTAGAAAACCGGCATGTATGTACAGAAACATCAGATCACGCTCCTTCACCAGAAGAGAGTACATGGGTGGCGTTCCCGGCATTCAGATTATCCACTACGACATGGGTAACTTAACAAGACAGGACTACCCCGTCAAGTTATCACTGCTCGTTACAGAAAAATGCGCAATCAGACACACGGCTCTTGAAGCGGCTCGTATTACTGCAAACAGACACATGGTCAACACGGCAGGCAGAGGCAACTTCCACATCAAGTTGAGACTTTACCCGCACGAAGTCCTCAGAGAAAACAAACAGGCTACCGGTGCCGGTGCTGACCGTATTTCAAGCGGTATGAGAGGCGCTTTCGGTAAGAACGTCGGAACCGCAGCGCGTGTTGTCCCGCTCCAGAAAGTCTTTACCATTTCATGCGACAAGGAACACTTCCTCGCCGCAAAGAAAGCACTCAAGAATGCCGGACAGAAACTCCCGACGCCCACAAGAATCATCATTGACAAGGGCGCCGAATTGGTTTTATAAATTTGGTCGGCCCGAAGGGGCGGCCAAACTTGGAGCTTTGGTCGGCCCGAAGGGGCGGCCAATCATCAAAAAGCTCCAAGGCGTTTTCTTTTTTTCATTTCTTTGTCTTCTATTTCGTTTAGCAGTTGCGTTTGTCGCTTTCTACTGTCTGCGATCGCGCGCGAGTTGCATAAGTTTTTTGCAAAAAGCAAAATCCGAAGCCGTTTTTTCAAGAATCATAATTCACAAAAAAGGTCTGCATTTTTATAAATGACTTCACAATTAGGTTTGTTGTAAAGCCTTTTATAATATCTCAGTCTTCTGAAAAGACAAACATATTAATACGGTACTTTTTCAATACTCATTAATATCATTTCAATTGATTATTCAATTTTCAATTTTTTAAAATTATCATCAAAAACAAGAGGGATTAGATTATGGACGATTATGAAAAACTTTTAAGCCGGGCGATTGAACACCTTCCTGAGGAGGAGAAAACGGATGAGCGTTTCACCGTCCCCGAAGCAAAACTCTTTTCGGAAGGCAAAACAACGGTTTTGGACAACTTTGCAAACATTGCAAGCATTCTTCGCCGTGATCAGGATCACGTGATGAAATATCTCACGCGCGAGCTCGGCACCGCCGGTAAAATTGAAGGCGGGCGTGCTGTTTTTCAGGGCAGGTATACAAGAGATCAAATGGATGCCAACATTCAGAACTATGTTGATGAATACGTCATGTGCTCCGAATGCAACCGCCCGGATACGGCGCTTGGAAAACGCGAACGCGTTTTGATTCTGCAGTGCGCCGCCTGCGGTGCTCACCGCCCCGTTAAAAAGAGGCAGACAACAGCAAGCAAAGTCGTCGCCACGCTTGAAGAAGGCAGCACTTATGAAATCAACATTGAAGCAGTCGGCTCCAAAGGCGACGGTATTGCTAAATTCGATAAATTTACAATTTTCGTTCCGGGCGCGGCCAAAGGTCAGACTTTGAATGTGAAAATCAAGAAAATTTCAGGATATTTGGCTTTTGCCGAGAAAGCTTAAAACCCGAAAAATCAGGAAACCGAAAAATGCCGTTTATTAAAACGGCCCGGTTTCTTTTTATCATTTTTTTGAATCATTTTAATGGAATCATTGAATGAATCTTTTATAATACGGGTGTCACTAAAATGAAACAGTCTGTCAATGTTTTCAAGATGCGCGGTCTTTCCGTTAACGCAAGCCGAACAGAGGACGGGAAAATAGAATTGTCCGCCGCCGGCATTCTTGAATTCGCAGCCCGTCCTTTTTTGTCGGTTGCCAACAAACATCTGAAGGCTGAAAAACCAGCTCTTGTGACAGCGTCTGCGGTTTATCCTTCTGCCTGGCTTCCGCCGATTCCGAGCCCCGCTTTCAAGCGGCTCGTCAAAGACGAAATCGGCATCAGTTTTGGAAAGTATGTTCCGGAAACGGTTTCAATTGAGGTGACGCGCAAGTTTAATCCAAACGCCGAGAGTTATGCGAAAAAGAATCCGATGAGAAATGCCGGTCACGTTGATTTTGACAATCCTTATCTTTCAGTTGACCCGCCTGCCGATTTAATCTGTAAAGCTATTGATGAAGCGTTGGATATGGGTGCCGTCGTCATCACTTTTACGGAAGGTGATCCGCTTTTGAATGAAAATATTGTCGAGTATGTTCGATATGTTGACAAATCCAAAGCGGTTGTCATGGCTTATACTTGGGGACTTGATTTTGATTTGGAAAAAGCGAAGCAGTTGCAAAAGGCCGGTCTCCAGACGCTTCTTGTCAGCATTTATTCAACGAATCCTGCCGTTCATGACCAAAAACGCGGCATTCCCGGCGCTTACGACAAAGCGATTGCAGCGATCCGATTCGGTTTGGAAGCCGGGCTGTTGGTGACGATGGCAACGCATTTGGACGGCGCGAAGGTCGGCGAAATGGAAGGTTTGTGGAAACTTGCAGGCGAACTCGGCGTTCATGAGTTTTCAATTTGGGAATCCGTTCCGACGCTGGATGGCGAAAGCCGAATGAATGATTCTCAGCGCAAAGTGATTAATGATTTTTATCGAAAAGTCAATGCGGTTGATGACGGCACGCCGCGTATCTTTTCGAATACAATTTTTGAAGGCGAAATGTTCGGCGCGATGGCCGGGCGGCGCTGGCTGCACGTGACAACGGAAGGAGATATGCAGCCCGATCCGTATATTCCGCTTTCTTACGGCAATATCAATGAAGTGCCGATGAAAACGGCTTGGAAGCGGATGCGAAAGGAGCCTGAACTTCGGGAGAAGCGGGACGCGCACGTTCTTTACGATCCGAATTATCTTCAAAAGGTTCGAAAAGCAAATGATTGGGATTTCAGGATACCGAAAAAATAAAAACGGTGATGAACCTAATTCCCTCTTGAGTTTGTTTAATTTCCAATTTGTAAGTTTTATAATTTCATAATTTTTTATATTATACCTGGAGGCAAAATTTATGGCAAAAAAAGAAATGGAAGAAGTTGTCGTGGATATTGATGATGACACGCCGACCGCATATTCTGAAATTAAAATGGGCGGCGGCTGGTACATGGCGATTTCTTTGGAGAGAAGCGAACGCTTTGACAAAGAATACGTTGAAATTTCAAAAGAGCGCGCCGGCAAAAAGAAATCCCGCTTCAACTTGAGTCCCAAGCACACGCGCATTTTGGGTGAAGCGCTCATCAAGTTCGCTGACGAAAATGATTTGGACAATTTCGACAGCAAAGGCGATGAAGAATAATTTTTCGGATTTTGGCCGCTCCGCAGGAACGGCCAAGCTTGGAGCGCAGCTTCAAGTGATTTCAATTCCGGAATTTCAACTATTTTTTAGGAACTTCCGCTCGTATTCCCTCTTTTTCCTTTTACTCGCCTCGGGCCGAAGAAGTAAGATTCATCGGCCTTTCAGCTTCTCTTTGAATCGGTGATTTTTTAGATTCACATAATTTCGGTAATCTGTTTGACGGTTTGCTGTCAAATACTTGTTGTTTTTTGACGTTTGTTCCGTTTTTCAAATTATTTTCTTTTAATCAATTTTATTACCAGAAAACTATTTTCAACATCGGGCGACATTTTTATATATTTTACAAAGCATATGTGATTAATTTAAACATTTGTTTATTTACAGATGCATTTGTCTATTTGTATATACATTTGTTTATTTTGATTTATGAGGATTGTTTACTATGGGTATTTCAAAAAAATATTTATTAATTTCTTTTATCACGATTGCTCTGTTTTTGGGTTTGTGCGGCACTGCTGCTGCAGCAGACACAATTCATGTTAACGAAAGCTTGTTTATACATATCGGCAGCGGCGATACAATGACTGATGCCTTGGGGTTGGGGCCTTTCACATGGTCTCTTAACGCAAATTACATTCTTGTCGAAGATATTGACCTGTCATCGGGTTTTACTCCGATCGGCAATTGGACAGATCCCTTTACAGGAACTTTTGACGGTCAAGATTAGACAATTTCTAATCTGTCTTTTGTTGGAAGCGGCATGATGGGTTTATTTGGATAGACCGATGGTGCGAGAATCAAAAACGTTACTTTGGATAATGTTCATACAAATTCGATTAATAATGTCGGTTCTTTAATCGGCTGCGGTCTAAATACAACTGTTGAAAATTGTCACACTACGAATGGCCGTCTCGTGCAAGGCGGCGGCGTCGGTGTCGGCGGTTTAATCGGATATTTGGAGAACAGTACTGTTTCAAACAGTTCATTTTCCGGAGAAATCAGCGGAAGTTTTAATGTCGGCGGTTTTGTCGGTCATCTCGTGAACAGCACTGTCACGGATTCCAACAGCGCTGTCGTTGTTCGCGGCGGTAATTGGTCAATCGGCGGTTTTGTCGGCCGTCTTGATTCGGACAGCGTTATCATGAGGTCACACAGTTCCGGAAGTTTCCAAACCGGCGGTCCGGTAGGGGTAGGAACTCCCAGTCGTTCCGGCGGCTTTGTCGGGATATCACAGGGTACCATCTCCGACAGCAGTTCTTCGGTTGATATCTTTGCATACGCAGGGAGGGATGAGCTTGGCGGCTTTGTCGGCCGTCTTGAGTCGGACGGTATCATCAAAAACTCAAGCAGCTCGGGCAATGTCAGCGGAGAACATGTTATTGGCGGGTTTGTCGGGTATTCTGAAGGTGAGATCCGTTACAGCTATTCTACAGGCGATGTAACAGTTCGTTCGCAATGGTCCATTGATTGGAACAGCTGTTTTGGAGGTTTTGTCGGGGCGGTTGACAGCGGTGCTTTGATTTCCAACAGTTTTGCATCCGGTGATGTCTCAGGGCATAACAATGTCGGCGGCTTTGTCGGGTCTTTTAATGCGGATTATTTTTTAATTGAATACTGCTACGCTGTCGGCAGTGTTTCCGGAAATGATAATGTCGGCGGTTTTACGGGCGGAGCCGGTCAGGGGAGTGACGCAGAGCTTAATTCCGGTTTAATCCGATCCAGTTTCTTCAGATTAAATAACGGCGGCGGTATAAGCTGTTATGCCATTCCCGAATACAGCGTCAATTTAATGAAAATGACTACTTTCTCAGCCGAAGGCTGGTCTATTTCATCTGCGCCGAACGCTGATTATATTTGGTATATCGAAGAAGACGCTGCATATCCGAAATTCTACTGGCAATATACATATGTGCCCACGATCACGATTACAGCCAACAGCGGCACGTTTGACTTTGACGGCACTGAGAAGAGTGTCAGCGGCCTCGCTTCTACTGTCTGGGCAGGCGGTCAGCCCGTCGGCGCTACCCTCGGCGGTTTGAGTGCGAGCGCAGCACGTACTGTTCCCGGCACGACCGAAGTGCTTGTGACGGGCACCGCTCAGGTAATGCTTGGCGGCACAGACGTGACGGCAAATTACAATATCGTCAGGACTTCCGGCGAGTTGGTAATCAACAGCCGGACTGACGGCACCGGCGGTACCGATGACACCAGAATCACGATCACAGTGACAGCCAACAGCGGCACGTTTGATTTTGACGGCACTGAGAAGAGTGTCAGCGGCTTCGCCTCTACTGTCTGGTCTGACGGCAACCCCGGAGGCGCAGCCCTCAGCGGTCTGAGTGCGAACGCAGCACGTGCCATTCCTGGTACGGCCGAAGTGCTTGTGACGGGCACCGCTCAGGTAATGCTTGGCGGCGCAGACGTGACGGCGAATTATAATATCGTCAGGCTTCCCGGCACATTGACGGTCAACGAACCGGACGAAGGGAGCAGGATCACGATTACAGTTACGGCCGACAGCGACACGTTTGACTTCGACGGCACCGAAAAAGTTGTCAGCGGCTTTACCGCTGTTTGGGCGGGCGGTCAGCCTGAAGGCGCAGCCCTCAGCGGCCTGAGCGCGAGCGCGTCACGTACTCTTCCGGGAACGACCGATGTGTTTGTTACGGGAACTGCCCTGATAATGCTTGACGGCACAGATGTGACGGCAAATTACAATATCGTCAGGACTTCCGGTGAGTTGGTAATCAACAGCCGAACCGACGGCACCGGCGGCACCGATGACAACAGGATTACGATCACGGCGACAGCCGACAGCGGCATGTTTGATTTTGACGGCACTGAAAAAGATGTCAGCGGCTTTACCGCTGTCTGGACAGGCGGTCAGCCCGTCGGCGCAGTCCTCAGCGGTCTGAGCGCGAACGCGGCACGTACCCTTCCGGGAACGACTGATGTGTTTGTTACGGGAACTGCCCAGGTAATGCTTGACGGCGCAGATGTGACGGCGAATTACGATATCATCAAGCTGCCCGGTACTCTGACAGTAAACGCGTTGACAGACGGCACCGGCGGCACTGATGATAACAGGATCATGATCACGGTGACAGCCGACAGCGGCACGTTTGACTTCGACGGCACTGAGAAGAGTGTCAGCAGCTTTACCGTTGACTGGTCTGACGGCAACCCCGGAGGCGCTGTCCTCAGCGGTCTGGACGCGAGCGCATCGCGTATCGCTCCCGGTACGACCGATGTGCTTGTGACGGGAACCGCACAGGTAATGCTTGACGGCGCAGATGTGACGGCGAATTACGATATCGTCAAGCTGCCCGGCACTCTGACAGTAAACGCATTGATAGACGGCACCGGCGGTACCGATGATAACAGAATCGTGATCACGGTTACAGCCAACAGCGGCACGTTTGACTTTGACGGCACCGAGAAGAGTGTCAGCGGCTTTACCGTCGAATGGTCTGACGGGCAACCCGAAGACGCAGTCCTCAGCGGTCTGGACGCGAGCGCGTCACGCACCGTTCCCGGTACGACTGAAGTGCTTGTGACGGGAACCGCCGAGATAATACTTGACGACGCAGACGTGACGGCGAATTACAATATCATCAAGCTGCCCGGCGAATTGATAATCAACGAGCCGGCCGCCGGTACCGGTGGTGGCGGCAGCGGCACGGGCAATGCAACTATTGTTCCGCCTGCCGGCGATACAGGTTACGAAATTGACGTTCTGTCACAAGACGAATCGGGAGAAAACGGCAGCGGCGTTAACGGAAGCGACAGTAATGTGCGCGGTTTCGGAGGAGAAACGGAGTCTTCTTGGAGTGGGTGGCATTTCGCGCTTCTTTTACTTGGAGCTGCAATCGGCCTGCTCCTCTTGCTCTTTTTCTACAGAAAGAGAAAAAATAATAAAGAAAAAGCGAATTGAAAAAGGGTAAATCTCTTTTTTAATTTTTATTTTTGAAAAATGCGCTTTCGTTTTTTGAAATATATTTCAAAAAATTAAACGGTCTAAGCCAATAAACGAAATTTAAATCAAGAATTGAATCAAATGAAATTAAACCAATTTCTTGATCTTCTCAAGAATGATTTTTTCATTTTCTTCCGGCGGCTTTTCAGCGTCAATGATCACAAACCGCTCTGGTTCGTCTTCTGCCAGTTTTCTGAAATTCGCCGTCACTTCTTTTAAGAAGTCAACGCGTTCGAATTTGGTCTGCGCGCCGCGGTCTTTGCATCTTTCACAGGAAACTTCGGGACGAATGTCAAAAAAGAAAGTTAAATCCGGTTTGATTGTCCATGGTTCATGCAGGCGGCGGACAAAATTGAACGCGTCGGGAATCGTATTTTTCAGTGTCGCGCCTTGATACGCGCAGCGGCTGTCGGAGTAGCGGTCGGAAATGACCAAATTGCCGGCGTCAAGCGCTGGCCGGACCGTTTCCGCCAAATGCGCGGCGTGGTCCGCTAAAAAGAGGAAAAGTTCAGCCAAAGGATCGACATGGTTTTCAATTGCTGCATAAACGGCATTTCCCGTGAGCGTCTCTTTCGTCGGCTCGCGCGTAAAAACGGTTCCCGTCTCCCAAAGCGGGGCGGATTCATTCAACTTTTGAAGGCGGGAGAGCATTGTGCTTTTCCCGGATCCGTCGATTCCTTCAAATGTGACCAATTTTCCTTTTCCTGTCATCAGACATTTTTAGCGTTTGAAATGATATTATCCTTTTCATTCTTTGACCGGTCCGAAGGAACGGTCAATCAACTTTTGGCTGGTCCGAAGGAGCGGTCAATCAACTTTAAGCATTTGAATAAGTATTTAAAACGAAATTATCCTTTCACCCAATTCATTCATTTATCCACAAAGTTTAAGAGTAATGCCTTTCATTCAACAAGCAATTACAACCGTGTCAAATATATTTCGTTTTTTGCTATTATTTCAAAAGGCGACGGCACAGCGTCTGAATATGTCAAAAACTTGCCGCGTTGTGCGGTCATATTTTCTGTTTGGACGGCAATAAATTTCATAAAGCAGACAGGTTATGATTCTGTGAACTTTTCTCATTTCAGCAAAAAACCGGTAAATCATTCGTTTAAACTCTTCGTGTTTGATATGGACAGTACTCTGATTGACGCAGAGGTCATTGACGAACTTGCAAAAGCTGCCGGGACGGAAGAAGAGGTTTCGCAGATTACCGAAGCCGCAATGAACGGCGAAATGGATTATACTGAATCCTTTCAGATGCGTGTTAACTCTTTAAAAGGGCTGTCTTATGAAAAAGCGCTGGAGCAAACCGGCAAAATTCAATTGATGTCGGGCGCAGCTGACTTAGTGAAATACATCCGTGAAAACGGCAGCCAAATCGCGATGCTGACCGGCGGGTTCAGTATAGTGGCCGACAAAGTGAAAGAGCAATTGAATCTGGATTACGCTTATTCAAATGAATTGGTTGTCATAGACGGTATTTTGACAGGTGAAGCAACAGGGCCTTTAATGGTCACGAACGCCAAAGCCATCGTTTTAGATGAATTGGTTCAAAAAACAGGCGTTCCGTATGAAGAATGTTTGGTTATCGGCGACGGTGCCAATGACATTTGCCTGTTTGAAAAGGCAGGTTTCTCAATTGCGTTTAATGCAAAACCGCATGTTCAGGAACGAGCCCGCGCGGTTGTTTCCGGAAAAAATTTGCGCGACGTGATTCCCGTTCTGGAATCAATAATGGCGCCACCGGAGCCTTAAAACAGAAAAAACAGAAATAGATTTGAGCCGATGCGGCGGCAAAACCGTAAGTAATTATTTCAGCTTATGCAATCCGATTTTTCGGGCCTGATTTATCAGAACTGATTATCAGGTTCGACATCGGATTCATAATTTAAGCCGTTTGGCTTACGTACAGTAACCGGCCCGAGAATTCTTTTTCGGGAAGGGGGACCAAAATATGACGAATGAACTGCAAATCAGAAAAGCAGAATTGAAGGACACCTCTGAAGAGGCAAAGGAAAAAAGAAATCAATTGAATGCTGAAGCAAGCAAATTTGCTGCTGAAAGAAATGAATTAAACAACAAGACAAAAGAATTAATCACAGTCGCCCAAGACTTAAAAGTAAAGCGTGACGAAGTGAATGTCAACGTCAGCAAATACAAGACACTGCGCGACGATACAAACGCGAAGGCCAATGACCTCTTCGCAAAAGCGGACGAACTCAGAAAAGAAGGCGGTCTTGCCGGCCCGTCCATTAAAGAAATCCGCAAACAGATTGACGATCTTGAATTCAAGCAGCAGACTTCCGTGATGAAGCCGACGAAGGAAAAGGAACTCGTTACCAAGATCAAAGAGCTTGAACTTGAATACACCGAAAAGAAAAAGCAATTGGAAGAAAACAGTGATTTGAAAGCTGTTTTGGACGAAGCGCAAGTCATCCGCGATGAAGCTTCCAAATACCACGAACAATTGGCTGTTTACGCTTCTCAGGCGCAGGAATTCCACGAGCAGATGATTGCAACATTTAAGGAAGCCGACAGAATTCGCGCAGAGTCCGATGCTGCTCACAAGAACTTCATCCGCGCGCAGGAAGCCGCTGACGATCAGCACAAAGTCTTCATTGAAGCCCAAAAAGAAATCCGCGACATCGACAAAGAAAGCGGAAAGGCGAAGAAGAAGGACAAAGACGCAAAGGTCAAAGTCGATAAAGACGAACAGGACAAGGATGCGCAGGGCATCTTCGACAAGTTCAAAGACGGCGGTAAATTGACAATGGAAGACCTGATGGCTCTCCAGCGTTCCAAATACTAACTTCGCGTCAACTAAAGATAACAAAATCAAAAACGAAATAAAATACAAAAATCCCTCAGAGCTGCGCTCTGAGTTGACCGCTCCTTCGGACCGGTCAAAAACGAAAAATATTGAAAGTTCAGCCGATGGGAGACTTAGATTTAAGTTTTCGGTTTTTCTCCCTCGGCTTTAAAAAATCGGTCCCCTGAAAAAGCAGAGGCGGCAAAGTTCCGTCTCTCTTTTTCAAAAATCCCTTTTTTTAAGATTTCAATCCTTGTTTTTTATTGCGAGCGAAAGCTTTTCAGCTTTAGATGTCTTTTTTTAAATTTGAAACGATAAGCGCTTTTTTTGTTTTTCGTTTTATTTCGTTTTTAAACCTGTGGTTGCTTTTCCTTCTCTTTTTAAAAGCGGTGCGGCTCGCGCGTGCCTGCGGCTGCTCGGCAGAATCGACAAGAGCGGCGGCAACGCAAACGGCAAAGTAACAGCGCTCACGTTCGCGATAGCGAACGGATGTGATAAAAAAGAGCAGATACAAGCAGCAATGCAAACCTGATTGCAAGAAGCAAGCAAAAAAATCGGCAGAAGAAAAGAAGATACGAGGGCAGCAAGTTGCATTTATTTTATTTCATGGGTAAGAATCCGCAAATTTCCGATTTTTCGCTTTGCTCAAAATCGTAAATTAGCGGTCGTATGTGAAGTTTCATACAATTTTTGGGTTTTACCGAAACATCTTTTTTTCATTTTATTTTATTGAAATGTTGGAACGCCTTCTTTTCATTTTAATCTAAAAAATTTTTAAGATTTGTGGTTTTATCGGGCGTTCGTTTTCCATTTTTTTGGACATTGGATGTTTTCGTTTACTTCAACTATTCAAAAAACTTTTTCGATTTCCCGATTTCAATCGGCACCCGCTTTCTTAAGCGCTTCAACCGTTTTCATCGCTCCCTCAGCCGTTTTATTTTCGGCGATCAAAATCGCTTTTTCCCTTTTTGCTTTCTGAACAATCTGTTTCAGCGCCGGAAATCCGATGACACCGTCGCCGAAACCGAGATGAGAATCGAAATCGCCGCAATTGTCGTGGATATGGTAATGGGCAATTTCTTTTTGCAGGAATTCATTCAAATTGTTTGCCGTTTGCGCATGGCCGATGTCTAAAACAAATTCCAGATCTTTCAAATCAATATCTTCCGGACTTTTGAAAAGATAAATCTCGGCGTTCGGCATATTTTCAATACAAATCCGAACGCCCGTTTCTTCTTTGATTCTTTGAAGGTCAGATATGGACTTCTCAAGCGATTTGTAGGCCGGCGGAAGCATTTCAATGCCTGCGGTATATCCGGGATGGACCACCAATATCTCAATATCACGATTCATACAAAACGCGGCGCTTTCTGAAATGACTTCAACGCCCGCTTTTCGAATCGTCTCCCGCACCGCAGCCAAATTGACATCCTGAGTCGGCGCATGAATCGAGTACGAAAGCGAAAAAGAAGACAGGATTCCATCTTTTCCGGAATGAATGACATCATGCGTTCCTTCCGAAAAAATCTCCGCGTGAGAGACACGTTTTTCAATTTCGGATAAAGCTTCCGTTAAATTTTTACCCGAATAAGCAAGCGTTGAAATTCCGATCATATTCAATTATCAGAGGCTGAAAATAAATAGGTAATCCTGATGACGGTTGATTTTGATTTCCTATTCTTTAAATCTTATGAATCGAATTTTAAATATTTTGGAGCAGGTCGAGTTTTAACTGTTTTTAACTTATTGTTAATCAATTATTTCTACTCTATTCGAAAACACCAATCATTTTATATAATTACGCCATTAATAAAAACATAGACAGTATAATGAACACGGTATCCCGATAAAAATGGCTAAATTATGAATCCCGATCCGCTTCTCTCATCCGAAAAAAAGGTAAACGCTTCCGACATTCCTGACCCTGCTGACCTTATTAATTCGTCCGATCCCGATCTTTATATTGATCGGGATTTCAGCTGGCTTTATTTCAATAACCGCGTCATGGAAGAAGCGATGGACGAAAGCAATCCGCTTCTTGAGCGTATTCGATTCTTATCGATTTTTGCGAGCAATTTAGACGAATACTTTATGGTGCGCATCCCCGCCGTCAACAGAAGCATTTTAGAAGACAGTATGAATCCGGGTCCCGAAAACCGCACTTATCTGGAGATGCAGAAAATTTATGCCGAACTCCCGATCATGCTTGAGCAGGCGGAAAACTGCTGGAGCCATATCCTGATGCCGGAGTTAAAGAAGCAGAACATTCACATCTTAGAGTATTCCGAATTGGAAGAGTTTCAAATTGAGTATCTCAACAAATATTTCAAGAAAAATATTTTTCCACAGTTAACGCCGCTGGCTTATGATTCCAGCCACCCTTTCCCGTACATTACAAATCAAAGCGTCAATTTGGCGGTCATCCTTTCCGATACCGCTTACGGCCGCATTTTTGTCCGCATCAAAATTCCTTCCGGCATCAAACGCTTGGTCCCGGTGCCGTCCAAAGAGGATTTAAAGTCCGGAAAAGTTGAAGAAAACATGGCGGCGGGCAAATCCGGAGAATTTAATTTCGTTTGGGTTGATGATGTTATCATTGCCAATTTGGATTTGGTTTTTCCGGGGCAGGTGATTCAGGAAGCGCACGCCTTTAGAATCACGCGCGACGGCGATCTGGGGCTTGACGATGACGGTGACTTCAATCTGATGAAATCCATTGAAAAGAAATCGGGCGCCAAGTATTTCGGAAGCCCGCTCCGTTTGGAAATTAATGACGGCATGTCCGATTACGTTTTAAAAATCTTGATGGAGAATTTAAAGTTGCGTTCAACACAAGTCGAAGCGCTGGAATCTCCCGTCGGTTTGGTTTCGATCTCCGAGCTTTGCGATATTGATCGGGCGGATTTAAAATACGTGCCGTTTTCACCGAAGAAAAAGGAATATTTGGATTTGAAACCCGCCAAGAAGGGTAATATTTTTTCAAAAATCAAAAAGAAGGATGTTTTGATTTACCGTCCCTATGACAGTTTTGAAAGCCTTATTGATTTTGTTCAAGCAGCTTCGATTGATCCCGATGTCATCGCCATCAAAATGACGCTTTACCGCGTTGACAAAAAATCCAAACTCATTCAATATTTAAAAGAAGCGGCCGACAATGGAAAACAAGTTGTCGTTCTGATTGAACTCAAGGCGCGCTTTGATGAAGAAAATAATGTCGCCAAAGCAAAAGAGCTGGAGCATTCAAACATTCATGTCGTTTACGGCGTTCCGAATCTGAAGACGCATGCCAAAATCTGCATGGTTCTGCGCAGAGAGGACGAGGAGCTTATTCCGTACGTTCATATGAGCACCGGCAATTACAATGCGGCGACAGCCAGAGTTTACACCGATTTTGAATATTTTACTGCCGATCCCGAAATCGGTCAGGATGTTGTTGATCTCTTTAATGCGCTGACAGGATATTCGCGCAAATTAAATTACGGCAAGCTTCTCGTTGCACCGAGAACGATGAGAAATGAATTGATTTCCAAAATCCGCCGCGAAGTGGAAAGCCATAAATTAAACGGCAACGGTTACATGCTGTTTAAATTGAATTCGCTCGTTGATCCGGAATGCATTGCGGAATTATACAAAGCGTCCGTTGAAGGCGTTAAAATTGATCTTCAAATCCGCGGCATCAGCTGCATCCGTCCGCAGATTCCGGGTTACAGTGACAACATTCATGTGACTTCAATCGTCGGCCGTTTTTTGGAACATACGCGTGCTTATTACTTCTACAACAACGGCAATGAAGAGCTCTATCTCGGAAGCGCTGACTTAATGCAGCGCAATTTGGACCGGCGCGTTGAGATTTTGTTCCCCGTCAATGCCGATTATTTAAGAAAAATCAAAGATATTATTTTGGATACGCATCTCCGTGATAATGTCAAGCTCAGGATCGGCCTTCCTGACGGCTCATTTAAGAAAGCCGTTCGTCCGGAACAGGAGGAACCGCTGGATTCTCAAATTTGGATGACGGAAAATCAAGATAAATGGGATTAAATGTTGTTTTTTATTTTTGACCGGTCCGCAGGAACGGTCAACTCGGAGCGCAGCTCCGAGGGGCTCCCCTTTTCATTTTCCCATTTTTTTCATTTCTCGTGTTATGCCATTTCTCATGTCATTTCCCATGTTCAATTTTCGATTCATCACGATTTTCATATTGTTCAAATACTTTATCCGGCCCTTTAAACCCATTTTCGAATCTATATATTTTCTGTCGAAAAATATGATAAATATTTAATATATAGACAATTATAAATATCTTAAAACCAGTTTTTAATACTGAGGAAGCTGAATTAATTGAGTCTTCTCAGTTAAAAAACGGTCAACCGTTTTCTCATCTCTGCAATCATAGCCGATTTTCCAACTCCGGTTTTGAAAGCGAAAAAACTGTAAAAACTAAAGCCCAATAAACCAAAAAATAAGTCTCTTAAACACTCAGAAAGCATACCCTAAAACACAAAAACGAACTCCACAAGCTCAGAAAATACGGATGCTCAACCCAAACCCCTCATCCGTATCTTTCTAATTTTTACTTTTTTAACGGCTTCATCTCGAAAAGAAGATTTAGTTTTATCTAAAAATAATTGAAAAAAGAGCGCTTACTTCCAAAACGCATACCATTTTTTCTTTTTCTTTTCGTTTTTTGTTTCGTCTCGACAGTGTTTGATTTCCTCTGATTTCGGCTTTACTTCTTCTTCCGATTCCATTTCTCCTTCCCGCCTCGCTTCTTCTTTCGACTCGGTTTTATTTTCCGGCGGTTTCAGTTCTGCCGCTTTCTGAAGCCGTGCCGTTTCAATCAGAGGCTGCACTTGAAACATATACGCTTGATACGTTTTCATTAATTCTTCGTAATTCTTATTGGAGACTTCCAGCTGATTCTTCAAATCCGATATGTGTCGGCGCTGGATTTCAATAATGTTATTGTCAATTTCTTTTTGAAGCGCATTTTCGTAACGGTGCTTCTGTTCGCCGTAGTAATTTTCCAAGGCTTCCGCCATCACAGCATCCGGATTTTTTTCCGAGCTTATTCTTTTTTTCAGGTCTTTTGGAAGGTTGATTTTTCCGAATGCGTTTTTATCTGTTTTGATTTTCTTCTCAGATAACTTCTTTTCCGATTTCTTTGTTTTGGACATTTTTTCACCGTATTTATTCATCAGCAGCAATCATTGGTCAGTCGCTTAATCCGTCTTTTTACGAATCGTTTCATCAATCCTTTTTATTTTAAAAATCCGCTTCCGCAATTATTTTCGCGATTCTTTCATTAAAGAAACGGCGATCCATTTTTTCCCATTTTGTGTGGAAGGCCGCAAGCAGTTTTTCCATTTCTTCTTCACGGTCATTTTTATACAGGTCAAGTGTTTCAAGCGTGTTTTCAATTTCATCCGCTCTTGCTTTTCCGTTTGATTTTCTGCTTTCTTCTTTTTCGTTTTCTTCCTTTTCGCTTTCTTCTTTGATTCTTTCAATATAATCGCCGATGACTTCAATCGCAACCACCGCATCATGGAAGTCACCGAGAATTTCCTGCAATTCTTTGAATTCTTTAATTAATTGTCCTGCAGCTTCTCCCAGACAATCCTTAAAGAAGTCCAGCGTGTAACGGAAGTTTTTGGCGGCGATGCGCAGTCTGTGAAGCTTGTCAACGTAAATATACGGTCCGTCCATCCACTCATGATAAGCTGTAATGTCCGCTGCTTTTTCGTACAGAATCGCGGGAAGCACATCGTTGATGCGGACCGGTGCCACATCTCCTTTTCTATTGATATTGGGAATGCCGAGATAGGTCTTGTCCCCAAAAGTCTTTTTCAAATCCGCGATGAAATCCGTATATTCCTTGGATGTCAAATAATCGGCAACTTCAGCATGCGCTTTTTTTCTGTCGCTTGAAACAAAATCATAAAAGACGGTCATCTTCTCCTGATTGACCTTTTCTTTTTTCAGCCATCCGTCCGTCTTTTCCAAAATAACATCCAAATCTCTCAGTTCGCCGAGCCCGGAAAGCGTTTTCCTGATTCCGGCCTCCATTTCCGCCAGCCTGTCATGGTCTAAAAAGTCCTTGAAAATCAGATTTGCCGAACGCATTTTTCTGAGCGCGACGCGCATGTCGTGAACATCTTTAATATCCCTCTCCGCCAGGACGCCCGGCTCGGCTTCTTCAACCTCATAGAGCCTGCCGAGGAGTATTTTTTCGGCGGCGACAGCCATCATATCCGTTGACTCGATTCTCAAATCCGGTTTTGAAACATTTTCAAAATCAATTTTGATACCGCCCTTGGAATCAATTGCGGAATCGCTGTTTTCATGTTCAGTTTCAATGTCAAAACCGAATGTCATTTCTGAAAATACTTCCTTTTCCAAAAGCGCGGCTGCAACCAATGCTTTTCTTTGGTATGAAAGCGGCACATAAAAGCCGGCTTTAAGAATCGCTTTTCTGATTCTGTCCGGAGACGGGTTTTTGATTTTTCTTAAAATAAATATCAATGCCAGTGTTTTGATTTCATTCAGCGTTAAGTTTTCAATCGGGTGCGTTAAAATGATGTCGGCGCCGATGTTTACGTTCCTTTCCAATGAGGTGCCTTTTCCGATTCCCGAAAAGCGCGCCGCCGCTTTCAATATCATTCTGTCCTTTTCAGAAAGGTTGTTTGCAGCCTGTACGCTGTCAAACAATTCGCTCGCGATTTCGGCTTTCAATTCCGATTGCGCCGCATCAAGCCCGTAATATTTTACCAGCTCTTCAGCCGTCCAAGTTTTTCCGTCGTCAATCGGCTTTTGATAATAGTAACGTTCGTTTTCACCGATTTCAAAAGCGAACGGAAACATATCCGTACGACTTTGTTTGAATTTTTCCAAAATTTCATTTATTTCATATTCCGGCAAATCAAATGCTTGCGCCGCAAAATTTGAAGACATGCCGCTGTCAAGGGAAAGCAGGATCGAAGCGTTTTTGGAAAACAAATCACCGTTTTTTTCATTTTTCTTTAAAAATCCGGTGTCTCCAAAGTAATCCGTCGGGTCGGCAGTGTAAATTTTACCGCAAAGCTGCATCAGCGCCGCCTTTTCCTGCGGGAGCAAAAATCCGAAATCGGTTGAATCATATTCAAAAGTTCTTTTTTCTTCGCCGTTTTCGGAAATCTCATTTCCGTCCAAATCTGTAAAATAAGATTTCTTTTCAAAATCAGGAATTACGTTTCCTTCAATTTTGTCGCGGCTGAAATACAAAATCAAACCGCGCTCAAGTTTTGAAAGGCGGCTGCTTTCAATTTTATTTTGAAGTTCAGGCATGTCTTTGAGCGTGTCAATGAATTCCTGAAGTTCGTTTTCAGTTCCTTTCGCGAGTTCAATTTCAAGTTCGGTAAACGTGTGTTTTTGTTCGGAAAATTTCAGGCTGACAGAATCGACCGATAAATCCGCCAAACGGTTTTCGGATGTGTTATCAGTGTCTTCAGAGGTTCCTTTTTTGTAAACGGTTTTAAAAATTCGGTCCTGTTCAAGCGTTAGAATAGGAACAAGTTCCAAATCCCCGAGAATACCCGTCAACATCTTTTCAAATGCGGGATTTGAAATGTCTTTGACGGCTGAAGCCTGCGGCAATACTTGAATAATTTCCCGACGCCTGCAGACTTCTTCATCAAAGCCGCCGCCTGCCTGCTTCAATGTCCAAACCGCATCAGATCTCCCTTCTTCAAGCCTTTTTCTCAAATAAATGCCGAGTGAGAAAAGCAGCAAATCAGGAGTGTCATAAAAAATATCCGTAAAGAGCGGGTGAGATTTATCTTTGATCGGGTAATCTTTCACGCGGAAAAGAGCTGTTAAGAAGTCGAACGTTTCAGCGCATCTGATGCTGAATTTATATTCGATCTCCGTTTTATTGCTGCCTGACATTTTTGAATCAACCGTCTTCGTTTTAAATTTTTGAGTTTGCTTTTTGATTTGAATTTATTGTATGAATTGCTCTGTCAATCAAATTATATTCGATGTTATATAATACGGTGGTTTGGCGATCGGAATATTTTGAAGTTTACATCAAATTTCATTTTTCAAAAATAAAATTGTGGTGCGATTTCAAAGAACCAAAAATAAAAAATGAAGCGGCTCACGCGAACGGCGGAAACCGGTTCGCCGCTTCGCGCCGCCCGGAAGCCAAAATTGTGAGGCGGAGCCGAACAATTTTTTAACGCAGACCGCATTCCCCCTGCCTATGAAATTTTGTGAGCGAAGCGAGCAAAATTTGTGAACACAATTTGCGGCGACAGACGGCTATATAAATTTTATGCCTTAACAGCCGCCTTAAAAATTTCAAACTTCAGATAAAAATATTAATTTTTCAGAAAAAATCGAATTATTTCGTTTTCAAAAAATTGATTTTTTTCAAAGTTCAGGCATATTTTGAGCATTTTTCTTTTTCAAATTCACTTTATTTTTTTGCCGATTGCGTTTTTTAATTTATTTTCTTTGTTTTTTTACCGCCCCTAATCTATTTTTCATCGGATTGTAAATTTACTAATATTTTATTATTTTATAAACATCTTGTTAATTTCATAACTCTATTGATAATTTGTTCAGGATTTAAGTTATATAGGTTTTTTACCCATAAGAGAAAGTGGATTACTCTCGTAATTCATTCAAAAGCAGATTGAAATGGGGATTTTAGTCTGTCAAAGTTTTGTGTGTTTCGCGTAACAACGATGTAACCGGATAACTTAGCAGTGTATTTTGTTATACAATGATTATGCGGAACCCGTGTAATGACTTAGAACGTATATGTTTTGTACGGAGGTAAAATATATGTCAGATATTTTTAAAGATTTAGCAAACGCCGTTATGACCCAGAATGTCAACGGCACCATTGAGAAAACCAAAGAAGCACTCGCAAAAGGAACAGCTCCTCTTGACATCGTTCAGAAGGGTCTTGCCGAAGGTATGAAAGTCGTCGGTGACAAATTCGAAGCCGGAGAACTCTTCTTGCCCCAGATTATGATGTCTGCAAAAGCAATGAACAGCGCAATGGAAATCCTCGGTCCCGAACTCGCAAAAAGCGGCGGCGGCGTAAACGCAGGCTTTGCGCTCTCTTTCGTTCAGGAAGGCGACATCCACGACATCGGCAACAGACTTGTTTCTACGATGCTCGGCGCAAACGGTTTCACAGTGAAAGTTCTCGGTGTTGACGTTGCAAACACGCTCATCATCGAAGAAGTCAAGAAATCCGGCGCAGACAAAGTTCTCCTTGTCGGTTCCGCATTGATGACCACATCCATGCTCGGTCAGAAAGACTTGATGGCTTTGATCGAAGAAGAAGGCATCCGCTCAAAAGTTAAATGTATGTTCGGCGGCGCACCCGTTTCTCAGGCATGGATTAAAGAAATCGGCGCTGACGGAACAGCTGAAAACGCAGCGGCCGCAGTTCTTGTTGCAAAGAAAATTATGTCCTAAGGTGATTATAAATGACATACAAAAGATCAATTGATGCGTACGAGTTCTACAACCGTGCAAAAATCGGTGAAAAGTGCTCACAGGATGACTGGGACTTGATGCATGTTCCGATGAAAGCAATGGAATTGAAACAAAAATACGGTCTTGACTTCAAAGGCGAAATCGTTCCGACCGATGCCGACATGATCGAAAAGCTCTTCCAAGCCGGTTTTGACATGCTTATGGCAGGTATCTTTGTTACAGACACCAACAGAATCGTCAAATACACAGAAGATGAAATCTGGGATGCAATCAACAACCCCATGCCCGAATTCCAACTCGGCTGGGGCAGAGACGCTGTTACAATGAAAAGAAGAGAAATGGGCGACAAGAGAGGACCCTTGATTCAGGGCGGTCCGACCGGTTCACCTGTCTCCGAAAACGTCTTCTACGAAGTTCACATGTCCTATGCTCTTGAAAGAGAAGTTGACACCCTCGTTAACGGTGTTATGACAACCGTCCGCGGCTACCCGCCGACACCGAAAACACCCTTCGAAATCCTTGCCGCAAAGACTGAATCAAGAATTATCAAACAGTCCGCAGCAACCGCCGGTCGCCCGGGAATGGGTATATAGGGCCCCGAAACCTCCCTCTCTGCACAGGGCAACATCGCTGCAGACTGTCCGGGCGGTCTTACAAACTATGACAGCCACGAAGTTTCTCAACTCAACGAAATGAAGATCGACCTTGACGCGATTTCCGTTATTGCCCACTACCACGGCAACAACGACATCATCATGGACGAACAGATGCCGATTTACGGCGGCTACGCCGGCGGTCTTGAAGAGACAGCAATCGTTGACGTTGCATCAGCCATCAACGCATTCGTCATGTCCGGCGCAAGCTGGCACCTTGACGGTCCGGTCCACATCAGATGGGGATCCACCAACACCAGAGAAACCCTCGCCATTGCAGGCTGGTCCTCTGCTGCAATCACCAACCACACCGGATTCATGACAGGTAACCAGTACTACCCGTGTGCCGGTCCGTGTACTGAAATGGTTTTCCTTGAAGTTGCCGCACAGGCAATGACCGACTCCGCATCCGGCAGAGAAATTCTCTCCGGTGTCGCAGCCGCGAAAGGTGTCATTACAGACAAAACAACCGGTATGGAAGCCCGCATGATGGGAGAAGTCGCAAGAGCAGCAGCAGGCGTTGACATTGCTGAAATCAACAAGATTTTGAGCAAACTCGTCCCGAGCTACGAAAAGAACTTCGCCAACGCACCGCAGGGTAAAACCTTCCAGGAATGTTACGACGTTAAAACCATTACACCCACTGACGAACACGTCAAAGTCTACGAAGCAGCAAAGAAGAAGATCGAAGGCTTCGGTCTTGTCTTTAAATGATTCGGCTATTTCGGCATAACAGTTAATCAAAAAAAATCAAGGCCGATTCCGGTTTTAAATTGGAGTCGGCTTTGTAAATTTTGAAAATACGAATTGTATTTGAATATTTATTGCGGTGAGCTTTGGCCGCTGAGTTTTCAATTCGAAGTTTGTGCCGATTAAGCAGCATAATCAGCGTTTTAATCTTTGTAAAATGTGAATTATGTTCTTTTTATACAATTGTGTTTATGTGTTACATTATAGAATAATAGAATTAAAACAATTGACAATGGGGGTCAACAATGAATTCTAAAACAAGAATGATCGTGTTTGCGGTCTTAGGTCTTATTTTATTCGCAGGCGCGATTTATGGTGTTGCAATGACAGCTCCTGCTTCTTCAGCACTTGCGAGCGATACGACTGTTTATGATAATAACAGCATTGATGAGAACTTCAAGTTTCTCAAAAATATCGGCATTTGGTTTATGCTGATGTTGGTTGCTTTTTTAATGATGTTTATTCGTAAATTTGAGTGGAGTGTCCTACTCGCAACGCTTTTGTCGGCTGCGACAAGTTTTGTCGGTTATTTGGCAATTCAGCAATTCATATTCGGCGAAGCATGGAATCAAACATTAATGATTGCCGGAGTCGTCTGTGCGATTACGCTTGTCATCGCAATCGGTGTCTTCCTGGGCACCATAAAGATGTGGCAATATCCGATTCTCGGTTTATTATTCGCGCCGGTTTATGTGCTTATGGAACTTTTCATGGGCGGAAGTATATTCGGCCTCGGTTATGCAACAGACCCGGGAGGATCTATTCTCGTTCACATGGGGGCCGCTTACTTCGGTTTGGGCGTTGCATTAGCCATCCGTGAAAAGAAAGCGTTTGGTGAGCCGATGTATACCACCACACACAGCGTCGGTTTCGTTTGGCTCGCAGCAATGCTTCTTTGGATGCTTTGGCCGACATTCGTTACAGCATTCTTGCCGCCGGAACAAGTCTTCTGGGGTATCATGACATGTTACATGGCCGGTGTCGGTTCGATCATTGCGGCTTATGTTGTTTGTCAAGTCGTTGAAAAGAAAGTCAATCCGCTCGTTTACGCGTATGCGATGCTGGCAGGTCCCGTGGCAATCGGAGCACCTTTGCTCATCGTCGGCGCCTGGGGAGCTCTTGTGGTTGGTATTCTCGCAGGTGCACTTTCTGCGCTGAGTTTCCTCTTCATTCACCCGTGGCTTTGCAAGAAGCTGGGTGTTTTGGATGTCATGGGCGTTCATAACCTTCACGGTATTCCGGGATGGCTTGGCGGTATCATTGCGGCAGTCGTCGTCGGCAGTTTTGTGAATATCGTTGCAGCATTTGTCATTATGTTCGGAACGATAATCGCAGGTCTCATTATCGGCACAATACTCAAACTCTCTCGCGGCGTCATGCCCGAAGGTGAAGCATTTATGAATGACGATAACGATTTCATCAAGAGTGAAAAGCCGGCAGATGCATAAGTGTAAGAAATAAATGCAGCTAAAAATGTCTTAAGAATCTGAAAAGATTCAGAAAAAAGGCTTGACGGATTTGTCGAAAAAAAATCGGCAAGTTCGTCTTTTTTTTGGTTTTGACCGGTCCGAAGGAGCGGTCAACTTGGAGCGTAGCCCTAAGAGGTTTTTTTCCACGTTTCATTTTATCAACCCTACATTCTATCATTACCGTTTTTTGTTTTTCATTTTTTTTCATCATCACTGTTTTATTGAATCAGCTCATTGAACTTTAAAAAAGTAAAAAGGTTAAATTATGATTTTTTCGGAATTGACTCAAGATCGAATTTCAGATGTTACCGATCTGTTCATTGCAGCGTTTAACGCGCCGCCGTGGAATGATACTTGGACAAGGGAAACTGCGGAACTCCGATTGAAGCAGCAATTGAGCTCGCCTTATGATTACGGATTAATCTGCGAAATCGACGGTGATATTGTCGGTATGGTTATCGGACACGAAGAACAATATTGTGATGAAATTCATTTTACGATTAGGGAATTTTGTACACGTGTTGATCTTCGCGGACAGGGAATCGGCAAAAAAATAATTCGGGAGCTTGATTACCTTCTCAAAGAACGCGGCGTTCATAAGGTGTTTTTGGCAACGATTCCCAGTGAAGGAACTGTCGGCGTTTATCAAAAATTAGGTTTTGAAATAAATGACATGGTTATGATGGAAAAAAGGCTTTAATTTTGACCAAATTTATTTTCTTATCTTTCATTCAATTGAAGAGATAACTAAAAATGCATTTCCCTTTTTCATAAATTTTTGGAAAACTTGTGCGGCTCGCACGAGGCGACAGCTGCCAAAATTAAGAGGCGAAGCCGGGCAATTTTTACCGCAGACCGCTCTCTCCCTGCCATTTGAAATTTTACCTGGCTTCACTCACAAGATTTTTCCTTATCAAAATTCGCAATCAAATTTTCAAGCTGAATTCTTTCATTCGACGCTTGGGCCAACCGGCCGTCACATTCCGCGATTTGAATCAGCCGCTTCGCCGTTTTCATTTCATCGCCGCTCTTTTTCTCATCAGCGATTGCGGCAATTTCAAACCCTTCCAAAATTTCACTGCCGGTCAAACCGTCATCAATCAAAAGCGCGTCCAATTTATTTCGCGCTTCCATGAAGTTCTTGTCACGCGCAGCTGCTTTGTAGAGTTCTGTTATGCCGTTTTCTTCATCCAATCGAAATTGCATCTGAATCATAGAAACAGTGAGATCTGTTCCGGCTTCCTGCGCATCTGTCAGGGCGGTTTGAAGGATTTCTAAAGAATTTCCGACATTGCCGTTTGTTTGGTACGCGATTTCAAAAAGAACCTCATCACCAACGCCGAACCCCTCTTTTTCAGCGATTTCCTTCATGAAAGGAACAAGCTCATCGGGCGATACGGGGCTGAAGAAAAGCGTCACACCTCTTGAGCGCAGCGGCGGAATAATTTTGGAAACGCTTTTAGAAGACAAAATGAAGCGGCAGGTTTTGGAATACTTTTCCATAATTCTGCGAAGCGCCTGCTGCGCTTCCATTGTGAGCGCTTCGGCCGAGTCAATGCATATGATTTTGTAATCCGCGTTCATCGGCGCAATGGCAGCGTATTCATTAATGATATCCTTAAAAATGCTGATGACGCTTTTTTGAATCTTTTTCGGGTCATCCGTTCCGAGAAGCCGATAAAAGCGCGGGTCTCTGACAAGATAGTTTTTGCCCTGTTCGAAAAAGTCAGACGCGTTGAAATAAGTGAAATTTAATTCGCTTTCATCGTCGTAAAGACGCTTGGCAAGCGCAAGCGCCGCAGTCATTTTGCCGGCGTTTTCGGGGCCGAAGAGAATCAGATGAGGCAAAGAGCCCGAAGCTGTCAGACTTGTCAATGTCTCAACGGTTTGGCGGTTTCCGAGAATGCCGTCAAACGTGTCGGGGCGATATTTTAGAGTCCAAACATCTTTCATTTTATTCCGTCCGCAAGTGCAAGAAAATTCAAAGTCAATAAGATCCAAAATCAAATACAATTCAAAGTCAGATAAAGCATAAAATCAATTATAATACATAAAATAACACAATGGAATCAATTAAAAATCAGATAAACGAATGATTTGATTCATTTTGAACCTTTTCATTCGTTTAATTATTTGTTATTGTTTGTATTCATTTTTTCTGTTTATTCATCGCGCGCTTTTTCGTCAATCATTCCGCGTTTTATGAGAATGTATCTCAAAATTGAGGAGTAAGCCGGACGTGCGATCAAAGCGCCGATTAAAACACCGGCAATCGTCACAATTGCGAAGCCTCTGAGCGCTCCGAATCCGAGAGACGAAACAAGCGGAAGCATGGCAACCACCGTCGTCGCCGCGGTAGCGAAAATAATCATAAAGGCTTTCCCGATACGTTTCGTGTAAACAATATCCGACGGCATTTTACCTTCATGAGCCACTTCTTCCGTGATAATGATCAAGTGATCTATTCCGGTACCGATGACGGCAATAATACCGGCAATGGCGGCCAAATTCAAATCCTGCATAATCAAGACGGAAAAGCCGATCAGCAGAACGATTTCACAAAAAGAGGTTGCGATCATCGGCACTGCGATTTCCGGACGCTTGTAGCGGCGGTAAACGAGGACTGCAACTGCAAAAAGCGCTAAGATGCCCGCTAAAATCGCGCCTCTTAAGAAACCTTGACCGAGTGAGGCATCAACTTGCCCCGCGCTTACGATTTCAACATTGACCGGCAATGCGCCTGCACGCAAGTGAATCTGAAGATTTCTGGCCTCTTCCTCCGAGCCCGTTCCGGCCTGCCAGGAAAAGATCGGCTGCGAATTCAGCTGGTTCGCTGCGCTGTGACTGAGCGGCGCGCTGTAAACAACTTCGTCATCCAGCAGCATGATCAAATGATGCGCATTCGGATTGACTGTTGCTCCCGTACTGATTGCCGCCTGCTGAAGTGCTCTTGCGCCCGCTTCACTTAATGTGAACGGCACGAAGAAGGTACCGGTTGACGGATCGTTTCCGACGATGCCGACACTTTCGATTGCGTCTCCGTAAAGCACGTGAATGCTTTCGTTTCCGGTAGTTTGAATTCTGATTTCGAATTTACCGGGCGTTGAAACCAACTCTCTCGCGTCCGCCAAACTGACGCCGGCGAAATCAATTTGAATGAATCCGTCTCCGATTGCGCGGATCGGGATGTCCCTGACGCCCAGACCGTTGCCGAGCTTGTTGTTAAGAACGGCAATCATCAGCTGCATTGTTTCTCTTGTCGTTCCGTCTCTGTAAAGCAAATTGCCCGCAGCGTCCGTTAAAATTCTGCCGTTCACAGCTGCCATATAGCCGGAAAGCTCTTCCGGAGTCGTTGCCGTTCGAATTTCATATTCAACGCCTCCCATTATCGAGAACGGAACAACTTCCGCGCCGTACACGTGAGAAAGATAAGAGACGATGAAGCCGACCGAACTGGATGAAATATTAACTTGTGAAATATTATTTGAAGTGCTGACATGGATGCTGTTCGTATTGAACATATGCTCCAATCTTGTTTGATTGACAGGATCAGCTGTTCTGAACGTCACAAAGGCGGATCCGTTCTCCGCAACGCTTGTGCCGACGATTTCAATGCCGTTTGGGAATTCCTGAGCGGTCATGACGGTGACAATGTCACGCGGCGCGGCTCCGACTTGAGCGACAGCACCGCTGAGCTGCAAGTAAATGGTTGAGCCGCCTCTGATATCAAGACCAAAGTGAACGTTTGTCAAACCATCGTTTTCTACGAAATATCCGACCGGACTGAAAATCGCAAATACGGAAACGAGAAGCGCGACGACTAAAAGGATGACTCTGTAATCCTTGTATAGAGGCTGTTCTTTCTTTTCTTCTCTCATGCGCGTCTGCCTCCTTTTTTAGATCTGCCTTTCGGGCGTGTCAAATACATTCGAAGAACGCCGACATTAAAGAACCAAGTATTCCAAATGTCCGCGACAAGACCGATTAAAACGATCAATGAGATTTGAGACATGATCGGAATCGGCGGAATTCCCGGAATGATGTAATGCGCAAACGTGGAGACAACAAACATAACAAAAAATGCGGCAGCCGTTGTCGTTGTCATAAACATTCCCGTGCGCATGGCAGCCGAAATTTTATCATCCAAATTGCCGCTTCGCTTGAGTACTTTATTTGCCAGCAAAATATCACTGTCAACGGAAAACGCGATAATCATTAAAAGCGCCGCAATCGTTCCGAGCGTTAATTCAATTCCGAGGATGTTCATCACCGCGAGCGGAATGATGATGTTTGCAATAGTTTTAAAAACAAGCGAGAGCGATGGAACAATCTGCCTGAATATGATAAAAACGACAAACGCCATGCCGATTAAGGATAAGACGACCGCGATTAAGGCCGATCTCTGCAATTCCTGGCCGTATATCGGCGATATTTGCAGCTGCTCAATATCTCGGAATGCCGGATTATTGTATATCAGATTTTCAAGCGTCTGCAGTTCATCAGATCCCATCATGCTGAATTGGAGGACGGCGCGATTGCCTGATATTCTGATGTCGTTGAGCGGATAGCCTGAAAACATTTCCTGAAGCTGATTTTCCGTCAGAGTAGTCGTTGCCGAAAACTGCGTTCCGCCGACGAAGTCCATGCCCAAGGCAACAGGACTGCCGGTTTGTATTATCATAAAAGCGATAATTAAAAGCGCAGCGGCAAGAATCGCTAACGGGATCGCAATCAGTTTCTTATTGTCCGTTTTTTGAACAAACGGATAAAGATAATGATAAAGATCCAATTTCATAGTCAATCCCATTTTATTTTTGTATGAATTAAGTGTAAGCGAACTAAAAGATAACAAAAAGATAACAAGTAATAACAGAATAACAAGTTAAAGAACATTCCGATTCATTCAACAATTTATATATCTTCATCTTCCTTTTATAATTATTATGTCTGAAGAGAATCCGAATGCTGAAAGGTTAACGGTCGATGAGTATTTCGTTGAAATTGCGGCAACTGTCGCCAAAAGGGCAACCTGTCTTCGAAATAAAGTCGGCGCTGTGATTGTCCGCGATAATCGTATTTTAACAACCGGTTACAACGGCGCTCCAAGAGGAATTGAGCACTGTTTGGATATCGGCTGTATTCGTCAGCAGCAAAATATCCCGTCCGGAACGATGCATGAGAAATGCCGCGCCGTTCACGCCGAGCAAAACGCCATCATTCAGGCGGCCGTTCACGGCGTTCAGACATCGGGCGCAACGCTTTACTGCACGCACCAGCCCTGTATTCTCTGCACGAAAATGATTATTAACGCGGGCATTAAGCATGTCGTTTATGTCAGCGCGTATCCTGATCCCGATTCATTGGGCTTTTTTGAAGAAGCCGGCGTGACGATTGAGCAATATAAACCGAAGAACTGAATCTTGGTTTTATTTTTTCATTACCGTTGCTTGCAGGCTGTCATTACTCCCAATCAGGTATGCATTCTTCCGCTTGTACCTGCTCATTTTAATCACATCCGTTCGCTATCGCGAACGTGCCGCCGCTACCTACAGGTTTGCGTTCACTGCTGTTACCTTACTGCTTCCGCCAGCAACAGCCGCTCGCGTGCGAACCGCTCCGCTTTTCATCCTATTTTCAATCCGCCCAACGTCTTTCATGACACGATAGTTAATTTATGATACGTGGATTTGAGTATTTCTTTGAATATCGTTCAGCGAATAAAATTCATCATGACTCTTTGTTCTTCTTCCGGAAACGGAACAGAACACTTTCCGGCATCAACAACTTTCAAAAGCCAGGCCATCGCGCGCGCGTTTTTGCGGAGTGTTTGAATGCCTTCGTCATCCTTTAAAACTTCTCCTTTTGCCGCACCGTAGCCGACCATCCAATACTGGGAAGGCGGTGTGATTGTTTCAGCAAGAGTTAAAAAATTGTTGAGCTGGTGCGTCACATCAACGCCGCCCGCGCGGCGGACAACGGCTGCGGATGTCGCAACTTTATATTTGAAATATCTTGAACTGCTGTAAAACACCCGGTCTAAAAAGCATTTCATCGTTCCCGAAATGCCCGCGTAATAAGTGGGAGAAGCGAGAATAAATCCGTCAGCTTCACGCATTTTGAGCGCAATTTCATTGACTGAATCGTCTTTAATGACGCATTGGTTGTTTTCTGACGTTCGGCAATAAGAACAAGCTTTGCAGCCGTGAATCTGTTCGCTGCCGACATGAATGATTTCAACATCAATGCCCGCTTTTTCCAACTCATCGCTCATCACTTTGAGCGCAGCTGCCGTATTTCCATCCGCTCTGGGGCTTCCGTTAATTGCAATCACTTTCATATTTTGTTTTCTCCTTGAGAATTTCAGTTGAATTAAATTTTCTTGGTTTAAGGCTTAATCGTTTTTATTAAATCAGTTACCATTTCTTTTTAATTTATGCTTCCTTCACTTTGTATCACTTTTTGATAAGGCGGCAAAATCAAAGGAGTCGCGTTGGATAATCTCGTTATTGCTTTAATGTTGTCCGACATTTTTTTGTAAGCAATCGGGCTGCCGTTTTCAAAAACATATTTTCGAAGTTCTTCAATATCATATTCATTGCTTGTTCCCTCGACATCAAAATAAGACAAAGCGATGCATTTTAAATTTAAAGCATTGTCTCCCGATGACATTTCAATCATCTGCTCAACGATGCAGGGTTTCTTCAGGTCGTTGATCGGAACTTTGACGCTGAAACCATTTTTAATCTGAACGTTTAAAGCGCCTGCAACAGGATTATATTCATATTCCAATCGAGCGACTGTGTGACTTGCCAATTTACATTTTTTAAAATTCATTTGAATGCCTCATCGTTTCTTTATCTGACTTTTATATTTTTTTACTTTATAATATCTTTCAATTTATGTCTTGAAATATTCATTAAATAATATTAATATTAGCTTATAATAAATATATATCTATTGATTTTTTTGAAAATTATATAAAACTCGATGTGAAATAACTAAAGGTTTTATCTGATCATATTTGGTTTATGATGTCGTTTTTGTTCCGTTTAAGAACCGTTTCCATTAAAAACGGGGTGCGAAGACATTTTACACTTATTGTAAACTCGACGAAAATATATTTATAGTTTACATTCTTTATTGTTCCAATTCCAGAACCGAATCTGTTTTTGCCGGCCAAAATGCCAACCGACAGCCGAACAGACACGAATGAATTATCTCTTATCCAAGTTTTAGGAGGACTATAATAAATGGCCGTAAAAATTACAGAAACCGCACTTCGTGACGCGCACCAGTGCTTAATTGCAACACGTATGAGAACACGTGATATGTTGGATATTGTTGAAAAGTTAGATGACGTTGGATACTACTCCCTTGAAATGTGGGGCGGCGCAACTTTTGACACTTGCATCCGTTATTTAAACGAAGACCCGTGGGAAAGACTCAGGGAAATCAAATCACGCATGAAAAAGACGCCTGCGCAGATGCTCCTCCGCGGCCAAAACTTAGTCGGCTACCGCCATTACTCAGACGATGTCGTTGAAAAATTCGTTGAAAAATCATACGAAAACGGCATTGACATTTTCAGAATTTTTGACGCACTGAACGATTTCAGAAACCTCGAAACATCCATCAAAACCGCCAAGGCAGTCGGCGGACATGTTCAGGGAACAATCAGCTACACAATCAGCCCGGTTCACACGCCCGAAGTATTTGTTAAGATGGCACAGGACCTCGAAGCAATGGACTGTGACTCCATTTCCATTAAAGATATGGCAGGCCTTCTCTCCCCCGCCGCGGCTTCTGAAATCATTACAGGCATTAAAGAAGTCGTCTCCGTTCCGGTTGCTGTTCACTCCCACTGCACATCCGGCATGGCTCCGATTATGTATTACGCAGCCATTGAGGCCGGCGCAGACATGATCGACACCGCCATCTCTCCGTTTGGAGGAGGCGCTTCACAGCCGCAGACGGAAGCAATGATTGCTTCGCTTATCGGAACAAAATACGAAACAGGCATTGATCTTCAAAAGTTCAACGAAATTACGCCCTTTTTCAGAAAACTGAAAGAGAAGTACAGGTCCATCTGCGACCCGATTTCAGAAACAATTGATACAAACGTCATCCTTTACCAGGTTCCCGGAGGCATGCTTTCAAACCTCGTTTCTCAGTTAAAAGAGCAGAATGCGCTTGACAAGTACCAGGATGTTTTGGCTGAAATGCCGCGCGTCCGCGAAGAACTCGGCTACCCGCCGCTTGTCACGCCGACCAGTCAAATTGTCGGAACGCAGGCCGTTTTAAACGTCATCATGGGCGAACGCTACAAAGTCATCCCCAAAGAAGTCAAAGATTACGCCCGCGGCTACTACGGCAAAACACCTGTCCCGATGTCCGGAAAAATGATTTCATTAATTATCGGCGATGATGAAGAGCGGATTACCGCACGTCCCGGAGATATCCTTCCGCCCGAATATGAAAAAGGGAAGAAGGAAGCCGAAGAAATGGGCATTGCCAAATCCGAAGAAGACATTTTGACTTACATCTTATACCCCGCAATCGCACCGAAATTCTTGAAAGGCGAAGCTGTCGAAGAAGAGTTAGTCATCAGTTGCGGAGCACCTGCAGCAAACGGCGCAAGCCTCTCCGGCGTTCCGACAGAATTCAAAGTGGAAGTGGATGGCAGCGTCTACGAAGTCAAAGTTGAGCCGACCGGATACAGCATTGTTGCGGCCGACAATAAAAGCGCAGCAGGCAGCAGCGCAACAGCCGCAGCGCCGACAAACGGGGGGAAATCCAAAAACACACCCGGAGCCGTTACAAGTTCCATGCAGGGGATGGTTTTCTCCATTAAAGCAAAAATCGGCCAACAGGTAAGCGAAGGCGATACCGTCTGCGTGATTGAAGCGATGAAGATGGAAACTGCCGTCAACGCTCCGAAGTCCGGCGTCGTTAAAGAGATAATTGTTGCCGAAGGCGACTCTGTTTCCCCGGGCGATGCATTGATGATTATTGAGTAAATGGAGGAACAGAAATGTTTCAAAAAATCCTTATCGCGAACCGCGGTGAAATCGCGATTCGTGTCATGCGCGCCTGCCGTGAAATGGGTATCAAAACCGTTGCCATTTACTCCGATGTCGACAACAAGGCGCTTTTTGCGATGTATGCGGATGAAGCGGTGTATGTCGGTCCGGCGCCGGCTGCCCAAAGTTATTTGAACATCGAAAAAATCATTGAAGTGATCAAACAGACAGGATGCGACGCTGTCCATCCAGGCTACGGCTTCTTGTCCGAAAACTCGAAGTTTTCGCTGCGCTGTGAAGAAGAAGGCATCACATTTATCGGCCCGACCTCTGATGTAATTG
>JAIRKA010000108.1 GCA_031260345.1 Methanosarcinales archaeon
TTTGCTTGAAAAGTACGTTATTGAGCGCAGCGTCACGGACTTCGGCGCAATGGAAGTCGAAACGCCGATTATGTATGACATGAATCATCCGACGTTGAAAAAATATCTGGATCGTTTCCCGGCAAGACAATATTCAATTGAATCCGACAAGCGTCATATGTTTCTCAGATTCGCCGCCTGTTTCGGCCAGTTCCTGATGAATCATGACATGACGATTTCTTACAGAAGCATGCCGCTGAAAATGATTGAAATCACGCGCTACAGCTTTAGAAAGGAGCAGCGTGGCGAACTTGTCGGCCTCCGCCGCCTCCGCGCGTTTACGATGCCGGACATGCACACACTTTGCCGTGACATGGAAGAAGCGAAGGATCAGTTTTTTGAGCAGTATGAATTCTGTATTGACGTTTTAAACGATATCGGAATTGAATTGGACGATTTTGAAATCGCGATCCGCTTTACCAAGGATTTCTACAATGAAAACAAAGCACTCATCGAAAAGATGGTTCAAAAAGTTAACAAGCCTGTCCTTGTCGAAATGTGGGATACCCGCTTCTTCTATTTCGTTTTGAAATTCGAATTCAATTTTGTTGATTCATCTGAAAAAGCAAGCGCGCTCTCAACCGTTCAGATTGATGTCGAAAATGCGGAACGTTACGATATCACCTATACGGATTCCGATGGCGAAATCAAGCGCCCGACTGTTCTGCACTGTTCACCGAGCGGCGCCATTGAACGCTGCATTTACGGCCTTTTGGAAAAGGCGTCCATGAACGGCGAAAGAGGTCAAATTACAACGCTTCCGATTTGGCTTTCACCGACTCAGGTTCGTGTCATCCCGGTTTCTGAAAAGCACACAGAAGCCGCAGAAGCTGTTGCTTCCGTCCTCAAATACCGTGTGGATTATGATGACCGTGAACTGACGCTCGGCAAAAAAGTGCGTGAAGCCGGAACCGAATGGATTCCGTACACGGTCGTTATCGGCGACAAGGAAGCCGAAACCGGCAAATTGGCTGTGACGATCCGCGCCGAGTCTCAGCCGAACAAGCCGTTCCAGCAGGAAATGACGGCTGAAGAGCTCAATGACAGAATCGGAAAAGAGGTTGAAGGCATGCCTTACAGAGGTTTGGCATTGCCGAAATATTTGTCGAAGAGAGCGAAGTTTGTTTGATTATTTTTTTAAGTTTTGTTGAAAAGAATGTTTTTGAATTCTTTTTGTTTTTCATTTTCGTTCGCTCGATTCACTTTTATATTTTTATAATGAATTCTTCTTTGAAAAATTAAAAAAAATATTTATAGACACGGTTCCTTTTTAGATTTGACAAGATTTAATCTGTCAAAAGCCTCTGCACGTTTATGTTCAGAGCCGAAATTTTAAATTTCGGGCGCGAAATGTATCTCCGCTTTGCCGGCAGCGGACCTCAAATAAATTGCCGGTTCAACTTAAATGTAAAATTATCAATTATTTTTTTAATTGTTAAGGTGCGGTTAAATGAAATTATCGACTTTTTCCTTCTACTTTATATCGAACAAATTTTTTGAGAACTATCCTGATCGAAATTTAATGAAAAACAAATGTTTAGAAGATGATTTTTCTAAAGGCAGACCGAATTATTTGTGCTTTCAAGATTTTGAAAATAAAGAAATTTATTGGTTCATTCCGATTTCCTCGAGAGTACGCAAGTTTGAATTTATTTATCAGCAAAAGGTAGAGAAACATAAAAGATGTAATACTATTCAGTTTGGTGAAGTTGGTGGTCAAAAAAGAGTTTTTCTAATACAAAATATGTTTCCTTGTATTGAAAAATATGTAACGGGTCAGTATTTAATTGAAGGAAAAAGAAACGCATATACATTAAATAAAAATTCGGAAGCGGAAATATTGAAAAATGCGCGTGAAGTCTTGAAACTTCATAAGAAAGGAGTTGAAATAATTTTCCCGAATGTTTTGAAAATTGAAAAAGAACTTCTTGAAGAATTGCAAAAAAATAATTAATGCTCCAGCCGGGATTTGAACCCGAGTCATAGGAGTGAGAGTCCTAGATGATTGGCCACTACACTACTGGAGCACTTCAAAAAACCTTAAATAAAAAAGTTGCTGCAATCCAAGATTAACCCAAATTACAAAGCAAAAGAGAGATTTATGATATAAAAAGATTGTTGTAATCCTTTTTTCACTTTCCCTTTTTCAAACAATCTCAAAAAACGCCGCCCACCGTAAATGAAACCCACACAATCAGCATCATCATGAATGTGTATTTTAAGCCGGCGGCGATGTTTCCTTTCTTAAGTTTCCCAATCATAAGCCCCGCAAAAAAACCTTGAATCAATAGCATTCGATAAATCAGAATAGCCGATTCATAATCGGATTCTAAAGAACTTGTCTGACCCGTCAAAGTGTTCATAGATTCAAACTGTCGAATCAAAAGAACAGCAATTCCGATAAACAATAAAAACGAAACGAATAAAACCATACCGTAAACGGATTGTTTTGAATCTCTTTCTTTTTTCAAATTAACGCTTTCCTGAATATCAAAAACGGCGGCATCAATTGATAAATGCATCAGGCCGCCAGATTTTTCAGCGGCGGAAATGACGGATGCCGCTCTTTGAATGAACTTTGAATCATATCGTTTCCCGAAATTTTCAAGACATAAGTCAAAAGGGATACCTGACTTCATTTTAAGCCCGATCAAATGAATTTCACTTTCAAAGAAAGAATTCTTTTGCTTCGATTGATTTTGTGTTTGGTTCGAATCTTTGGAGATTTCCGTCAGCGCTTCTTGAAGCGTCAACCCTCCCGCAATTAAATCTGATAAGCCATGAAGAAATCCGGGAAGCTTCTCTTCAGCTGTTTCAATCTTTTTTTGATGTTTTTCTTCAAAATAAATATACAGCAGAAAAAATGCAAGTACCGTGAAAAGCAAAACAGCTTCAACAGATTGAAGTGACGAAATGAATGACCGAAAGGGTGAAACGAGGGCAGGATGAGGGAAATAAAAGTCAGAAGCAAAATCAGCCGCGAAATCCGAATTCAAAATTTTTGTAATGAATGCAAAAGTCATAAAAGCGAAAAATGCACCCGGAAGAAATGAAAGAAAAGGCTTTTGTTCGAAGTGTGGAATCGGATTTTTCAAGAAATCAAAATAAAGGCCGTAATCCTCTCTTCTTTTTATTTTCTTTAAAATAGATAAATCATCGTCCGTTTTTATTTTTTGATTCATTTGATCACAAAAATCCAAATAAAACGTTCTGCTGATAAACATTTCGATTTTTTCAAAATCGGCAGCTTTATTAATTCATATCGCCGGTTAGGATTTATGGACCAATTGCTTCAATCTTACGATTTAGTTAAAGAGCCTCATGAGGGGGCACACTTGAAACCGCACGCATCGGCTTCAATTATTCGAAAAGCAGATGGGAGGGTTTTTTACAATCTGGCTGGGCCTGAAATCAGTTCGGAAAAGAGGATGCTTTTTCAAACAATTCTTTCTGCGCTTGAAGATTCTTTGAATCCGGAATTATTTGAAGAAAATAAACCCGATTTTAAAGCAAGTATCCTTCTCAAAGCCGTTGCCGATTTACTGAAAGTTTATTCAATTCACCTTCTCGATTCCGACCTTGATATTTTGAATTATTATATTCGCCGTGATTTTTACGGCTTTGGAAAGATTCAGCCGCTTTTGGAAGATGTCCATATTGAAGATATTTCATGCAGCGGCAGTAATCTTCCGATTTATGTTTTTCACAGACTGTACGGATCCATTCCAACCAATCTTGTTTTGTCGGAAAATGAAACGGATTGTTTGGTTCGAAAAATGGCGCAGTGTTCGGGGAGGCAGATTTCCGTTGCCGAGCCGATGGCAGAAGCTGTTCTTCCGGACGGCTCCCGCGCCCAGCTGACGCTTGGGAGTGAAATTACGACAAAAGGAAGCACATTCACAATCCGGCGGTTCAATGAAAAGCCACTCTTGCCGGAGGAACTTGTTTTAAACGAAACGTTTACAGCAGAAGTGATGGCTTATCTTTGGATGTGCGCCGAGTCTAATATGAATCTCATGTTCGCAGGCGGAACGGCAAGCGGGAAAACAACATCGCTCAACGCGGTCTGCCGCTTCATTCCGATTGACAAAAAAATTGTTTCGATTGAAGATACAAGGGAAATAAATCTGCCGCATCTGAATTGGATTTCAGGCGTTTCAAGAGAAAAACAAAAATCTTCCAATCCGAATGAAAAGGCGGCCGGCGAAATTTCATTATATGATTTGCTCAAAGCATCTCTCAGACAGCGGCCCGAATACATTTTAGTCGGCGAAATCCGCGGGTCGGAAGCTTATGTTTTGTTTCAGGCAATGTCAACCGGACACACCACAGTCTCGACGATGCACGCCGAATCCGTTGACACCCTGATTCACCGCCTTGAAAATCCGCCGATGAACGTTCCGCGCGTTATGATTCAAACGCTTGACGTTTTGGCCGTATTGACGCAAACGGAAGATGAAGGCCGCTTTTCAAAGAAATGTACGGCGGTTTATGAAATATTGGAAACCGATTCCAGAACTTCTGAAATTCTCACGCAGGAAATTTTTAATCGGAATTTGCCGAATGAAAAAGTAAGTTTGGAGAAGTCATCCGTTTTGGAAAAAACAAGAATTCGAAAAGGCTGGACTTTTGAGAAACTGGAAGAAGAATTCAATCGCAGAGTTTTGATTTTGAAAGGAGTTGAAAAAGATGAGGAAGAGTCTGTTTTTTAAATCCTTGTTCAATCAAGCGGCCTCTTTTTCATATCGAATTTTTGGCAAAACCGCCGAAAGAGTCAGGACGCCGTTTTTAGATCAAAACTTGAAAAAAAGCCGAATGTACATTCCTGCCGTTCTTTACAAATCCTTTATTTTATTCGCCTTATTTTCAATTTTGTTCATTGGGGTATGGATTGAAATCGCCCTTTTCATTTCCAAAGCAACAGGGTGGATTGAGGAAACTCAATTTCAAATTTCGGCGGCATTTGTCTTTCTTGCCGCCGCTTTCATATTCATTCTAACGGCTTTGGTTTTTTACTTTTTGCCGTATTTCAAAGCATACGATCGGAGAATTAAAATTGAGCAGCAGCTTCCTTTTGCAGTCAACTATATGGCGGCAATGGCAATTGCAGGCGTTTCAATTGAAAATATATTCAAATCCATGTCTCAAAGACGAATTCATTCCGTTTATCCGGAACTTTCCGATGAAATGAAAACAATTGAGATTCAAACGGATTATTTCGGGAAAGATTATCCGTCAGCGCTTCAAAAGACAGCGGATGTTTCACCCTCTCCGATGCTTTCGGATTTCATTATCCGTTCAAAAAACGCAATGATTTCAGGAGGCAGTTTTCAAAAATTCATCGTTTCCAAAAAGCATGAATATCAAAGCCTGGCAGTACGCCGGAAAGAAAGTTATTTTCAAACGCTTGATATGCTTTCCGAAATTTACATAACGGTTTTTTTAGCGATGCCTCTTTTCTTTATGATTCTGTTTTACACAATGACACCGCTTTCGGGACCGCAAACGGATCAAATGTCTGCATTGGCTTACAAAATCGTTCCGTTTTTGGGATGTTTCTTCCTGCTGGTTTTGGAAGTTATGAATGAAAAAGAAGACATTTGATTTTTCTTATTTCAATTTTATTCGTTTTAACCCGTCCGCGTTTTTTTCATTCATCATTTTTTTGGCTTAATTTGTCATCCATTAACGTTATTTGCTCTTTTTTCGTGGGTTACCTATAAATACATCTCAGATAAAGTTTGGAACATCTTTCATGATTATTCATTGACGAGAGGTCCGTCATGTCCAAAGTTACAAAAGTTTTGATATTACTCAACGATATGGTGTATGAGAGTACAGCACCGCAGCATGCTCTGCGCTTTGCGCGCTGTTACAGGAAACGCGGGATGGAAACCACCATTATGATTTGGGGGCCAATGGGCGCCATCCTGACGAAGAAGAACAAAGGCGGCAATCAAAATTATGATGCCAAAATTCAGGAATGTCTGGAACTCGGCGTTAAAATCAAATGCTGCGAACTTGCAGCCTCCCTCATCGGCATGGAACGGGATGAAATGATTCCGGGAACGGAAATCGTCACAACAAAAGAATTGACCAACACCATAATCGAATACACGGAAGAAGGTCAATTGGTCATGTATGTTTGATTGAATCGAATTTTAGTCAAAATTCTAATCAAAAATTCTAATTAAATTTTCAATCAAAATTTTAAATATTTGACCAATACTTTCACTTTGTTTTTATATGAAAAACGACTACTGTAAAAGGCAATTGTATTATATTTCTTGTATCTATTCTTACATATCATTTTAATTTCATTCTCGTTTACCATTTCAGATTATCGGTCATTTGAAAAATAATAAAATAAAACGTACGGGAGATTGGTCTTCATGTCTACAACAGATAAATTAACGGCTGATGAGAAAGCGCTTCTTGAAAAGATGATTTCGGGTGAAATCTCTCTTCGCAAAATTGAAGAGTATTTGGATAAAGACGGCTCGGCCAAGCTTCGCCGCGCTTATTTGGAATCGCTGAAGAACGTTTCTTTTGATCATATTTCAACGTATACTTTTGATACCGAAACGGTTGCTCAAAAAAATATTGAAAATTTAATCGGCGCCATTCAAATCCCGCTCGGTGTCGCAGGCGAAATACAAGTCAACGGCGAGTATGCCCAAGGAAATTATTACTTGCCGCTTGCGACACCCGAAGGCGCGCTTGTTGCAAGCGTCAACCGCGGCTGCTCCATTATTACAAAGTCCGGCGGCGCAACCGTCCGCGTCTTTAAAAATATGATGACGCGCGCGCCCGTCTTTAAATTTGACAGTTTGGAAGAAACCAAAGACTTTTACGATTGGGTGATGCTTCCCGAAACTTTTGATAAAATGAAAAAAGTAGCGGACGCGACAACGCGTTTCGGCGAACTTTTGGAAGTGCAGCCGTTTGTCAGCGGCAATAATGTTCATCTTCGCCTCGGTTATGATACAAAAGATGCTATGGGAATGAATATGATTACAATCGCATCCGAAGCGATTACCAAACTCATCGCTGATGAAAAAGGCGTCCCTTGCGTTTCGCTTTCAGGAAATATGTGCACCGACAAAAAACCGACCGCGATTAATGCCATTCTCGGCCGCGGCAAAACCGTTATCGCTGAAGCGCGCTTACCGGCTTCGTTTATTCAAGACACGCTCAAATGCACGGCAGAGTCCATGTTTGATGCGAATTACAGAAAAAATTTTATCGGCTCCATGAGAGCGGGCGCTCTCGGTTTCAACGCGCACGCCGCAAACATCGTTGCAGCGATTTTCCTTGCCTGCGGCCAGGACCCTGCGCATGTTGTCGAGGGCAGTCTTTGTATTACCGAAATGGATCTTGCAGAAAACGGTGACCTCATCTGCTCTGTCACGATGCCGGCTGTTGAAGTCGGAACCGTCGGCGGCGGAACAACCATTGCAACGCAGCAGGAATGTCTAAAGTTGCTCGATGTTGCGGGTGCCGGAGCTGTTCCGGGTGAAAACGCGCTCGCGTTGTCTGAGATTGTAACCGCCGCCGTTTTAGCGGGCGAAATCTCGCTCGTTGCGGCGCAGGCTGCCGGTCATTTGGCACGCGCCCATTCACAGTTGGGCAGATAAACTCTCCCTGTTTTTTTTGCAGGCTTTCGCGCGCGCGAGCTGCTCCATTTTTTATTCTTTCAACTCGAAAAGCGAATCTCGACTTTTCAAGTTTTATTATTTTTAATTTTCATTTGTATTACTCCCATGCTATTTTCACATACCATTTGTGCTACTGCTGCAGGTTATGTTTATATACAACCCACTTTGATTCATATTTAGTAACACTTAAAATTCAAAATTTAATAAAATTAGAACAGACAGATCAAATTTTCACACTGATGTTATGGTCAAAAAAGAATATCATTTAAAGGGGCTCGGCTGTGCCGGCTGTGCGGCTAAAATAGAAGCCGGTGTCAGCAAACTAAACGGCGTTAAAGAAGCATCGGTCATCTTTGCAACGGAAACGCTTATTGTTGAGCTTGCAGACGATTACAGCAGCGACCTTTTACCGACGATTGAAAAAATTGTTCATTCAATTGAAGACCATATTGAAGTTTCAGAAAAATTGAAACATTCAAGACAGGAAATGCCTGTTTTGAATTCCAAAGACAATAAAAAACAGCTGTTAACTCTCGGCGGAGTCGAGACAGCAAAATCAAAATGCGATGACGGGTGCTGTGCTGACGGGTACAAGTGCTCACACGGACACAGGCGTGTCAAAAGCCGCTTCTCCTCTCTCCAACATTTTGACAAGAAAAGGGTTTCCCGAATCTTCGTCGGCATTATTTTTTATTTCATCGGCATCTTGATTCATCTCTCTCATAATGCCTCCATTCCTGTGCTTTCTGCGCTCGAAATTGCGCATGGTTCTCCGATTGAATTAATCATTTTCATCATCGCCTACTTGATTATCGGCGGCGATGTCGTCTACAAAGCGATTCGCGGAATTTTCCGCCGTGAATTCTTTGATGAAAATTTCCTGATGACGATTGCAACAATCGGCGCTTTTCTCCTCGGCGAATACCCTGAAGCTGTTGCCGTGATGCTCTTTTATCAAATCGGCGATCTATTTCAGGAAATGGCTGTCAACCGCTCACGCAAATCCATTCATGACATGATGGACATCCGTCCCGATTACGCGCACAGAATGAATTCAAGCGGCGGATACGATACAGTTTCTCCTTATGATGTGGCTATCGGCGACTCCATTCTTGTCAAACCTGGCGAAAAAGTGCCGCTTGACGGTACCGTTTTGTCCGGAAATTCAATGCTTGACACATCCGCGCTGACAGGCGAATCTGTGCCGAGAACGGTTCGTGAGGGCGATGCCGTTCTTTCCGGAAGCATTAACAAAAGCGGAACTTTAACAATCCGTGTTGATCAGCTGTTTGAAGAGTCTACCGTTTCCAAAATATTGGATTTGGTTGAAAACGCGGCGGCCAAAAAAGCGCCGACGGAGAAATTCATTACGCGCTTTTCCAAATATTACACACCGCTTGTAACGCTTGCAGCTGTTTTAATTGCCGTCATTCCGCCGCTGGTTCTTCCGGGAGCGACATTTGATGAATGGATTTACCGCGGTTTGGTTTTCCTTGTCATTTCCTGCCCTTGCGCTTTGGTGCTTTCCGTTCCGCTCAGCTATTTCAGCGGCATCGGCACCGCTTCCAAGAAAGGCGTTCTTTTCAAAGGAAGTAATTATTTAGAAGGCTTGACGCTTGCAAAAACAGTCGTTTTTGATAAAACCGGCACTCTTTCCGAAGGCGTTTTTGATGTCGTTCGAATTGATCGGCCGGCAGATTCACCTTTCTCCGAAGATGAAATCTTGTCTTACAGCGCCGCCGCCGAATCACTTTCAAATCACCCGATTGCAAATTCAATCGTTTCAGCCGCGAAAAACAAAGATCTTGTTTCAAACCAATCAGCAGTAAGGGAGCATACCGAAATTTCGGGGCTCGGCGTCAAAGCAATCGTCGGCGAAAAAACAATTGTTATCGGCAATTTGAAGCTGATGAATCAGGAAAACATTCGTCTTTCAAGTCCTGCTACGTCTTTTCCATCTGTTTCTGATGTTGAAACGCATATCTATGTTTCCATTGATGATGTTTTTGCCGGAAGAATCGTAATTTCCGATAAAGTGAAACCCGACAGTAAAGACGCTTTGGCGCGTTTGAAGAAATCCGGAATTACAAAAACAATAATGGTAACCGGCGATACTGATAAAGTCGGCCGTGCCTTTGCGGCTGATCTCGGACTGGATGATGTTTATACGGAGCAGCTTCCGCATCAAAAAGTCGAAACTCTTGAAAAGATTGAAGCCGAAACCAAAGCCGTTCATCCGAAATCAAAGGTTGTTTTTGTCGGTGACGGCATCAATGATGCGCCTGTTCTTACAAGAGCGGATATCGGTGTCGCTGTCGGCGGCATCGGTTCCGACGCTGCTGTTGAAGCGGCGGATATCGTTCTTATGACCGGCGATCCGACGCAGCTTGCCGATGCGTTTGACGTTGCCAAAAAAACAAAATCGATCGTTTACCAAAACATCGCTTTCGCGCTCGGGATCAAGTTTATTTTTATGATTTTGGGTGTTTCCGGCATCGCCTCTATGTGGGAAGCTGTTTTTGCGGATGTCGGCGTAACGTTGATTGCGGTTTTAAATTCAATGAGAATTTTGAGGATGAAGTAAGAAAAGTTTGTTCAAAGTTTGTTCCCTTCGGTCTCAAAATTTCAGGGGCGAAGGAGGATGGTTTGGGTTTGAAAAATCATTGCGCGATTTTCGGCGGCTGTGCCGCGTGCGCAGCTTGTGCATTTTTCATTGACTCGTTTGAAAAATTAAGACTTCGTTTCTTTTAATATCGAGAGAGAATTTGCAGAATAAGCACACTCTCCGCAACTGTAAACAAATTAAAATTTCGTGAGCGAAGCGAGCAAAATTTGGTTTCATCGGGCGTTCGGGTTTTAGCAATTTCATGAAAGGGATATTTAGATTTTTAATATCCACTCCTCCCACAGCTCATTAATTTAATTGACACTCAAAAAATTTTAGTAAAAATATACATGACAATTAATTGCATGCAAGAGCATGCTATAAATAATACCAAACACATTTCGAATGCATTAAGTTATAGTTTTCATTTGATTATAACTTTCATTAAGCTATTATTTGCACTAAAATAGGGCAGAAATGAATTTTTCACTAAAAGAGTACAATTAAGGAGGCGAACAAAAATGACAAAGAAACACTGCCGCACAATATGTGCAAGCTCAGACAAAATGTTAGAACAGTTTATAGAGAACCTGCCTATGGAGACATCATTTCATCGTGTGGACTCACAGAAAGCGAAATGCGGATTCGGACTGCAGGGCGTATGCTGCCGTCTCTGTTCCAACGGGCCATGCCGCATTACACCGAACTCTTCAAGAGGCGTCTGCGGCGCAAACGCTGATACGATCGTCATACGCAATTTCTTGCGCTCGGTTTCAGCGGGGTCAGGCTGCTACATACACATAATTGAGAACACTGCAAGAAATTTAAAAGATATCGCGCTTGCGAAAGGGACGCTGAAAGGTCCGAAGACATTAGAAAGATTATGCGATATGCTTGGAATTACCGGTACCGATGAATACGACAAAGCACTGAACGTCGCAAACGCCGTACTTGCCGATATCTACAAGCCCGACTATGAAAAAATGACACTGACCGAAAAAATGGCGTACCCGCCGCGTTATCAACGCTGGACAGAACTCGGGATTCTGCCGGGCGGTTCTAAATCCGAGGTCTTTTCAGGGACAGTCAAAACATCAACAAACCTCAGTTCTGATCCGGTTGATATGCTGCTGCATTGTCTGCGTCTCGGTATTTCCACGGGGTTATACGGCCTTGCTTTGACAAATCTCCTCAACGACATCATTTTGGGTGAACCTGAAATTCGTATGGCCCCTGTCGGATTTAACGTGATTGATCCTGACTTCATTAACATAATGCTTATCGGACACCAACATTCAATGTTCGCGCACTTGCAAGACCGTCTCATGGACGATGATGCCATCAGTAAAGCAAAAGAAGCGGGAGCAAACGGATTCAAACTGATCGGCTGTACGTGCGTCGGCCAGGACTATCAGCTTCGCGGCGCGCACTGCACCGGAATATACGATGGTCACGCAGGCAATAACTTCACAAGCGAAGCTGTGCTCGCTACAGGTGCGATCGACGCCGTTTTAACTGAATTCAACTGTGCTCTGCCAGGCATCGAGCCGATTTGTGACGAGCTGAAAATCAAGCAGATTTGTATCGACTCCTTTGCGAAAAAAGCAAACGCAACACTCAAAGAATTCACATACGAGACACGTGAGGCAGCTGCTGATGAAATCATAAATGAAGTTGTTGCAGCGTATAAGTCACGCCGCGGTAATGTGCCCTTGAATCTGCTCCCCGAACACGGCAATACAAATACGCTGACCGGCATAAGTGAAACGACGCTTAAAGAATTCTTAGGCGGTACGTGGAAACCGCTCATTGACCTTATCGTCGGCGGCCAAATCAAGGGAATTGCTGCGGTTGTTGGTTGCTCCAACCTGACAAACGACGGTCATGATGTATTGACAGTTGAGCTGACAAAAGAGCTTATCGCGCGCGATATAATTGTTCTTTCCGCAGGCTGCAGTTCCGGCGGTCTTGAAAATGTCGGATTAATGACTCCTGAAGCGGCAGAGTTTGCCGGACCGAATCTTAAAGCCGTGTGCAAGCAACTCGGAATCCCGCCTGTCCTTAACTTCGGCCCGTGTCTCGCCATCGGCAGACTGGAAATCGTCGCCGCCGAAATTGCGGGAACGCTCGGTATTGACATCCCTCAGTTACCCCTTGTCATATCAGCGCCGCAGTGGCTGGAAGAACAGGCATTGGCCGACGGCTCATTCGCTCTCGCGTTAGGACTTCCGCTGCATCTTGGGACCGCGCCGTTCTTAACAGGCAGCCCTGTCGCTGTAAAAGTGCTGTGCGAAGATATGAAAGCGCTAACAGGAGGATATGTTGTAATAAACTCAAACGCCGCCGAATCAGCCGCAATCCTCGAAGACATTATCACAGAGAAACGTAAAGGCTTGAATTTAGAATAAACGCCTTAGCAGTAAACACATACAGTGAACGTCTCTGATAACTTCGAAACCTAAAAACTTCAAGTATTTTCTTGAAAATAAAAAAGAACAGCATAACCAAAAAACGGTTATGCTGTTGATTATTTTTTGCTTATAATTTCTACTTTTTCACTCTCGCCTTCAATCAAATAAATGAATAAAAACGTGTTTTCTTTTTTGAGATATTTTTGAAAAATCCGCACGGTTCGCGCGCAGGTGGCTGCTGCCCAAGCGAAATTCGGCAAGGCAGCAGCGGATATTTCAATTTCGCCGTTAAGTCACCCATTCAAATGACCGGACGAAGCTGATCTGCTCTTCGGAATAGAGGAAATACAATTCGATGCGGTCGCCGATATTAATTAAAACGACACGCGGATCAGTGCCCGCGGACATCACGAAATATCTCGGGTCGCCGCTGAGCCTGATAAAGTAATGCGAATTGCCGTCGATAACGGAGACTCTGATATCTTCAACAGTTCCCGTGACATTCACACCGTACGCCGGTGTTGTAACTCCTGCCGCATACAGTTTTCGGATGTAATCCTCCTCGGTTTCCCGAAGCGTTTCTCCCGTTCCGACAATCGTATACTGTTCCACATTCACCATCGCGAACTGTTTAACGAGGTTTGAATTGTCTTTCATTGCCATGAAATACGTCGGCTGCCCGTGGACGTTTAAGAGCAGCGGGAAGGTCGCAACGTACCTTAAGTGCTGAAGCGCGCCTTCTGCGGACGCCATTGCCGAAAATTCATGAGCACCGGCGATTTGATAGAATCTGGCATCCTTCGTTCTTTGATTAATCCAGACGAAACCGACATTGGACTCATCTCCGCCGACTGACGTAATACCTGTGTACATGTAAACGTCGTTATTCATCGCCAAAAAGTTGTGGCCCGCCGTTGTCATTGTCACGCCGCGCTGACCGAAAATGGAGTTTAAAAATCCGTTTCCGTAAGCGCCGTAATAATCGTACTGACGGATCAAAAGTTCCGCGCGGTAAACGTTGTCAACCCATTCCGGAATGTCTCCGGGGGCGTAATAAGCGTGTTCGCCCGTGACGGCATCAACCATCACAATACCTTCAATGTCGGCGCCGCCGAACAAGCCGATTCTTTTAACGACTTTCGGGGCGATCCAATAGGGATGGCCGCTTTCATCAATTTCCATGAGAGGCGTTTCAAAGATGTAAGTCGGATAGTTGAAGCGGAGGTAGCGGTCAATGTTTCTGAAGAAAAGTTCTGACTGGGAATATTTGATGCCGTTGCCTTCGCCCATGCGGACAACCTGCGCTTCCTGCGTCACCATGTCAACCATGATGTATGCGGGAATGCCGTCCCTGAAATTATTGAACCACTTGAAGATGTCGCCGTATAGAAGGGGCGTTACGCGAACGGGGCGTCCGTTA
>JAIRKA010000091.1 GCA_031260345.1 Methanosarcinales archaeon
GTTTCCCGCTGTTCGTCAAATTTTTCCCGCTCGTTCTTGCCAAGCACAACGCACGCAATAAAGTACCCTTCACGAATACCAAGTATGGTCAGCGATTTGCCGCCGCGCCGAATGTATAATTCGTTGTATTGCTTATGGGTAGGATTACCTTCCTTCCATAGCTCATCCATGACGTAGAAAAAGCGAATATGTCCAACCAATTTTTCCCACGCAGGGCTTGCGCTTCCCAGCATTGCTTTGACTTGCTTGTAAGGTTTGATTGCTCTATCCATTTTTCAAGCTCCAATTCTTCTTAGTTTTGAATAATTATATCATACAAAACACGACAGCTGTATATCATGTATAAAATATAAATTATCTGATAAAATATAAATTCTGCGGATTCCACCCTCTCAATTTTAACACAAAAACATGAATACTTCAACAAAAAAGTCAAGCGTTTCAGCTTAAAGCCCTTATAATTGTTATTTTATGAATCGATGAGCCGTTTTTGAACGGTTGAGTTTAAATATAGAAATGGTGTAGTTATTCCAGAATTTTGTTCAAAAATTTTTGAATGAGATTTGGTTTATTTTATGTGTGTTATTGACTCATTGACTTAATATTATGAAGTTAATTTAACATGAGTTGATCAATTAACCAGAGGGGATAATTTTGAAAAATTCAGCAAAATTAATGATTTTAATCGGCCTCGTTTTGGCGGTTGCGTTTTCCGGCTGTCTCGGCGGCGGCACGAATGAAACCGACAATACATCTCACTTTTATAAAAATGTGACATTGACCGAAAATGATACCGTTGTCAAATTCGAATTTACAACCAACCCGTCCACAGGCTACGGCTGGGAAGTCACCGCCAACAATACGAGCATTTTGAATGAAACCGTTAATGATATAACAACGGCATCGACAAACATGACCGGCGCTCCCGGAATTCACACCTTCTCTTACGAAGCTCAGTCACCCGGAACGGTTGCATTGAACTTCAGGTACGAGAGATCATTTGAAAACAACTCGACTCTTGAAGATTTAACCTTTGTTATTCAGGTTAACGCGGACAACACCATTGAAATTTTGTCCGTTACAACTCCGGTCGGAGGTTATTTGCCGCTTTCCAAGAACGTAACGCTTGTGGAAAGCAGTGCAGCCATTAAAATGGTGTTTGCGGAAAACCCGACAACAGGATACAGATGGAATGTTTCAATGACGCCGACGGATGTTTTGAACATGACAATTGACCGCAGTGAAGATACGGCTACCGGCATGCCCGGCGCTCCGAGTATTCACACCTGGCAATTTGGAAGCCTGAAAGAAGGAAATGTGTCGTTGGTCTTTGATCACAACAGAGCATTTGAAAACGGAAGCACAACAGAAACAGCTGTTTTTGAGCTGAGGACAAACGCGGACAGCACAATCGAAATCCGCAGCATCAGCTTGTGCACCAAGTCTTAAAGAAAATGCGGGTTTTTCCCGTATTCTTTTTTTATTTCTTTTTTTCGTTTTTCTTCTTTTCTCTTTACTTCCCAATCATCGGTCAAGAAGTACCAAAAAACGCATTTTCTTTTTTGAAAAATTTATTTGAAAAATTTGTGCAGCTTGCGCGTAGCGGCAGCCACTAAAAAACGAGTTCGTGCGCGCGCGGCGCAGTCAAAAAACCGCGAAGCGATTTTTCAACAAACACCTCCCTCCCCTCGGCCATGAAATTTTGCAAGCGAAGTGAGCAAAATTTTTGAACACGATTTACTGATAACGCACACTTAAATAATTTCAATACATATTTCGGAAACAGTTTGATACATTTCATATTTATTGTAAACCCAATCGAAGGAAAACTGTGATTCTATGAAACCGTCCTCATTGACTTTTGTGAAAACGTATTCCGGCGAGAACATTGATTCTTTGTATAGAAAAATCACGGAAGATATTGTTCTTGACGGCAAAGATATCACATTCGGGCATGCCGGTGAACCGAAACGCGCCCGCGAAATCTTTGCAATTATTCAGATTTACGGAAAAGCGATTGATGACGTTTTGGCCGGCGTGACACCTGAAAATTTCAGATGGGCCGGCGATAAAATTACGGATTATCAAGACACTTTCCTTGTGCCGCTCTGCGATATCGGAATACGTCAGGGCGATGACACCGATTTTGAATACACTTACATTGAGCTGATGCGCAAATTCCAAACGATTGAAGGCGAAATCGATCAGATGGAAGTTTCCAAAGAGAAATTGGCCGAAAATCTGAGAACTAAGATTCAATCCAATCAGAATGTCGGGACGATTTACCATCCCATGTATTGGAATTCCCACAACCCGCCGTGTTTTAACTGGTATCAGATTCGCCTGCTGGACGATAATCAGGTTTCGCTTCGATTGCTGTTTCGTTCCAACGACTACGGCGACGCGGTTTGGGCCAACCTTTGCGGCATTGCAAAAGCATTTGACGAACTCGTGATCAAACCCGCCGGCTGCGAATTGATTGAAATCATTTTAACATCCACTTCCGCGCACATTTACGCGAATGAAGCGGATTTGGCAAAAAAAGTTTCAGGCTTTGACTGGGACCGTGAAAAGAATGAAAAGAAATCGCCGATTTTAAGACTTCTCGGGCACAAGTAATTAATTGCCCGATTTCATATCATTTTACATACCATTATTTTATTATCATTTACTATCTTATCATCGCTTACCCATCATTTATTGCGCTTATTTAAAGAGGAAATACAAAATGTCTGAAAAATACGGTAAAGTTTATTTGGCAGGCTCGGGTCCGGGAGATCCCGATTTGCTGACGGTGAAAGCCCGCCGTTTAATCGATGAAGCGGATGTCGTCATTTATGATCAGCTTCCGGGTGAGGCGATTTTAAGCTTAATTCCGACCGATACTGAAAAAATCGATGCCGGCAAATATTCCGGAAATCATACGCTGACTCAGGACAAGATCAATGAAGCCATCATTGAAAAGGCCAAAGAAGGTAAAACAGTTTTGCGCCTCAAAGGCGGCGACCCGTACGTTTTCGGGCGAGGCGGTGAAGAAGCCGAAGAGCTTGTCAAAGCCGGCATTGAATTTGAAATCGTTCCCGGGATCACTTCTGCTGTTGCCGCTCCGGCTTACGCGGGCATTCCCGTGACGCACAGAAACAGCAATTCCATGGTGACATTCATTACCGGTCATGAAGACCCGACCAAAGAAGAAACCGGACTTGATTGGGAGCTGCTTGCGAAATTTGACGGCACGCTTGTGATTTTTATGGGCGTTAAAATGCTTGAACGCAACTGCGGCGAACTTCTCAAATATGGAATGGATCCGAAGACGCCCGTTGCGCTTGTCGAAAAAGGCACCCGCCCCGATCAGCGCGTCACAATCGGAAAGCTGGAGAACATTGCCGCTTTGGCCAAAGAGCGGGATGTCAAAGCGCCTGCGATTACGGTTATCGGAAATGTCGTGAATCTGCATGCCGTCTTGGGCGAACAGCATTCGAAATATTGAAAAAACAAAGACAATCAAAGGAGAGGTGTTTATGGATAAAAGACCCGTTCTTGCAATTATGCGTCCCGAAACGTACACAGACGCTTCGGAAGACATTGCGGCAGCTGCCGGTTTTCAGCCGCTGTCCGTTCCCGTTGTGACTCTTAGAGGAATGAAAGATGAATTTTTTGACGGTTTCGTAAAACGTGTTCTCTCTCAAAAAACAGACATCGTGATTTTTACAAGCGCGAACGGCGTTGGTCACGCGCTGAAAAATCTGGACGGCGTTTCCGAAAAAGAGTTTTTGGACGCTTTGAAAAAGATCAATATCGTTGCCATCGGCCCGACGACAAAAAAGAAAATGGAAAGTTACGGCTTAAAAAGCTTTTTTATGCCTGATGAGTACAGTTCGGAAGGTTTGGTCAATGATTTGGGAAAAGATGCCGCCGGAAAAGTGATTGACATTCCGAGAAGTTTTTACGGATCACCCGTTTTGGTTCAAGGATTAATTGATGCCGGTGCCACCGTCCACCAAACGCATGTTTATACATTGGATATTCTTGAGGGCGCTCTTCAGGATGAATTAATTGAAAAAACATTGGCAGGCGAAATTGACGCTTTTGCATTTACCAGCACGATGATGGTGAAAAACTTCATGACGCTCGCCGAGAAAGCGGGTGAACGGGCTGAAATCATTGACAGGCTGAATGAAGCCGTTGTCGGCGCAATCGGCTATCCGACGGCTCAAACCGTTGAAAGTTTCGGCGTTATGGTTGATGCCGTTCCCGAAGAATTTACGTTTGAGGCACTGGTTGCGGTGATGAAGAATAAAATGTAATTGATTTTGATTAAAACGATAGCTATATAACGCTAGAATTCTCTTATTCAATATTCCGCTGATTCCAAATCAGCAGACATAGGGAATTACTAATTATTCACAATAAATGAGGAAAAAACATGGTCATCGGAGTTACAATGTTAAATGTATTGCCCGGTTCTGAAAAGAAGGCCTACAATGATTTAAAGTCTTATATCGGCGTGAAAGATGTTTACCACGTTTTCGGCGAATTCGACTTTGTTGTCATTGTTGAACTTGAAACGCTTCGCGAACTGAATGACATCGTTGACAAAATCCGTGAAAATCCGAATGTAACGGCAACACAAACGATTGTCGGCGCTGAACTTTAAATTGAATTCTTTTTATTTTTTGATTTTTTTGTGCCCTCTTATTCCTTTTTAGTCCCCTCTTCTTCTGTTTTTTATCGGAGAATATGCGCTTCTCCATTGAATTTTACACCTCCGCTTGTGACTAAATTTTTAAAAAACGGAGCGGTTCGCGCGCAGCGGCCGCAGATGCAAATGGCAAGTAAATCAGACTTGGAAACGGTGAAAGGCAGCTGGCTGCTTTTTAATTCATGGAAACGAATTTGAAAAATAAGCCATGATGAAATGAACTGCATAAGCAGTTTATTTCAATCATGTATCTCCCGATAACGAATCAGATTCATTCCATTATTTCTTGTGTTCTGTATGGTCTTGTTCTTTTCTGACAAATGCCCAGATTGCGATTGCAAACGGGAAGAGCAAGACGGTCAAAATCCGGGGGGGATCGGTTGAATACGGCAGGTCAGGCGTTTCATCTCTTTCGTCTCCCGGAGGCGAAGGGGGCTGAGTTGTATTATTGTCAGAGGGGGGTCTGACTGTTGCGTTTCCGGTCCCGCTTCCTCCGCCGCTTCCGGGCGGCGTGTCAATGGGTTCCCATGCGGCGGATAAAACGACATTGGAATCCATTGCGCGTTTCTCTCCGGGCTGCCACAATTCTGCTACGCCTACTTCTGTCCATCCTGTGAAAGCGTGACCTGTTTTTTCCAAATCGGCCGGTCCTTTAATTGCTGCATCTTGGAGCTTGCCGATCCACTCATAAAATTCCCCCTCAGGAACAGTACCTGCCGTGTGACCGCTGCCGTCATAAGTAACTGTAAACCCGAAACTTAAGTACGCGGCATCTGCGGCGACATTTGCGTATTCGAGGAGGGGATCCTCGCTCCATGTGTGAACAGGCAGCCTGAATGTGCCGTAGGAGTTTAAGGTCCAGTCGGCCGCACCAAACGCTGACCAAACATTAACTGTTTGAAACGGACTCGTCGGGTAAGAGCCCCAAACATCTTTCGAAGACACCTCAGTAACGACGCTTGCTCTGGAAATGTTTGTAATCGTTCCAATTTCACCATTCATGGAAATGTTTTCCCAAACGAACAAATCCGACACCTCATTGTCATATTGGTTGTCGATATATCCAAAATCACTATGTACTTGAGCCGTTCCATTGACGAATTCATTTAAAGCCATACTGTTTGAAATGAAACCTCTTTCCAAGTAACCGACTAAGCCGCCGACATACTCTTCTCCAGTGACATTTCCTGTGATAAAGCTGTTTGAAATGGAACCGGCGTCTTCCAAATAATAAGAGGAGCCGACATAACCGACTAAGCCGCCGACATGCTGTTCTCCAATGACATTTCCTGCAACAAAGCTGTCTGAAATGGAACCGATGCATCTCATGAGGCCGACTAAGCCGCCTGTCCCCGATATACCGACCCAGCTTGTCTCCTCATTATCAAGAGCACTAACATTTCCTGAGAAAAAACTGTTTGAAATGAAACTGCTGCCGTCTCTCGTTTGACCAACTAAACCGCCAACCACGTCGCTTCCTGTTACATCTCCTATGACAAAGCTGCTTGAAATGAAATTTGTTAACTATAGGTCACCGACTAAGCCGCCAACAATCCATCCTTCTCCTGTAACATTTCCTATGACAAAGCTGTCTGAAATAGAACCCTCAGCGAAATACCCAACTAAACCGCCAACCGCCGCACTTCCTGCTACATCTCCCGTGACAGAGCTGTCTGAAATAATCCCCCCTATGTTACCGCCAAGACCGCCGACAAAATCAACTCCCTTAACTTTTCCTGAGAAAGAACTGTTTAAAATATTGACGAACCCGTTACCGACTAAGCCGCCCACAAAACTATCACCGCCCCAAATATCACCGCCCTCACCATCATCAGATACTATTCCAACTCTTTCAATATTTCCTGTAACAAAGCTGTCTGAAATAGAGCTGACAATAATAATGTCCCCTGAAATCGGGTCAGTTGTAGGATACGCACTTCCGACT
>JAIRKA010000106.1 GCA_031260345.1 Methanosarcinales archaeon
CGCTTATCGGCGAAATTGCGGGAGTTGAAAACGTGCTGTCCAAACGCGGAAAAATGCTTTACCTCGTGCCGCTCGTCGCGCTTGCCAATCAAAAATATGAACAATTCACAACCCGCTACAATGAAATCGGTCTCAAAACATCCATTCGAATCGGCGCCGAAATGATTAAAACCAAAGAAACGACTTTCATGAAAAAGACGCTGGATTCCGATATCATCGTCGGTACTTACGAAGGAATCGACCATCTTCTGCGTCTCGGAAACGCTGACGCTCTCGGCCAAGTCGGAACCGTTGTAATTGATGAAGTTCACATGCTCACCGATTCGGAGCGTGGGCACCGTTTGGACGGACTCATCGCACGCCTGCGCTACACTGTTCCGGATGCGCAGTTTATTTATCTTTCTGCAACCGTCGGCAATCCGAATTATTTCGCTGAAAAGCTCGGGGCGAGCCTTGTTGTTTATGAACACCGACCGGTTCCGATTGACAGGCATTTGGTTTTTGTTCAAGAACATGAAAAGAATCGGCTGATGACGCAATTGGTTCAGGACGAATGGAATATGAAATCTTCCAAAGGCCATCGCGGTCAAACGATTATTTTTACTAATTCTCGTGCCAACTGCCAAAACATTTCAAATGCGCTGCCGATGCCGTCCGCTTATTATCACGCCGGCCTGAATCAGCGCGAGCGAAAAATCGTTGAAACGAAGTTTGGAAACGGTGAGATTCCGGTTGTCGTAACGACAGCGGCGCTGGCGGCAGGCGTTGATTTCCCGGCTTCTCAAGTTATTTTTGAGTCACTTGCGATGGGAATTGAATGGCTGACCGTCCAGGATTTCCTACAAATGAGCGGCCGCGCAGGGCGTCCTGATTACCATGACCGCGGCGTTGTCGTTTTAATGCCGGTTCCGGGAAAAACCTATTTTTCCGGAAAAAATAAAGAGTCCGAAGAAGATGTTGCCGTCGGCCTGCTCAAAGGAACGCTTTTAGATGATAATTTTGATTACAATGAAGAAGATCAGCTTGAAGAGCTGCTCGCGTCTGTTTCCGTCACGTCGTCCAAAACGGATTTGATGAAAATTCTGTCCATGATGTTTGGGCAGGTCAATGAAAACATCATGCTGCTCAAGCTTCAAAAATACAAATTCATTGAACTCAAAGGTCAGACCGTCACTCAAACGGAACTCGGCCGGATCGCCTCGGCTCACTTCCTATCGGTTTCAAAGACTTTTATGATTGTTGATTCCATCAAAGCAAATATTTCAGCGCTGAGAATCATCACGAATTTAGAGTTTTTCACGGGCGCGTCTTTCAAATATGCCGAGCAGATTTCAAAAGATCTTCGAATAAATCTGCCGACGCGCGTCTTTCAAGGCGCATTTTTGGACATTATTTTTGACGGTACTGTTTTGCGTGACGTCAGCCCGAAATATCAGAAGCTGCTTCTCAATTTCGGAAGCGACATGTTTGTCTGCTCCTGCAAAGAGTCGCCGTATTGCGGCTGCGCCGAGCGGAAATTTTCGGAGAAGATTTTGTTGCTTCGAATGAAAGGGCTTGAGCCGATTGCAATCATCCGCGAGCTGGAGAGTGAATACGGTATAACGGCTTATGTCGGCGATGTTTTTTCATATCTCGAAGACGCTGTCAGAAATTTGGAAGCGGTCGAATTGATCGCAAAAACAATGAAAAAAGAAGGCTTTGCAAAAGAAGCGAAAGAGCTGAGAGCGAAAATCCGCGGCTGAGGTATAAACCGGCATACAACTGCTTTTTGTAACATTTTCCAAATCCAAACATCTATTTTTTTTAATTTTCTTTAAACCTGAACGCCATGTAAACCCTAAAACAAAAAACCGGCTTTGATAAAAAAATGAAAGAGGGCGTTCGCTTTTCGTTTTAGATTTAGAAGAAAAACGGTGTTTCGTTTTTTGAATAAAAGTGATTGAGAAACCAAAACAACCACCTCCAATGACGAGTTTCGCGAGCGAAGCGAGTGAAAGGAGGCATTGGAGATTCGTTCCTATAAAAAGCAATAAAAACTCATTCCTCCTCGGCTCAATTCATATTTTTAAAAACGGTGATAAAATTATTTTTGTTATCGGGGCGAATCCGCAAGTCTCAATTTCGTTCGCTTCGCTCACGAAATTTCATCTTGCGGTCGTATTTGAACTTTTCATTTTTGATTCAACAAAACAGAAACATCCGTTTTTCTTTTAATTTTCTTTAAAATTTGAACGCCGTTTTTTTCTTTGAATCAGATTCTTTAAATTTTAGGATTTTATCGGGCGTTCGTTTTTTATTTTAGATTCAGAAAACCGATGTTTTGGTAATTAAATAAGTATAAATAAATAGGCAAATAAATATAAAATAAGCAAGTAAATGCGCCAATGAAAAACCAAGCCAATTGCATAATTGAACAAAACAAATACCTTAAAATAAGAATGCAATTATTCTATCAATTCGTATTAATTCATAAACAACAGGCGATATAAATGACAGAAGAAAAAGCTCCTCAGAATGTACCGGCGCAGCCCGTACCCGGCCAGCCGATTGAAATTGTTATTGAAGTTTCCAAAGAAGAAGACTTTAAGTGCTTTTACGCAATCGGCGCAATCGGCGTGAACAATATTTATGATTTCAGAATCAGCTTTTACAATGACGATCCTGAATTCGGCCAAAGAAACGGCGTGAAAAAAATTCAGCGCAAAATCGGAACAGAGGTTATCCTTTCACCTGTCGCCGCAAAAGAACTCGCCCGCTGGATCATGCAAAACGTCAATGATTATGAAAGCAAGTTCGGCGAAATCAAAGGGCAGTCCCCGAAAGGAAATTCAAAAGGAACATCGCACAACGACACCACCGTTTTAGACGGATACGCTTAAACGCACGTTTAACGACAAATGCTGTTTAAAGTGCTGTATACAATGCGATTTATGATGCGTGTGGTTTATTATGTATGTTTATTCATGTACGTTTACGCGTATCGGATATGTGTCTATCCGAAGCCGCCTGAATTGATAAATTCGGCAGCCGCAAAACATTATAAACCTTTATATGCATTAAATACCATTTGAAATGCCGAAATCTAAATAATTTTTGACAATCAAAACAGATTAGAGGAAATTATTATATTTTATATCATATTTTTAACGGATTTCAGATTAACGATTTTTATTCAAGTCAAAAAGAGAGGGATTGATTTTGTTCCCAAATAAAAAAGTTCAGAAAATTGTCGGATCACGCGTTCTTGTTGAAATGAAAGGCGATACCCACCTTCTTGAAGGAACACTCAGTACTGTTGATGATTATATGAATCTCCACTTGGTTGACACTTTTGAAATCGTCAACGGCCAAAAAGAGAGATCACTTAAATCGGTCGTCTTGAGAGGCAACAACATCATATTGATTACGCCGGTTGATGAGTAACTCTAAAACCTCCCTTTAGCTGTCGGTCAATTCCGAAAAAATAAGCTAAATTTCCAAGGAGAACAACATGAGTACAACTGTTAAAAAAGAGAGTACAGCAAAGAGTACGAAAAGTGCAAAAGCGGAAGCTGTTGAAAAACAGACAGAAGCCAAAGCGCCCGCTAAAAAGACGGCAGCAAAAGAAGCGGTAAAACCGACAACAAAAGCCGAACCTGCTAAAGCCAAAGCTGAACCTGTTAAAGCCAAAGTTGAACCTGTTAAAGCCAAAGCTGAACCTGTTAAAACTAAAGCTGAACCTGTTAAAGCCAAAGCTGAACCTGTTAAAGCCAAAGCTGAACCTGTTAAAGCTAAAGCTGAACCTGTTAAAGCCAAAACTGAGCCTGTTAAAGCCAAAGCTGAACCGGTTAAAGCCAAAGCTGAACCCGTTAAAGCCAAAGCTGAACCCGTTAAAGCCAAAGCTGAACCCGTTAAAGCCAAAGCTGAACCCGTTAAAGCCA
>JAIRKA010000107.1 GCA_031260345.1 Methanosarcinales archaeon
AATGAAGTCGAGATAGATGAAACGGATGAAGAATACGACGCCGACCTTCAAGCTTTGCTGAGCGAGAAAAAGAGCTTGGAGAAATTGCGCACGAACAGAACTGCCGTTCAGAATTTGGATGATGAATTCGTTGTCTGAAATCTTGAAAGAGGAAAACAAATGCAGGAGATTTATTGACCTATGGATTCAAAGCTGTATCATTATTTTCATGAATCCCTCCATTCTCACGATGACGTTTTAAAACTTTCACAGAAATACAATGTTTGCCGCGGCACGCTGTCAAGCATTTTAAATCAAAAAGTCGTCGAAGACGTCAAGAAATCCCATTATCTTTTTAAAAGAAAAGAGGAGAAAATCGTCAGTGAATGGCGTAATGGTCACTCTTTTTTGGCGCTCAGCCAAAAATATAATTATCCGGCAACGCTTGTCTCAGCGCTTGTTTTAGAAAATCTCGGGCATACCAAAAAAGAAATTCGTTTCTTCTGCAAAAATCCGAAAAATATTGAAAACGGCCGCATTCAAAAGGAGCTGTCGGAGTCTTTGAACGCTGACTATTTCTTCTCGCCGCGGGCGCATCAATTACAGGAAGAAAAAGGCAAAATCGGTGAAAATATCATCTCTTTTTGGCTGAAAAAGAAAAGCTGTGATTACACCTGCGAAGAAGAAATGCGCGCGGAAGGCCGTGCCGGAAAAACGCCCGATTTCCTTTTAAGAAAAACAATCAAAATCAGCGGGCGTGAAGTTTGCTGGATTGAAAGCAAAGCACTCTTTGGGGAACTCAAAGAACACCGCCATTATGAGAAAAAACAATTCAAAGAATATGCCGACCGCTTCGGCGAAGGGCTTGTCGTTTATTGGTTCGGTTATGAAACGGACATTTTAAAAGAAAAAGGGTCAGGTTATCAAATCGCCGATTCCGATTTTTTCCAAAAAGATGTTCCCGAACATGTAACTCAATTTTTGAATTATGTCATCCATTGGTAAAAATTTAACAAACGAGAAACAATATGATCAATCCTTGCGGCGCAGACTGCTCAAAATGCAAACTTTACCGTAAAACCTGTGACGGATGCCGAGAAAGCAAAGGTTTTATTTCATGGGGAGATGAAATCGGGAAAAAATTGTGTCCGATTTATGACTGCGCCGTCAACAAAAAGAAATTGAATCATTGCGGCGGCTGTTCTGAAATCCCTTGTGAATATTATTTTGAAAATGTCGATCCGAATATAACGCTGGAAGAACGAGCCGTTTACGCTCAGAAAACGGCTCAATTTTTGAAAGAGCTTGATAAAAAAGATAAAGCAGAAAAAAGTAAAACTGAAAATAATAAAGTTGAAAAAGCGAATCAAGAAAGAGGAAAGTGAAATGAGAGATGCTGAGAAAACAATTGGAAATTTGATTGACAAAACCAACACCTCCTTTATCAGTTCTATTGACGAAGACGGATTTCCGAACACAAAAGCAATGCTTGCCGTTCGAAAAAGAGAAGGAATTAAAATATTTTATTTTACGACGAATACATCTTCAATGCGCGTTTCTCAATATCGTGTCGATCCGAAGGCCTGCATTTATTTTATGGACAGACGTTTTTTCAGAGGCGTCATGCTGCGTGGAATGATGGAAGTTTTGGAAGATTCCGACTCCAAAGAAATGATTTGGCAGGAAGGCGATGACATTTATTATCTGCTTGGGGTGACCGATCCCGATTACTGCGTTTTGAAATTTACGGCTTTAGACGGGCGCTTTTACAGTGGCTTTAAAACTGAAAATTTTAAAATCGAATAAAAAAGAAAGCACTGCACATTTGCTATCATTTCTATTTTTTTTCAGAAAGCTCTTTTATCTTTTCCAAAATTCTCTCGTGAACAGCAGAATGACGGTGTAGAGTTCAAGTCTTCCAATCCACATATTGAAAATCATGACGATGCGGGCCAGTGGGGGAAAGTCGGCGAAGCTGTCAAACGGGCTGATCATTCCGAAAACGGGGCCTATGTTTCCGAGCGTAGCGATAGAAGTGACCGCAGCAGTCGTCAAATCCAATTCCAAAATTCCCAAAAGAACGGTGCTGGCAACAAAAACCAAAATATAAAGAATCATGAATGAAATTGTTGAATGGACAACCTCTTCATTCAGGCTTCTGCCGTTGTATTTAATCGGTTTGACGGCATTCGGATGCAGGAATTTGAAAATATCGCGGCGGGCGTAGCGCAAAAGAATGATCCACCTGACAAATGTCGGGCCGCCGGATGTCGATCCTGAACACCCGCCTGTAAACATAACAACGAATAACAGGATTTTAGCGGCATCGCTCCAAAGATTGTAATCAACAATCACATATCCCGTTGTTGTCATCAGACTGCTGACTTGGAAAAAAGCGTAACCCAAAGATGTTGTTAAATTATAATTCATATCCCGAACTAAAATAACGGTCAGTATGATTGAGGCAATTATGAAGAACAAAATATAGGTTCGGAATTCTTCATCTTTAAATAAATAACGAATTCCACCGGTTGCCGCTTTGTAAATCAGGGCGAAATTGGTGCCGGCAACCAGCATGAAAAAGACAATGACGATTCCGGTTTTAAAATTTATAAACGGCAGAATACTTTCATTATGTGGTGTAAATCCACCGCTTGACATGGTTGACAAAGCAAAAACAATTGCGTCATAAACCGGAAATTCCAGTAAGAAGAGTATCGTTGCAAGCAATACGGTCGCACCGATGTAGAAAATCCACAAAATTTTTGCCGTGCTGCTGATTTTGGGGCGAATTTTACCTTCGGTCGGTCCGGAAAACTCCATTTTGTAAAGCTGTCTTCCCCTCATATTGACTTTCGGGAGAATCGCTAAGAAAAGCGCGACAACTCCGAGACCGCCGAGCCATTGCGTTAAGCTTCTCCAAAACAGCAGGCTTTTGGGAACGGCGTCAATATTTTGCAAAACGGTTGCGCCTGTTGTCGTAACGCCTGACATGGCTTCAAAAAAAGCATCCAGCGGAGACAAGCCCGAAAGCAGAAAGGGAACTGCGCAGAAAACGGCGGAAAAAAGCCAGCTGAACGCGACAATGGCATAACTTTCACGAACGGTCCACTCATCATTTCTTTTATCTTTTGTATAATACCCGAGGAAAAGGCCGAAAAAACCGGAAACAATAATTGAAATTAAGAACGGCAGGAACGGCTCATTGTAATAAAAAGCGATTGCTAAAGGAATAATTTGAACCAGCGCCAGCAAATATAAAATTTTGCCGACAACTGAAAAAATATTTTTTAAACTGATTCCCCGAGCCATAGTCATCCGATCCGTTTTGAACAGTTCAGTTAAATTTCATTAAAACAAGTCAGTTAACAATTTATTTAAACAATTTATTCAGCTTGGAATAAGCTTCCGGCTTTGAAAAGACGATCACGCGGTCTTCCGGAAGAATCGTTAAACTGCCGTTTGGGAGAATCGGCTCGCCGCTGCGGACAATCATGCAGATAATCGCGTCTTTTGGGAAATTCAGATCTTTGAGCACTGTTCCCGCAATCCTTGATTTTTCCGTGACCAAATATTCCAATATTTCAGATTGTGCTTGCGGAAGCGCACGCAGCGTTTCAACGCTTGTTCCGAGTGTCAGGCGCAGCACTTCGTTGATGGTTGCATTTCTTGTACTGAGCGCAATATCAATTCCGACCATTTCAAAGACGGGGAGATAATCGGGATGTGTGGTCCTTCCGATGACTTTTTTCGCGCCGAAGTGTTTTGCCATTAAGCCGCACAAAAGATTTTTTTCATCACTGTCGGTTACGGAAATAATGACATCAGCGCTTCCGGCGCCTTCTTCACGCAGGAGGTCAATGTCGGTGGCATCGCCTTTTAAGATCAGAGAATGCGGAAGCAAATCAACAACTGCCAAACAACGTTCTTCATTCAGCTCAATAATTTTTAAATCAATCAGCGGGTCTTTGTCAAGCTGATTTGCCAGGTAAAAGCCGACAATGCCGCAGCCGATAAGAAGGATTTTTTTCTTCCTCTTTTTTGCGGGTTCTGCTTCAGGAGAGAACAAAGATTCGACTTTTTCTACATCTTCAGTTTTGGCAATCGCAATAACGTGATCATTCGGCATGAGAAAACTGTCTCCGTCCGGGACGAACACATCGCCGGAGCGCAAAATTGCGCCGACTGTGCATGATTGGCTAAGGCTCAGCTCTTTGAATGTTTTGCCGACGATCGGATTGGATTCGGAAATGATGAATTCAATCATTTCGACTTTGCCTTCCGCGAAAACTTCAACGTTGACGGCGCCGCGAATGTAAAGAAGTTCAGCGATTTCAGAAGCGAGAGAGAGTTCAGGGCAAACCATGACATCAACGCCGACTTCGGGTCTTTGAGAAACAGGTTTTTGGATGTAATCTGGATTGCTGACACGGGCAATTGTCTTTGCTTTGCCTTTAGAAATCGTTTTTGCGGTCAAGCACGAAAGAATATTGACTTCATCATTGTTTGAAACCGCGACAAAAAGATCAAAAGCGGGCAAGCTTTTTAAAAGATCAGCATTCGCGCCGTTTCCGACCGTTACCTGAACATCAAGTTCGTTGGCGCGTGCCGCGCGGTCAGCATCTTTTTCAATAACGATAACGTCATTTTTGTTTGACATGACCTTAGCGATGTTGTAACCCACTTCACCGGCCCCGATAACAACGACTTTCATGGAAATCTCTCCGTAATTCCATATTGAATTGAGCAATAACTAAATAATTTATAAAATGGATCAAACACCGATTTTAGAGGCCGATATCAATTAAAATAATGAATGTGATTTATTATATATAATGTAACTCTTTTGCCTAACGAACCGAACAGAAGGGAAAGAAGAAAAAAGAGAAGAAAAGAAAGAAGGAAAAGGAGAGGTGAAAGAGTTGTCAGAAAATGCCCCTGTTGCCGCCGATTTGGTGAAAGGCGGTTTCCCGTATTTGGAACAAAAGATATTGGCGTGCAAAAGATGTGCGCTTCATGAAACCGTCACGAACAAAGTCATTTCTAAAGGGTCGGAGAAACCGAAGGTTGTTTTTATCGGCGAAGCGCCCGGCAAAAATGAAGATGAAACGGGCGTTCCGTTCTGCGGCCGCGCCGGAAAACTGCTTGACAAATTCATTGACTATATGGGGTTAAAGGAGGATGAATGGGCAGTGATTAACACATTGAAATGTCGGCCGCCGGCAAACCGGACACCGACGAAAAAAGAAATCGAAATATGTCGGCCGTTTTTGGCGGCGCAGCTTGAACTGATGAAACCGAAAATTATCATTCTTCTCGGAAATACGGCAGAAAAGGCGTACGGCGAAACTCTGAATTGGGGTGAAGCGAAACTGGACGAAAACGGAATGCATATTGTCAAAATATTTCATCCGGCAGCGCTGATTTATCAAAGATCAAGAGAAGCAGAACAGTACGCTTACTTGGATAAATATCGCTCCCTTTGGGAAAAATAATCGAGATGAGTGAAAGGTTCAAAAAAAGGCAGAAATATGCGAAAACGCTCATCTGCTCAGGATAAGTTTTTCTCTGCCGGATCTGTTTTGGCAGCAGCCGTCCGCGCGTAAACCGATCTTTAATTTCAACCTCGCTGACTCAGCAATTTATTTATTCGAAAAATACATTCAAACAGTAATAGTAATCAGAAACAAGAAACAACAAAGCGCTGTTTCTCTCCGGCTGTTGAGGTAAACCAAATGAAAGCGTCCCATCTTTTAATTCTATTCGCCGTTATGTCTGCTATACTGATAGCGTCGGCATCGCTTCATTATTCCGTCACCCCTCAAGTTTCAGTTCAAATTACGAAAATGGAAATTCATTTTTTAAATGAAAATGCAACTTCCATCATTGATTTTGATGTCGGCTTCCTGACACATCTGTATATTCTCGTCTTCGGCGGCCGTAATCTTGACCCTTATTTGGAAGAACTGTTTTATGATTTTGAAGAGTACCGCATTACTTCCGTTCGCGGAACGACTGCAACCGTTGAGCTGATTAACGTTTCTCGTTCCGAAGGGGCGCTTTATCTTCATGAAAAGCGTATGCTCGGAATTGAAGTCGGTCTTTTGATCCTGCTTTTTCCGGACGGTCACACGATGACATTTAATAACACAACCGAAACACAGAATGTTTTCTACTGAGTTTTTCGGGACTGTATTTAAATGACTGCTCCCGTTACTCAAAACCTTTATATACAATTATCATATTTATGAGGGTTGCACAGCCGCGAGGAAAAGGACAAACAAAATACTTGTCTGATTTCGATTTTTTCTCGAAACTTCCCGCACTGACAACAAAATAACAATAGGGGCTCGTGGTCTAGACGGTTATGACGTCTCCTTGACATGGAGGAGGTCCTGAGTTCGAATCTCAGCGGGCCCATCAAGTATTTTGATTGCTGTATGCCGTAGAACGAAAACTAACGTGACGGCACAAAAGTGCCCAAATAGCTCAGTTGGGAGAGCGCTGCCCTGAAGAGGCAGTTGTCGCTGGTTCAAGTCCGGCTTTGGGCATTTCCAGCTATCGAAATCATTTAATAGCTTGAAATAATCTTTAGATTGTATCAAAATCGAAGGACACTGGTAGTGTAGTGGTCATCACCAGGCGTTGCCAACGCTTGAACCCGGGTTCGAGTCCCGGCCAGTGTACTCATCTTTCTTTTTTTCAGCTTTAACAACAGGAAGAGATGTTTCTGTTTTTTTCACCAAGTTGCTGCCTTTCTCTCTAAAATTTCAGCCGATCATCGTTTTTGAATAATTTTTTTTCGGCATGAACAAATTAAATCTGTTCTATTCTCGTCGGGGCAGTTTATTAATATATAATAAATTATGTTACTACTCTAAACAACAATTCGTTTTTCAGGTGATTTTATGAGAATTAACAATGACGACAAAATGAGAATTTTCGGGGTTCTTGCGGAAAGATATTTTACGGAAAATCAATGGAAATTTTATTCCGTTGAAAAAAGTGCCCACCGTATTTTAAAAATTGCCGAGGACATCACTGAACAGCACAACGCTTATCCGAGCATCACGCGTGACTGGTATGTTCAAAACGGCGGCTCGCGCGGCGTCCACTTGACGGATTCTTGGAGTGAACTCAAAGCGGTTGTCGGATTTTTAAAGGACAGCCCCGATTACTTTGATTACTTTGTTGACACAGGGGAAATCAAAGCCTTCTGTATTCTGAGCGCCACGAGAGAGCTTGAACCCGAACGCATCGAAGTCATTTTAAAAGCGCAGGAAGCAGGCATCCGAACACTTGTCTTTATTGCAAATGTGCCAAGTGACATTGAAGCAAGCATTCTTCAGATTCGAAAGAGTGAATGCTGATTCATTCTTTATTTCTTTTTCATTTTTGTTTTGTAAAAATGCATCCTCAATTTTGAACAGTTTGAAAAGTTTGTGCAGTTCGCGTGCGGGCGGCAGTGCAAACTTGTTTTTCTTCTTATTTTTGAATTGTTTTTCTGTTCCTTCAAATCCATGAAGTTTATATACAATCAGGCTATTCCTCATTCAATATTATCGCCAGCCGCATTCTGTTCAATTGACTGTTTTGCAGCGCGCGGTTTTGTCCGCTCAGCAGTGATCGTCCCGGACGCGGGAAACGTGCTGCGGAAAGGTTATTATTATCATTTTTGTTAAATTGTTAAATTATTTTTCACACAATATTTAACATTGCAATTATTGAAATTTTAAAATTTCAAGTTCAGCAAACTATTCAACAAATTATTTGATTAATTGATTTAAAAGAGGTATAAAATGGATATAGGGTATTTGATTTATCTGGCTCCTATTTCCGGTTTGGTCAGTCTTCTTTTTGCAGTTCTGCTCGCCAAAAAAGTCCTTGCTGAGGACAAAGGCACAAAAGAAATGCAAGAAATTGCGGCGGCCATTCAGGAAGGCGCCATGGCGTATCTGAACCGCCAGTACAAGACAATCGCGGTTATCGCTGTTGTTTTAACGGTTTTAATTCTTTTGCTTTTGCCAAAAGAAAATTATTACAGTGTCATCATCGCTGTCGGTTTCGTTTTCGGTGCGCTTTCATCTGCAGCGGCCGGCTACATTGGTATGAACATTTCCATTCGTGCAAACGTCAGAACAGCAGCCGCGGCCAAGAATGGTTTAGAGCATGCTTTGAATGTCGCTTTCCGCGGCGGTGCCGTAACAGGTCTTGCTGTTGTCGGTCTTTCTATTTTTGGTGTCAGTACGATTTACATTCTTGCTGAACAATTTGCTCATACACTTCCCGTTTGGGCAAAACCGGTTGACTTGGTTATCGGATTCGGTTTCGGTGCCAGTTTGATCAGTCTGTTTGCCAGAGTCGGCGGCGGCATTTACACCAAAGCGGCTGATGTCGGCGCGGATATTGTCGGTAAAGTCGAAGCGGGAATCCCCGAAGACGATCCGAGAAACCCGGCCGTTATCGCTGACAATGTCGGTGACAACGTCGGTGACTGTGCCGGTATGGGCGCAGACTTGTTTGAAACATACGCCGTTACCCTGCTTGCAGCAATGCTTCTCGGTTCACTTGTTTTGAACTCCATTCCAAACGCTATTCTCTACCCGCTGATGCTCGGCGCGGCAGCCATCTTCGTGACAATCATTTCCTTGTTCTTCGTCCGTCTCGGAAAGAGTAAGAATATCATGAACGCACTCTACAAAGGCGTTGCAGCAGCGACGATTATCAGTGCCGTCGTTTTCTTCTTCATTACGGAATATTTGATCGGCGACTACACTTTCTACATCGCAGCTCTTGTCGGTATGGCGATCACCGTTTTAATGGTCGTCTTTACCGAATATTACACGGCCACCAAATACCGCCCGGTGAAGGAAATCGCCGCCGCCTCTCAGACAGGCGCCGGCACCAATGTGATTTCCGGTCTTTCTTTCGGGTTTGAAAGCACGATCCTTCCGGTCATTGCAATCGTTATCGGTATTCTGGTTTCATTCTTCGTTGTCGGCGGCGCCGTTGATCCGATTGTCGGTCTTTACGGCATTTCCATTGCAGCGATTGCGATGCTTTCCACAACCGGCATGATTGTCGCTTTGGACTGCTACGGCCCGATTACGGACAACGCCGGCGGTATCGCTGAAATGTCCAACCAGCCTGAATCCGTCAGAGTCGTCACCGATGAACTCGACGCAGTCGGAAACACGACCAAAGCCGTTACAAAAGGTTATGCGATCGGCTCTGCCGCGCTTGGTGCGCTTGCATTGTTCGCAGACTACAGGCTCAGAGTCGATTTGGGCGCAGGCTCGCTTTCCATTGACAACCCGCTCGTTTTGGTCGGTCTTTTGATCGGCGGTCTCTTACCGTTCGTTTTCTCATCCGTAACCATGCGCGCTGTCAGCAAAGCAGCGATGAAAGTCGTTGATGAAGTCCGCCGCCAGTTCAGGGAAATTCCCGGAATCATGGACGGAACCGCAAAACCCGAATACGGCAAATGTGTCGATATCGTAACAGCCGCAGCACTTCGTGAAATGGTTATTCCGGGAATACTCGCGGTTG
>JAIRKA010000118.1 GCA_031260345.1 Methanosarcinales archaeon
AAGGAGCATATCCGCGTTCGTGGCTGACAATTTGGACACTTCAAAGCCCATCTGCTCAAACAGGTCCGCAGCTTTTGCGGCCAGCGGCGCAACAGTCAAATCAGCCGATGATTTTAACAAATGTTCACCGCCCGCTTCCAGCAGCAATGTTCCGTCATCGTTTAATTGCATTGTATTTGCCTGGAGCAAATTTTGCCCGCCCGCTCCGATTTGGTCGCGCTCAGGCGCGCCGCCGAGCTTTGCGTTTTTGCGCTCCCAAAGCAAATATTCCTCTCTTTTCAGCTTTTCCGTCTTAGACTCGCCGACAGGAATTCCTGCGCCGGTCGCTTGCGCATTGTTTAAAGCGTATTCGTAATTGGATTGGTCGAACAAAACCGTTCTCATTTTATCGAAGTAGCGGTTTTCGGTTTCTTCAATATACAAGTCTCTTGCGTCCTGAACAGCCATGCGGAATTCATCAATATGATTGCGTCTGCCGCGCAGAAGGAACAAATATTCACGCCCGTCTTTTGTTGTCATTGAAAATGTCGTTCTTTTCTTAAGGAAATAAGTAACAAAATCATTGATTGCCAAAAGGACGAGGAGGAGTGCTGTAATCCAAATAAACCAGCTCATCCCGGTAATAACGTCGGCGCCCAGTTCAATTCCAATGTAGCCGGTTAATTGCACCGCATATTGGACCATTGCTCCTGAAAAAATGAAAAGCAGAGCGGCTGCAATTAAGAAAGTAATTCCCCAAAGGATTCTTCCCCATTGCGGGCGGTATATCCAGCCTGTTGAAACAACGTCTTCCAAACGGAATTCTCTCATGCTCAGTTTTCTTTTGTTCAATGAGAAAAGGCGTTTATTTGTCAGCACAAGTGTCGTCCAGCTCTTGTATTCGGCTGCAATCACGTTGTTCTGAGACCACACCGTTTCATCTTTCATGTCAATTGAATTAAGGACACGCTCTTCTTTTCCCAAATATTTTGAAAAATTTGCCATATTTTCACCGTCGTTTCTGTTTTTAGCAGGCTTATTCCAACGTCAGAAATAATTATATAAAATTATGTAAAGCAATTGTATAATGTAATTATGTAATATGATATTTATAGTGTATTGTTTTGACACTTATATACTTTATTTTATTGCTTGATCGTCGTTAAAATTAAGTCAAGCAGCCGTTTTTTAAAAAAAGAATGGCGAGGAGGCGAATCACCTCTCTCGCTACTTCATTTCCGGTCCATTAAATGACATTTTGATTGATTTAAATTAATAAGGAACAGGCAGTCCCATTTCAATGCGGCGTTCGATTTCTTTGGCATTCTTGGCTTTCTTGTTATCGGATAATTTCTCAAGCAGCGGGTAGCCGCCTTTGCTTTCCATATCCAGCGGGCGTGTTTCCAATATACCCGCCGCAAGCATTTTGTCCATGAAGTCTTTTCCGCGTTTGTTTCTGATAACCACCGTGCTCCAGCCGTCGGGTGAACCGACTGAGCCTGTTGCGATATCGGCGAGCTCTGCTGTGTAATCCATGCAGACGTGACAGGATTTCTGCTCAAACGGTATGGTTTCTTTAATCGGAACTGTAACGGCCTCGCTTCCGTCTTTCGGATAAACGAAGAGTTTTCCCTTGCCGATGTCCGTCTTTAAAACATCGCTCATCTGAACGCTGGCATACTCTTCAACAAGTGTTTTTATACCGTTGTACGGGAAATTTTCCATACAGTAAATGCCGATGATCAAACCGATGTTGCCGACGGTTTCACGAAACGCATTCGGATACTGCATCATCTTTTTCATGGCAATTATTTGACAGGGCGTGCCGACAAATCCGACTTTTTCAAGAGCGTACTCTTTAACAGCGTTTTTGACAACGGAAACATTCGGGCAGACTGAGTATTTTGTACCGCAGGCGGACAAAACTTCTTCTCTCGTTCTCGCGATTTTGGGCACCGGCTTAAAACCTTCTGCCGTGTCCGCAACAATCACGCCGTCCAAAAGACCGTTTTCAAGACCATAAACGTACGCCGCCGTCACGATACCGCCGTCCTGAGCTTTCTTTAAGATCTCCGGATCGGTGGCGCGCGCGGAAATCATTTCAATATATTCTCCGATTGGGTTTGTCATCCTTTACACCTCCAAAAGCCCTTTCAATTTAGGCATTCTGATTCTCGGGCAATGTAAAATGCAGGAGCCGCAATTAATGCACATTTCCATGCGGATATCCGGTTTGCCGTCGTACATGGCAATCGCTCTCATTTGACAGGCTGCCGCACAGGTGCCGCATCCCATACAGAGGCTCTGGCTGATCACCTGCTTGATCAAGTTTTCGCCGCTTGCGTCCTGATATTTGACGAAGTCGGCATACATTTCCAAGTAGTCCGTGTCGCCTTCAAGCGCAGCCATCACGAACTTAACAATTGAGTCCGTAGAGGGCGGGCATCCGGGAACTGCGAAATCGACTTTAACGACTTCCGCGACCGGAACAAAGGCAACCTGTGTCGGCTGCGGGTTTTGACCGCCGCGTCCAAAGCGCGTCACGCCGCCGGTTGCAGCGCAGGCGCCGAGCGCGACGACAATCTTGGAGTTTTTGCGCACTTCTTTTATTAATTCAACTGCGTGAGGATCATCTAAACAGATGCTTCCTTCCACCAACGCGATATCAATGCTATCCGGATAGAGGCGTTCGATAAGAATTTTGTCTTCTGTTTCCGTTACTTTTGTTTGTCCGTCTGCCAGCGTGATCGCATAAACGAGGTCCACTGCACTTAAGACGTCAAGAATCTTCTCGTATGTGTCGGCAAACGAGATGACACAGCCCGTACATCCGCTCATGTGGACATGTGAGATTTTTACCAATATAATCACCCGATTTTATATTCCAAATTCATTCGCCGAAAAAAGCGGCGAACCATTTTACTCTGTTCCGTTATTTTTCCAGTTCTTCCAAAACCATTTCGGCGGCTTTGTCAACAGCAGCAGTCACTTCGTCGGAAAGCTCGATACAGACGTCCGGCGCGGACATATGCTTATACTGACATCCGATGACGACAATTTCGATGCCGTATTTTTCATGGATATCGTTCAGCATTCCCGCGAGAGGCATATCGTGCGCGTCAATATGATATTTCGGAATTTTCGGCAGATCTTTCGGGTAAAGCCTTGTCAGCTCACCCGGCGATAAGCCGTAATCGATAATATCAACAATGATCACGTTCTTAACTTTCGATTCGTCATCAATCAAAGAGAGAATGAAGTGCGAAGCGCCTGTTCCTGCATCTATAATTCCGATATTTTCCGATTTCAATCTCGGATTGGTTTCTTTCAGCTCATTTAAGCGCTGAACAACCGCGAACCCAAAACCGTCATCTGCCAATAGGATATTTCCGCAGCCGAGAATTAATGTTTCTTTTTCAAGGTATTCCGACATAAAGTCACCTGTTTATCTGCATACAAATCTCGCTTTATTTTATTAAGTTTATTTTTATTTTACAGATTTCATGCTTTTTGGGAAGGAAAAATATTCTGCGGGACGTTTATTTAAATATCTTTCCACCGACGGTGTTTCCGTCATAGTCCTTCACAATCATGTGTGTCGCACAGGAGACGCACGGGTCGTACGCGCGAACAACGTGTTCGGCAAATTTGTAATGGTGGCCGACTGTTGCGCGTCCGATGACCGGAATGTTCCAGGTCGTTGCAACGATTGCATTGTATTCGACAACTCTTCCATCTCTTCCGACAATTGCGGAGTGAACGTTGTGACCGCGGGCGGCCTCAATTGCGCCGACACCGACTGTTTCACCGTCGCCGGCGACAGGGTCTGTGCAGTATGGGGCGCCGCTTGTGTTTAATTCGTCCAAAAGCTCAAGCGCTCTTTCAGCGTAATGCGCCATTTCCAAAGCTCTCGCTTTGTGAATGCCGAGCGCGCCTTTTGTTTCTTTAAAATCTTTAAATGTAACCATACGGGCGCGGGGGCCGACTTCAACCAAACTTCCTTTGTATTTGGGAATGTTCGTGCAGGCTACAAGTGCAATTTCTTTGGGATATTCTTCAAAGGGAGAGTATTCGACTGCTTGTGAATAATCAAACTTTGAAAGGTTGCCGTAGGTTAAGTCGGTTGCCAAAAGCGGAAAATCGTGGTATCCGAGTGTTTTCGGGATTTCGGTTCCGTCATTGAGCTTCCCTTCGTTGAAAATATTCATCATGTAATCGCATTGGACGGTTGCAAGCTCAAAATACTCTTTTGCACGGGCGATGAGTTTTTCCTTTGCCTCGGGCGTGATATTTTTGGCCATGCCGCCGATTTTGATGTTTGGAGGGTGAATTGCTTCGCCGCCGATTGTGTCAACAAGATACTGGCCGATTTTTCTCATCGCCTGAACTCTTTTAACGACTTCGGGGTAATCGTCTTTTGGAACATAGTCGGGTGCGATTAAGAATTGGTGAAGCGGGTGGGAATGCATTTTGTTTCCGATTGTCGTCAATTCTCTTAAAATCAGTCCGTCTTTGGTCGGTTCCATTCCGCAGGCTCTTTCAAGAGCTTCGACGGCGGACGTTGCGTGCGCTGTCGGGCAGATGCCGCAGAAGCGTGAAACCGCAATCGGCACGAATTCCGCGACTTTTCCGCATAAGAATTTTTCAAACCCTCTGACCGGCGTCACACTGTGATAGGCGCCTGACTCGACGATTCCTTCATCATCGACTGTCAGAACCAAATTTGTGTGGCCCTCGTGTCGGGTTGTCGGCTTAATTTCTATTGTTTTACTCATTCAATCACCTTTTTTATCCCGGTCTGTTGGGATAAACCTCTCTTTACCGTTTTTAATTTCCTTTGAATCTGAGATTTTCAGACTTTAATTGATACTGTTAATGGTACTGCTGTTAATCGGCTGTTTTTCTTTCCCTTTGAAAGAGATAATGTATCACAAATAAGTCGCTGTATTTTCCCTTTTCGAGGACTTATTAAATTATTTTAATGCGGTTTACGCTTTTTCAAACGATTTATCGTGATAAATGTTTGAGTGATTCATGCCGCAAAATTATAATATTTTAAAAAGCCGCCCGAATTCAGCACTTTTTAAAAAAAACATCTCTATTTAAAAGCCTTGTGGTAAAATCTTTCGGCGAGCCGAATAAAACCGAAATCAGACGGTATCTGCATATTTCACACAGGTTTGATTTTAAGGTAATTGCATTTGTTTTTTATTCATGGTTATATTTTACGCTTTTTCCCTTCCTGAATTTTTTACAGGCCGGCCATATGTCACCATTAATCATCACATATTACTACCAATCCGAACGATACCTTTGGAAGAATTTATTTATTAGCAATAATTACTAATATGGTCGTATGATTTTTCAAAGACGTGATTTGCGCGAATTCGCACAAACAGTATGGGTTATCAAAACACCAAAAACATTTAAAAATGTTTAAAAACATTTAAAATTATTTAAAAGCTTAAAACAAAAAGCAGTAAGAGGGCATGATATGAATTTGGAGCAAATGAATGCTTATGGGAGCGAACTGAAATCTCTTCTTCGATTGGAGGGGTCTCCCGTTGCCGTTAAACTAATTCCTATGGGTAATGAAGATGAGGTGATTGGCAGGTTTGAGAAACTCGGCAGCCAGCTGCGCCATTGCCAAATAACAGATCATGTTCGCCGCACGGGAGAAATGTTTTACACGACGCTTGAAGAGCAGCAGTGCAAAGGCGGCGCGGCAGCGCTCGGTCTGACACAGCTTTCCGACAAAGTCAGAAGCGGCGAATTTTACTGTGACGGTCTTCGCCATTTCGAAACGATTGAAGCCGCTAAAAAAACGATTGACTTGATTACGTTCTTGGCACCGCACTCCAATTCAATCGCGATTTACGGTCCTCTTGAAAAAGCGACATTTGAACCTGATGTCGTCATTTTCATCTGCACTCCTGAGCAAGCCATGTTTTTGACGCAGGGTTGGGAGTATCATGACGGCGGCCGAATTGATGCGGCCTTTTCCGGCAAACAGAGTGTTTGTTCCGATGCCGTTGCTCATGTGATCAAAACAGGAAAGCCGAACGTTACAATCGGATGCGGCGGCAGCCGTACTTATACAAAAATTATGCCGAGTGAATTACTCTTTTCAATCCCGGCGCAAGATATTGAAAAAACCGTTATCGGATTGCGTATGATTGTCGGTGAGCTCGACTGACCAGCCTCTTTTTCTCATTCTTTTTTAATTTTTTAGTAAAGCGGCGGTCGTCTTTTCGATATCATAAGATATGAAAAGAAGCGGAGCAATTTGAGAGTTAAAATAAAAAGCGGAGCGGCTCGCGCGCACGGCGGCAGCCGCTAAAAATCGCGAAGCGATTTTTCGGCAAACATCGCCATCCTCCCGCTCATTTGAAATTTTGCGACCGTAAGGAAGCAAAATTTCATTTTACAACAAACTATTATAATCTGATATCCCTTTTAGACCATATCTCAATTTTCTCTTTTATCCTTTTGAGGTGGATGTTTATGATTACAGAAAAAGATGTTTTAGTTCCGTTAGATGTGCTCGCCGATTTTCGTGACGATTATATTGCCAATTACCTTCGCGCGACGCAGAACAGCGGGCGTTTGATGCTGTTTGCCGGCGACCAAAAAATCGAACATTTAAATGATGACTTTTACGGCAATAACATTCCCGAAGAAGACAACGACCCCGAGCACTTATTCAGAATCGCCCAAAACGCTGAAATCGGTGTTTTCGCAACTCAGCTCGGCCTTATTGCGCGCTACGGCATGGATTATCCGGACTTAGCCTATTTGGTCAAAATGAATTCCAAAACGCATCTCGTAAAAACCTCTCAACAGGACCCTTACAGCGGCCAATTATATAGCGTTGACCAGCTGATGGAATTTAAAGAAAACAGCGGCCTCAACATTGTCGTCGTTGGCTACACAAATTACATCGGCAGCGAATATGAATCCGACATGCTTGCCGAAGCCGCTCAATTGATTTACGAATGCCACAGATTCGGCTTACTCACTGTTTTATGGGTTTACCCCCGCGGCCAAGCTGTCGCGGATGAAAAGGACGCTCATCTGATCGCAGGCGCAACCGGCGTTGCCGCCTGTTTGAATTCCGACTTCGTCAAAGTCAATGCACCGCGTGAAAAAGACGGTCAGGACTCTGCCGTTTTGCTCCAAGAAGCCGTCGTCGCGGCCGGCAGAACAAAAGTGGTCTGCGCAGGCGGATCCAGTTCAACGCCCGAAGATTTCTTAAAAGACCTTTACAAACAGCTGAATGTCAGCGGCGCAGCCGGCAACGCAACGGGCAGAAATATCCACCAAAAACCGTTCGATGAAGCCGTACGCATGTGCAACGCAATCAACGCGCTGACCGTCAAACATGCGCCGATTGAAGAAGCCATCCGAATTTACAGAGGAGAATAATTCTTCTCTCTTCATTTTTTCCACTTGAAAAGTTCGTTTGAATGAACTTGTTTACAGCAAATTGTTTGGCAAATCATTCATTTTTTGAAAAAAATATTTTTCATTCGTTGAAGTCCCTTTTGTTCATTCTTTCAAGTCAATATTTTTATAGGAGAAAAATGATTTTGCTGTAGTTTATAGGTAATAGGTTAATCCAAACTGATTTAAGTTTTAGATCTCAAATTTGTTTTAATTAATTTCTACTAATTTCTATTCAGGTGTAATAATTTATGAAAGAAGAAAAAAGCAAATTGATGAAATACGGTGCAATTTTTGCCGTCGTGATTATGGTCGGAGTGATCGGCTCCGCATTAGCGATCGGCATTTTGGACAATGTCGGTGGTGGCGGAAACTCCACAACCACACATCCCTTCGCAGATATTCCCGGAGCGCACTCGAATTTCACGTTTAAAAACGCAAAAGATGCCGTTTCATATGTCCCCGAAGGTGTTTTGGCAATTAACATCCTGAGAGTCTACGAAAATGACACTGTGGATCAAGCAATTCAAAGAAGTTTTCCGGGCGCAAGCACCACTAGAATTTTGACGGCTTCATACCAAATCGGCGGGCTTGAGTATGTTGTTCTTGACAGTACGGAAAATGTAAGTATCAACGTTAATGGCAGCAGACCGCATTATGAATACTACGAAGGCTACAACATTCTCTTCATCAGCCCCCATCAGCGCGTCGTTGCAGGAAACCCGATTATCATCGCTTCTTTCTTCAATTACCTCGCTGACAACACATTGGCAAAGAGAGCGATTGACGTTTTGGAAGGCAGAGCCTCCGGCGCCACAAACTTAAACGACATTTTGGCACACGCTGACGATGTCGAAAACTATGATGAAATCATTGTATACATCGCAAACGCGGGCAGCAATTACACAAGCTATTACCAGCGCTCTTCCCAGTTCCTGAACATGTCATCTTTCCAAATGAATTTCCAGCTGGAATCCATTATTCTCAGACCGACGGCTGAAATGAAACGGGATGTTTACGCTCTTGCCGAAAACGCAAGTGCAGGTGTTGAGTTCACAGTTACGGAAGAAGGCGATGTCATGAAGACATATGTGGACAGTTCAAACTACAACGCCTTTATGGCGGATACAAATGCATTGTACAGACTGATTTCAAACCATACGAATCAATCTTCGTCCGCTTAAATGTATGAAACTTTTCGAATGAATTGAGTTGGTTTAAATCAACTCCTTTTCATTTGGCTTTATTTTTTTGCTCTTTTGTTTCTTTTCCTTGTTCATTTCCTTTATTATTTCAGAAACATTTATATGCAATATTTCCCTCTAAAACCTGTTTTAATCTGAGACTTGATTTCGATTTAGAGATGTTTTATTTAAAGAGCCGTTTTCGATAAGTAAAACAGTAATTTAGTTACGATTCAAGATTTTAGTCAATAAAACAACTATGAATAATGAAAGTTTGGAGTTGTTTTTACTTGTTTTGCGGCTGCTTGCAGCGCAAATCTTAACTCTTGGAGCTACGCTCCAAGTTTGGTCGCCCCTTTGGGCCGCCCAAATTTTGAAAAAACCACCCGAACTTGAAGGAGATTGATTTATATGGCAATTGCAAAATTCGAAGCCCCTGAAGAACTTCAAAAGAGCGCATTGGAAGCTGTTGAGACAGCAAGAGACAGCGGAAAAATTAAGAAAGGCACCAACGAAGCCACCAAAACCATCGAAAGAGGGACGGCAAAGCTCGTTGTCATCGCTGAAAACGTTGAACCCGTTGAAATTATTGCTCACCTCGGCCCGCTCTGCGAAGAGAAAGGCGCTGCATACATTTTTGTTAAAGAACAGAAAGACCTTGGCGCAGCATGCGGCCTCTCAGTCGGCTGCGCAGCAGTCGCAATCACAGACGCAGGCAAAGCATCCGAATTGGTTGATGATATTGCACAGAAAACTGCCGCTCTCAAAAACTGATTTTTGCAGGAGTTTGATGAATAATGGCAGAAGAATTTAACAGTGCAAACGGTTTTCCGGCCGAAGTGATTGAAATCATCGGAAACACCGGTATGCACGGTGAAGCCAGTCAGATCCAGTGCAGAATTTTGGAAGGACGCGACAAAGGACGTGTCATCACCAGAAACTGCGTCGGTCCTGTCCGTGTCGGCGACATTTTGATGTTGATTGAAACATCTCGTGAAGCCAAGAAATTAAGCATGAGGTAAGCGGTGATTCAAAATGGAACAAAGAAAATGCAGCTTTTGCGGAAAAATGGTTGAACCCGGTACCGGCAAACTTTACGTCAAGAAAGACGGCGCAACATTTTTCTTATGCTCTTCCAAATGCCAAAACAATTTGACAATGGGAAGACTCCCGAGAAAAACCATCTGGACCGAAAAGGGCCGCGCCGAACAGAAGAGAAAGTAAAGTCAATTGACTTTATTTTCAACTTTATTTTTGTTTTTTTCTAAAATGAACTTTAAATTTTAACACTAATTCTAAATCTATTGCTCAATGGTGATTTTTTATGGAACGCACATATGTTATGATTAAACCCGACGGCGTCGCACGCGGTTTAATGGGTGAAATCCTCGGCAGAATCGAGAAAAAGGGCCTTAAAATCGTCGGCATGAAGTTTGCCGTTATGGAAGAAGCAAAAGCCAAGGAACACTACGCAGAACACGTCGAAAGACCTTTCTTTGCAGGCCTTGTCAAATTTATTACCTCCGCTCCGTCTTTGTCTTTAGTCGTTGAAGGAGCCGACTCAATTAAGATCATGCGCGCAATCAACGGCGCAACAAAGCCCGTGGAAGCAGCACCCGGCACAATCCGCGGCGACTTCGCTGTCGATACCGGCAGAAATCTCGTTCACGCATCAGACTCTCTTGAAGCGGCAGAACGTGAAATTAAGATTCACTTCGGCGGCGCAGCTCTTTTGACTTACAAGAGATGCGATGACGAATGTCTTTACGAATGATTTTATATGTTTGACCGCTCCGACAGGAGCGGGCAATCATTGCAAAACTCCTCAGTCTTTCGGCCAACCTGATTAGAAGCAGTCAATCACTTAAGTAAAGAGCCGAAAATTTCAGATTTTTTTCGTTAAAATAAATTTGATTGCTCAATGGTGATTTTTATGGAACGCACATATTCTATGATTAAGCCCGACGGCGTTGCACGCGGTTTAATGGGCGAAATTCTCGGCAGAATCGAAAAAAGGGGTCTTAAGATCATCGGCATGAAGTTTACCGTTCTAGAAAAAGCAAAAGTCGAAGAACATTACGCGGAACACTCCGCAAAAGCCTTTTATGCAGGTCTTGTTGAATTCGTCGCTTCCGGTCCGTCTTTGTCTTTGGTCATTGAAGGAAATGACTCCGTCAAAATCATGCGCGCAATCAGCGGCGAAACAGACCCCGCAGACGCGGCGATCGGCACTGTCCGCGGCGATATCGCTCTCGCCATGGACAGAACCCTCGTTCACACATCCCACTCTCTGGAAGCGGCGGAGCGTGAAATTAAGCTTCACTTCGGCGGCGCGGCTTTTATGGTCTACAAGAGATGTGATGAGGACTTTCTCTACGAATAATTCTTTATCATTTCTATTTTATTTCTCGCCCGCTTTCATTTTTATCAGCCGTATTCAAACGCTGTCCTTCGTTTTTCATATCATCTGTTTTAAAATGGCATCCGCTCTTTCATTAAAACTTTCAAAGCTTTGCCGCGCCCGCACGCGCCGCTGCTCACTCAATTGCCTGAGCAGCCAGAAACGCTTCAACTTTTTTCTGCCTTCGCGCTTCATCTCTCAGCCGCTCTTCTGTCATGCGCTGATAGATTCTCAGCGTATAAAACAAGTCTTTAAACGTGAATTCCGGCCAAAATTTGTCATAGCAGCAAAAGATTGCGCTGCTGCCGTTCGCTTGCCACGGCAGAAAATTAGATGTTCTGTGTTCATCACCGGTTCGAATCAAAAAGTCAACGCCGGGGACAATTTCATCGGAAAACGGGAACAAATATCCGGAAATGACGTCGTCTGAAAGAAAGTCTTCTTTCTTTTCTTTCGATTGGTCGGGACGATGAATTGCGTTTTCAGCGATTCTCTCAAACGCCTGCGTTATATCATTGCGTCCGCCGTATGCAAGAGCCACATTCAGATACATCTTATCGTTGCCGGCTGTTTTTTCCTCCAAATCCTTAAACGCTTTCAGCGTTTTTTCGGGGAGATTATCGGTTTCACCGATCATTCTGATTTTGATTTTTTTACTCAGGATCTTTTCATCATTTGAAAGCTTGTAAAGCATTTTTTCAAGAAGATTGAAAATGCTCTCCACTTCCAAAGGGTCCCGCTTGAAGTTTTCCGTTGAAAAAGCGTAAATGGTAATGTGCTTTATTTTTGCCAGATATGTCCAATGAAGAAGGTTTTCAACGGCGGTTACACCCGCGGTGTGGCCCCATACGGTTTCTTTTCCTTTTCTTTGAGCGTATCTGCGATTGCCGTCCATAATAAAAGCGATATGCTGCGGAACATGCTTCGCCGAGCGAAGAAATGTTCTCGAATCGGTTTTATTTGACTTTCTTTTCAGCATATTTGAGGCAACCGTTTACTCTTTTTAAACCGCTTACTCTTTTTAAACAGTTTTCTTATTCTTCATTCGAAAATCAAACAAAACAACTCGGAATCTAAAATCGTAAAAAATTAAAAAAAATGCCGAAAAATTGGAATCCGGCATTCTTTTCTGTTTACTTTTTACGAAATACGAAACACAAAAATAACATGCCCGAATTACTGGGCGGTACGAGTAAGAATCGCTTGGACGACCGGTTTGTAGTCATCCTTCAACGAATAAATATTGTGATCGCCGGTAACATTAATGCTTAAGATACCGAGTCTCGTATTCATTAAACCGACCATGGCAGAAACGCCTCTGTAGCTGACACTGCAGCTTTCTCGTTCCAAATGCTTGTAAACGTCGCCGGTCGTGAATTTATTACCCGTAATAAACAAATTCAAAACAATTTTTCGTATTCCGTTTTCATCTCTTGAAAGGTATTTCTCTAATCTTTCCTTTACTCTGTCTTCTGATTGCAGCCCTGACACCCCACTTGTATCCCTAATGCTTGGTTTTTTGGGTTTGCGGCGCCATATGGCACCACGGATTGCTAACTTTTGCAGCAAATAGATCGACTGTTTTTGGATCGTTTTGAACAACGTTTTTGTATTTGCCGCAGCCGACTCGAAAGTATAACTCCTTTAATTATTTCGGTCGGTTTTTATAACTGTTTATGCAACCCGTTTTTGACTTTTATCCGCAGTCCTGCTCACCGATGAAAAGCGGTTTTAAGCGTCCGCGGATTAACTCCCCTATACAGATTAATCCTTTATATATTTTCACACGCAACCTTTAAATATTAGAAGATACGCTCGCTGCCGACAACGAAGCCGCCGACAAATGGATATTGCTCGATAATCCAAAGCTGAACGTTTTCAAAATCAATCCCATCCTCATCAAAAATCACTGCCAGTTCTTCAACAATTCCGGAAGCGGTTTCGATTGTGTTTTTTTCGGAATCGACTGAATAAGCTTCTTCAGGCAATTCATTCTCCTGCAAGAAGGCGATGACTTCATTTAAAAAAGCGTCCGGAACTTTAACCCGTCCGAAAATAATTGTTCCGTCTTCCGTAATTTCATCAAACGGGCGCGCAAACTGCTGCGCTGTTCGGAGAAGTCTGAGGCGAAGCTGAATCGCGTCTTTGAAGCGGGAGGAGCAAAAATTCATCTTTGCGCCGCCGGCAGAACAGCCCGCATCAAACGCATGTTTCGCAATCTCAGCCGAGCCCAAAACTGTATTGGATTCATCATTCTTTAAAACGTAGCCGCGTCTTTTCAGAGCTTCCGCGTTCGTATCTGAAAACTCCAATTCATTTAAATTTAAAAAACAGCCTGTTTTTTCGGCAAATTTTGAAACGTTTTCAGCGCCGGCAACCGCAGGAATTTCAAATCCTGCGCATATCCCGCTGTCCTAAGCCGCTTTCAATGACTTTGCGTAAGCGGAGTCCGGAAGTTTATCCCATATTTCAATCGGCGGATGAAAACGAATTTCATCTAAGCCTGCCGCCGACAGCTCTTTTAAATCATCGCTGCTCGGCGCGGTTGAAGTGTAAAGATGAATATGATGACTTTTGCCGAACGTGCTTTTCAAAAGGCGAATGTAATGAATGACTTTTTCAAACTCCAAAAGCGGCTCGCCGCCGGTAATTCCCGTTCCTTTGGCATCCATTGACCGCGCTTCTTCCAAAACATCAGCATCTGAAAAAACGGCGCGCTCGTTTGCAAAAATAACGTCTTTGTCTTTTCTCTCATCCGACAGCGGGCAAAAAAAGCAGTCTCTATGGCAGACCCCCGTAACAAACAAAACCATCTTTGCGCCTTCCCGACAGCAAAGACATCCGTCCGTTAAAAAATTGCTGTAAGAACCGCTTTCATCCGACTGCATCGACATATCACCAAAATAAAATGAAGCTGAGATGAAAAGAGCAGCATGCTCAAAAATCTCTCTCAAATCAGCTTTACAGTTGTTTACAAGATTCTGAATGTTTCCAAATTGACAAGCGGCTTGCAGTCAATTCTGTTTTTCTTGCGGAGTGATTCTGCAAGCTCAATGCATGACTTTTCATCGCCGTGAATGGTGAAAACACGCTCGGGCTTCGGCTGCATTTTTCTGATATATTCGTGAAGCTGCCTGATGTCGGAGTGGCCGGAGAAACCGTCAATCGTCTCAACGCCCATGTTGACTTTAACAGTGCTGTTGTTGCCGACCGCAATCTCAGACCAGCCTTTTTGGAGGCGGCGGCCGATTGTTCCGTCAGCCTGATAACCGACAAAAACAAGTGTATTGCGTTCATCCGGCGCCAGTTTGTAGAAGTAGCTCATAACGGGACCGCCCGTCATCATGCCTGACGTCGCGATAATGACGCACGGGTGCGGCTCTTCCAAAATCTTTTCGCGCATTTCTTTTGAATCAACCTGCTTGAAAGATTCCGATAAGAACGGATTTTGACCTTTCTGGAAAATCTGCTTCTTGAGTTCGCTGTTCAAGTACTCGGGGTGCGTCGCGTGAATTGCGGTGGCTTCCCAAATCATGCCGTCCAAATAAACGGGAACATTCGGAATGAAACCTTTTCGAATGGCTTCTTCCAAAACAATCATAACTTCCTGACTTCTGCCGACAGCGAATGCCGGAATCAGGACAGCGCCGCCGCGGTTAACAGTGTCGCGGATTATTTTCTGCAAGTTTCTTTCGGCATCTCTCAGCGGCGTCTGGAAACCGTTGTTGTTGCCGTATGTCGCTTCCGTAATCACGGTTTCGACACGCGGGAATCGGTTGACGGCCGGGTCGAAGAGGCGCGTTCTTTCGTACTTGTAGTCGCCCGTAAAGACGATGTTGTGAAGACCGTCGCCGATGTGGAAGTGCGCAATGGCTGAGCCGATAATGTGGCCCGCGTTGTGGAATGTCAGTTTCATGTCGGGCGCGATATCCGTCACTTCTTCGTAGTCGAGCGGAATCATGTGAAGCAATTCTTTTTGAATTGTTGAGGAGTCATAGGGGACTTTCTTGCCTTCTTTTGAAGCGACGTCCACGTAGTCCAGCTGAAGCAGAACGGTCATATCTCTTGTCGGCGGCGTGCAGTACACCGGTCCTTCATAACCGTATTTGTAAAGCAGCGGAATCAATCCCTGGTGATCCATGTGCGCGTGCGTTAAAACGACAGCGTCCAATTCCTTGAAGTGGCTGACTTCGGGAACGTAAAGGTAAGGCGTTTTATCTTCGGCGCCGAGGTTAACACCGCAATCAATCATGATTTTGGATTCGGGCGTTGAGAGAAGGTAGCAACTTCTGCCGACTTCTAAACTGCCTCCAAGGCTTGTCACACGGATCCATTGATCCGTACTTGTGCATTCACGATGGATTTTGCGGCCGATTCTTTGCAGAATTTCTTTCCTTTCTTTGAGATTGTTTCTCATAAAGTCGCGGACATTCTTGACCGTCTTTGATTTGATCGGCGGCGTTCTGGCGACTTTCGGAATCCATCCGATTTCTTTGGTGATTTCACGAAGCGTGTCACCGTGTTTCCCGATCACAAGCCCCGGTTTTTCTGCTTCGATAATCACTTCGCCGGAGTCGGGGTCGAAGTAACAGTTTGAAATAACGGAATCTGTCGGAACGATTTTGTGAATGATTTCAACGGACTTCTCCGGCTCTGCCAAGACTTTCGGGTCGGGGCGAACCGCGATTCTGATGCGGAGCGCTTTTGCCAAATTTCTGATAATGTTTCCGTCATCGGCAAACTTTTTCGGCTCTTCCGTGTAAAGAACTAATTGCGGGCCTTCAAAATTCACGCCTGAAATCGTTACGCCGTCAGGCAAATTTTTTTCGATTTTATTTCGAAGGTCATTTAAAACGTCATCTATTGCCATTATTTTCTTCCTTTTTTTAAAAATGAATAATTGTATTATATACTGTTTGAAATTTTGAGTCTGCTGAATTGATCTGAAAAATGATTTTATGACGTTTTCAAAAAGCAACATGAAAACAGCGGCCGAAATCGTCGGAGCTCTGCTTTTGATGAACCCAAAAAATCAATCGTACGGCGAAAAACGCCGTTTGTTAAAGATTGTTAATAAAGACTGTAATTTGAATAAATATTAAATTTGATATTACTTGATAAAAGTCAATTCTCGGTAAATGAATGAAAATAAAAATGAATAATGAAATACAGAATCAGTTTAATGTTTTTCTGTAATCATTGATTTCTTCATCATCCATTCTGGTAAACTTGCCGCCGGAAATTTTAACGACGCTGATTGCGTCGCCGGAGGCCGCATCTCTTTTCATTGCGTTATGAAGCGCGCGGATTGCAAGCTGCGCCCCTTCGTCAACGGTCATGCCTTCTTTGTAAAGGTCTTCCAAAACACCGTAAGCAATCGGAGAACCGGAGCCGGTAGAGACCGCTTTTGATTCTTCAATGATGCCGCCCATCGCATCTAATGAATAGAGCGCGGGGCCGTTTTTGTCAACGCCGCCGATAAGCAGCTGAACAGAGTACGGGTAGTATCTGTTGGAGTTGAGCGTGTTGGAGAGCATCGTCGCAAGTCCTTTGATCGTGACCGGCTCTTTGCGTCTCATTTCATATAATTTGGATTCAACTGTCATGATGCGGACAATCTGCTGCGCGTCTCCGACGGAGCCGGCAATGGTGAGGCCTGTTGTGTTGCTGATCTGGTACACTTTTTTGGCTTCGCGGCTGGCAATAAAGTGTCCCATCGTTGCGCGCTTTTCGCTGGCGAGAACAATGCCGTCCGAACAAATGACACCGACTGTCGTTGTTCCTTTGTATACATTTTGTTCCATGATAATTTACCTTTTTTGTTTTTGATTGAATTTTAATTATTTAATTTTTAATGATTTTATTTAATGAATAAGCGTCAAAATGCCACTCCCAAAAGTGAATGGTTTGTGAATGATTTTGTTTTTTGCAATTTTGATTTTTGGAAAATCAAACATTTTTAAAACTTAGTTTTTTCAAATAAATTTTAAAAACATAAAATGAATGCGCCGTCCGGCTCTGCAGCCGCCCTCTCTTCCGACCGCTTTAATTTTCAGAAGTAACAGCCGATCTCAAAAAAGCTATCTGATTCAGCTATAAATATTATTTATTGACATAATCATCTTTGATGTATATATATTTTCCTTTAATATTTCAGTCCTGCCCGATAATTTATTTTTTTGCTGCTTGCTTATCCGCTCTTTATTTTTCGGGATCTACTTCATCAGCTAATTCATTAACCCGTTTTCGAATTTCATCATCCGTTCCGTTTTCTGTCAGAAGCTTATTTCTTTTTTCAAGCGTGATGGTTTTTTTGCCTTTCACCAAATTATCTGCGTGTGCAACGATTTTTTCTTCCCATGTCCGCGGGATATAATCATCATCAGGAAGTCCGAACTCGGCCGCCTCTTCTCTTGTGATTCCAGCGCCGATATGTTTTTTTATAATTTCTAAAACAGGTTTTTCAACGCCGTGCTTTTCCGCAAGTTTCATGCCGATGAGGCCGTGCGTCATATCATGCGTTTTTGAGCGTCCCAAATCGTGAAGCAAGCCGCCGATTTCA
>JAIRKA010000018.1 GCA_031260345.1 Methanosarcinales archaeon
AAGAGCTGCTTTTCCGTTTGCGCCCGCGCCGTAGCCGCAGGAAACGGGAAGACCGATGACGGGTGCGTCAATAATTCCGCCGACGATTGTCGGCAGCGTTCCTTCGCGGCCGGCGGCAACGACAACAGCATCCGGTTTTGCCTCTCTTAATTTTTCCATTTCCAAAATCAGTCGATGGTAACCGGCAACACCGACATCATAAATTTGAATCGTTTCGCATCCCATTTCTTCCGCTGTCATTTTCGCTTCTTCGGCAATTTTGATGTCAACGGTTCCTCCGGAAATAATCGCAACCGTACCGCCGTTTTTTGGCGGATTCGGCTTATCTTTTGAATGAACGGCGCAGATTGTTTGAGAGCGGCCCATTTGAATGCAGCCGGGAAACTCTGTTTCCAGCAATCGGACTTGAGCGGGAGATAGACGTGTCACTAAAATGCGGCCGACAGCATCAACATGAGCGCGGACAATTTTAACCAAGTCATCGTCCTCTTTTCCTTCGGCAAGCACCGCTTCGGGGACTCCCGTTCGTCTGCACCTGAAAGTGTCGATGCGCGCGACATCTGAAACCGTTAAAAAGCCCATTGAACGGATGTTTTCTTCGGCTTCCGTCAAATCCATTTCACCGCGGCGGTATTGCTCCAATATCTTTTGAATATCCATTTTTCAGCCTCAATTTGTCAGAGTTATAGATAAACAACAAATACTGTACTGCAAGATATTAAATTAATGCAGTTTTACTATTTTGTCATTAATTCTGCTTCCGAATTCATGATAAATCGAAGTTGTGCTGCATTTTCCATTGAAAATGATAAGTTTTTAGAATTTGTAAAGTGCTTCCAATTGAAATCATGCGCCTGGTTTTGATGTCGAATCATGAAAAAATGACAAGCAGGCTCGAAAATTAAATAAAAATTGGAGTGGCTCGCGCGCGGGCGGCTGCTGACCTGAAGGCAGCAGCAATGCGAACAGCAGGTAACAGCGGCAACGCAGGCGGCAGGTAACAGCAGCCACGTTCGCGATAGCGAACGGATGTGATAAAAAGAAGCAGATGCAGACAGTAATACAAAAACAGTCGCAAGAAGCGACTCGTTCAGAATAAGTGAGTGTTTTCCCGTGTGCATTAGCCTCTTTTTTGGGCATTCCGCAAATTTCGATTTTGTTCTTCGCTAACGCTCAGACCAAAAGTCCAGTTCGCCGCTTCGCGCCGCCCGGAAACCGAAATTAGCGGCTCGTTACGTGGGGTTTTCAACTAATTTATGAAAATTGGATGTTTGATTTTTCAATCTCTATTTCTCAATTCCTGTTTTTTCATGACCCTAAATCTTATATCACTGAAATTCTTAAATTACCGAAATATCGATTTAGATACGACTATTCTAACCGCGCAAAGAGGCTCAATGAATACATGTTACCCGAAAAAGATCTCAAACTTATTGTTGAAAAATTAGGCCGTCAGCCAAACGTTTTAGAACAAGGCATTTTCCTGAACCTTTGGAGTGAACATTGTTCTTACCGCTCCAGCTGGCCGCTTTTGAAGAACTTTAAAACGACCGGCGAAAATGTTATCATCGGCCCCGGCGACGATGCGGCTGTCATGAAATTCGACGACGAATACATTCTTTCTGTCGCGATGGAAAGCCACAATCGTCCTTCTTATATTGATCCTTACAGCGGCGCAGCGACCGGCGTCGGCGGCATCGTCCGCGACATCATTTCTATGGGAACAAAACCCGTTGCTGCTCTTCCCCTTTTCTATCTCGGCCCGCTCTCTTCCGAAAAAAACAGATGGCTTTTTGACAACGTTATCACCGGCACCGCCGACTACGCCGAAACAATTCAAGTCGCAGGCGTTCGCGGCGAAACTTATTTTGATGAAAGATACAGCGGCAATCCCCTTGTCAACGTTGTCTGCGTCGGCCTCGGCAAGAAAGAAAACATCATGACTTCTATTTCCAAAACCGCCGGAAACAGGTTTGTTCTCTTCGGCTCTCAAACGGGACGAGACGGACTCGGCGGCGCTGCATTCTCATCTGCCGGCCTGTCAAAAGACAGCGCCCCTCCCAAAAAAACAATTCCAGCGGGTAATGCTGAGCTTGAAAAACGCGTCATTGACGCAACAATTGAGATTATCGAAAAAGGGCTTGTCGAATCCTGCCGCGATCTCGGCGCTGCCGGCTTAGCGGGCGCAACCGTTGAATTGGCAGAAAAAGGCGGCTTCGGATTTACCGTCATCGCCGACGACGTGCCTCTTTTCTTCGACGACTTAACGATTTATGAGATTATGCTTTCCGAAACACAGGAGCGCATGCTTGCGGAAGTCAAGCCTGAAAACGTGGAAGCTGTCATAGAAATCATGAGAAAGCACAATGTTTTGGCGGCGGATGTCGGTTACTTAACAGAAGAGCCGATTTACCGCATCACTCATAAGGGAAAAGTCGAAGCCGAACTTCCAATCAGCTTCATTGTCAGCGGCGTTCCGAAAAACGAAATGCCTTCCAAAGCGCCCGATGCAAGATCCGAAGCGCATGTTTTAAAGAAGCCTGACCTTCCGTCCGATATGAAAGCTTGCGTTCTGAATATGCTTTCTTCCGGCAACCTCGCGTCCCGCAAAATCGTTTGGGAAAAATACGCCAAAACGACACGTCCGAACGTTTACGGCGAAAGCGGCGGCGATGCCGGCATTATTAAAGTGACAGACAAAAAAGGCATTGCGATGACTTGCGGCTGCGAGCCCGCTGTCGGTCTTCTTGACCCGTATACAGGCGGCGTTATAACCGTCATTGAAAACGCGATGAATCTGGCTGTTAAAGGCGCGCTTGGTCATTGTCTTGTTGACAATCTCAACTTCGGCAGCCCGAGCAAACCCGAACAATATTGGTACTTGAAGCAGTCCATTCTCGGTTTATCCGATGCCGCGAAGAAGTTAAACATTCCCGTTGTCGGCGGAAATGTTTCACTCAGCAATGAAAGTATTGAATTCGGCACCACCATTTTGCCGACGCCCGCAATCGGCGTTCTCGGAATTGTCAGTTTTGAAAATCCGATTCCGTCTTCCTTCTTCAAAGAAGCCGGTGAAACAATTCTTTTAATCGGTACGACAAAAGCAGAACTCGGCGGCAGCGAATACTATCGCGTTTCCAATATGGAAAACGCCGGAGTTGTTCCAACCGTTCCGGAAAACTACGATAAAATCGTTGAAGCGATCTCAAAAGCTTGCGCATCCGGCAACGTTACAACGGCCCACGATATTTCAAGAGGCGGCATTGCCAAAGCGCTCGCTTCTATGCTGGCGGAGGTCGGCGCTGACGTTGATTTAACGGCGCTCGGAATCGACCGTGCTGATGAACTTTTGTTCTCCGAATCTCCGGCAAGAGCCATTCTGACCGTGAAATCCGCTGACGCTGTTGCAGAAATCATGAAAGGCATCCCGTGCGCCGTCATCGGTAAGACGATTGCAGGCGGCAGCTTGAAGATTAAGGTCGCAAAAGAAGAACTCACGTTTACCAAAGCCGAAATTGATGATGTTTCCGCATCCGTTGAAAAAGAGATGAAAATCGGTTACAAATACGAGTGAAAGGGATTGAAAAGACAAAACGTTTTTCAAAATAATTAATTTCAATGGTAATTAGCAGATGAGCCTTCTGCTAATCTACTCATTTTTTAAAAACAAAAAGGTATTCATGAGCAATAAGAAGAAAATTGTGCTTAATGCTGCTTGTTTTCCAAAATCCGGTTGCTTTGCAATTATGTTGCTCTTTAATAATCAACTCTTTAAGTCTGAAGCCTGAATTCTCAAATATCTTCATTACTTCAAAGCTCATCGGAATCATATGACCTTTTTGACGCGTATCGCCCATTAAAATCGCGCAAAATTTATCTTTTTTCAAAACACGATAAGACTCTGAAGCAACTTTCTCCATTTCTTTTAGAAAATCTGGAACTTTGTAGTTTGATAAATCATTTTCAGTGTCATCGCTGTATTGAATAATGTTTGCATAAGGCGGGTGTGTACAAATAAAATCAATGCGTTCATCAGGGATAAAACTTAGATTGCGGGCATCTCCTTTTTTAATTTTAACTTTTCCCGCATTATCACATTCAAACTTAACAGCAGAACGACATAATTTCAAACTTTCAGGATTGACATCAATTCCAATTATATTTCGACTCAATAATTTTGCTTCTACGAGAGTTGTGCCCCCTCCTGCAAACTGGTCAAGAACTAAATCTCCTTCTTTGGAATAGCGTAAAATCAAGTTTCGTGGGATATATGGTGACCAATTTCCCCTGTATTTTGAATTATGAGTTGCCCAATCCCCTCTTTTAGGAAAAGACCAAACAGTCGTCATTTCCTGCTCAAAGCTGTCCGGCTCCAATTTATTTTTTTTCATACAAAAATCCTGCTCATTACACCATCATCCAAATCAGCGATGCAATAAATATGTTCCATGACATCAAAAGTTTCAGCAAGATTGTTACGTGCGCTTTTCCAACCATTGCCATCAGTAAACCAAACAAAAACAAAACCATTTATTTCTTTGGCTTCAAGTGCGATATTTTTATAGCTTCGTGCCGTTTCATTCAGTTTTGAGCCGCTGCTGGTATAGAAGTTTGTTTCTATTCCGTAGATAACAGAATCCGTCTTAACGACAAAATCGAATTGTTTAACTGTCTTGCCGCCATTCGTTAATGCGGATAAGTCGTTATCCCATTTTTTTTCTATGTCACTAGTTTTCATTTCTTTAAAATAAGTAACGCCTTTAACGAAGCCGGCTTTTATCAAATAAGATTCCACAAGGCTTTCCATTACTTTTCCGCCGCGATTCTTGCGGCCATTGGAGTCGAGTCCTGTTTCTACGCCAGTCGCATAATCAACAAGGTTGCTCACAAGACGATTTTCCAACAAATCGAAAAGCCCTGTTTTTTGCATAAACATCATATATTGCTCAATGGAATAATTGGCTTTTTTGAAGGAAAAAAGAAATTCGCCATCACCATCAATGGCATAAATTTCATTTTCACGCACGGCCAATAAAAGTGGAATGCATTTTAATGTTTCTGGATATCTGGCAACAAGTTCCTTAAATTCATTTCCAATATCTTTTGAACCGATGAGAGTGTTCAATATATTTAATTCAACTTTTATCAAGTCAATGTTGCGATGGACTTTTTCAAAATTTATATAATATCCATAATCGGCGATACTGTCTTTGAATTTCTCCATCCATTCATCAAAATTCCGCATTTCCCAAACCTCATTTGGCCGTTGTTGATTTAAAGCCTCTTTCTATTCATAAAATGTTATTTAGTAATTATTAATAAGGAGTTCATTGATTTCTCCCCTGTTTTCAGCGTTACAATTAATAATCCGTCTTGCGGGGACTCGCTCAATACGATATTGGGAGTATAAATTATCAAAGAATGAATCATTCACGTCTTCGTTTTTGGGATCAGAATTACTAATTAAAACTTTAGCGCCCTTTTCATGAATGGAATCTACAAACCGATTTAATTCGATTTGATTTTCGTCGTTAAAAGAAGTTTCTGAATAAGCTGTAAAGCTTGACGTTTGGGATAAGGGACGATACGGCGGATCAATATAAACAAATGTGCGTTTATCAATAAAAGGTAAACACTCTTTGTAGTCAGAACATTGTATTTGAACATTTTTTAAGGATTTGCTTAATTTTAAAAGATTGTCTTTATCGCAAATAAGAGGCTTTTTGTAAGAACCAATAGGCACATTAAACTGTCCTTTTTTATTAACTCGATAAAGACCATTAAAACAAGTTCGATTTAAGAAAATAAACAATGACGCTTTTTTCAAGTTTAAGCTGTCGTCACCATTTAGTTTAGTAGAATTAAAGTCATCTCTGTGAGTTAAGAATTCAGTTTTTCTACCTTCTTGATTCAATGAATAATAATGCTCTTGA
>JAIRKA010000075.1 GCA_031260345.1 Methanosarcinales archaeon
AAATCTTACAAGCAAGTTAAAGCAATGCTCAAAAGCGCAAGCTCTGCGTGGGAAAAATTAGCCGGGCATATTCGCTTTTTCTATGCCATGGACGAGCTATGGGTAGAAGGTAATCCGGCTCATAAGCACTACAACAATTTATACTTTAAGCGCAGCGGTAAAACGCTGATCACGCTTTGTATTCGTGAAGGGTATTTTATTGCGTGCATTGTACTTGGCAAGGACGAGCAGGAAAAATTTGACAAACAGCAGAAAACGTTCGGCAAGGAGGTCTGCAAAACCTACAATGAAACAAAAAGATACCATGATGGTAAATGGCTTGCCTTTGATGTGCATGACGAATCTCTGATTGACGATATTATTCGCTTGCTCCATATTAAACGCAAGCCCAATCGCAAGATTTTGCCTGAAAGTTTAGAAAAGTGCGGTTCTCTTGATTTGGGTTTATCGCATGAAGATATTACAAATTGCCTTATCACTTAATTGCAGTGCCGAATTGACTTCAAATTAACGTCGCAAATGAATTAACGTGTCGGAAAAGGAAAACAGGCATTATCTTCGCCTAATTCCTAAAAGCGAACACATGGCGGCGGCATAGTCAAAAAATATCCCGCCGCCCTTTCTGTTTTTATTGATCAATGTCCAGTGTCCGTTTGTACGATAGTGTCCGCGTTCCATCTCTCTAAAATTAATACATCTTAGCAATGTACACAATTTGATCGGCTTCTTTTCCGCAGGCCGGACATTTGCCTTTCTTAAACTCGGTTTTCGTGTTCGGTGTTCCGAGAATGCTGCCGCTTGTTTCTTCTTCGATTTTCATGCCGCATTCTTCACAGCCGCACCACGGAAGCGCCGCAACGCCTTTGCCGATCTGTGCAATGACTTCTTCGGCCGTTTCACACGGTTTGATCATCGCGTTCATTTTTTCTTCGGCCGCTGTATAAAGATCGTCAGCCATCTGCTTTAGTTCGGCATCAACCGTTTCAACGATTTTGTCAAGCGATACGAATTGCTTTTCGCCTTTGTCTCTTCGAACGAGAACAGCAGAATTCTTTTCCAAGTCACGCGGGCCGATTTCAATGCGCAGGCAACTTCCTTTGAGTTCCCATTTGTAGTATTTGGCGCCGGGGCGTAAGTCGCTTGTATCCATTTCAACGCGGAATCCGGCATTTCGAAGGGAGGAAACGACATCATTGCATGCTTCCATAACGGCTTCTGTCGTGTCTTTAAACAGAACGGGAATAACAACAATTTGGGTCGGAGCGACGGCGGCCGGCAGCACAAGCCCTTTGTCATCGCCGTGAACTGAAATAAGCGCGGCAATCGAACGCTCGGAAATACCGTAACAGGTCTGGTTGGCATATTCCTGCTCCCCTTCCGCGTTTTCGTACATAATGTCATACGTTTTGGCGAAGTTGGTTCCAAGGTGATGCACCGTTCCGATTTGAAGTGTTTTGCCGTCGGGCATGATCGTATCAAGCGCGATTGTATAGTCACCGCCGGGAAATTTATCCCAGTCAGGGCGTTTTGAAATCAAAACGGGGACGGAAAGTTGTTTGTAAATATCGGTGTAAAGCCCGACTGCTTCATCTACTTGCCTTTTCGCGTCATCCCATGTCGCGTGAACGGTGTGCGCTTCTTTAAATGAAGTGATTTCACGCAGGCGGATGAGCGGACGCGTGTGTTTTGTTTCATGGCGGAATGTGTTGACAATCTGATACAGCTTCAGCGGCATATCCGCATGGGAGCGCACCCATAATTTGTACATCGGATAAATGGCTGTTTCACTGGTCGGCCGAAGTGCTAAACGGATTTCTAAGGGTGTGACGCCGCCGTACGTAACCCAGAAAACTTCGTCTTCAAAACCTTTAATGTGCTCGGCTTCTTTCATAAATTCCGTTTCCGGAATCAAAAGCGGGAAAAGCGTTTCATCGTGCCCGGAGTTGTCCATCACATCACGGATGATGTTGTAAACGCGCTTTCGGATGCCGAAGCCGAACGGATACCAAACGTACAGTCCTTTGACGGGATAGCGGACATCCATAATCTGACCAATGTCGATAATTGTGTTGAACCACTCGCTGAATTCCGATTTGGGAGGTAAAACGGCCTCTTTGCCGATCTCATTTTTACAAGTTTCTTTTTTATTTTCTGCCATAAATTCACCAGTCGCTGATTAAAGAGTAAAATTCAAAATTATAAAGTTTAAATCTCGAAATCAATTGCCGCTCTTGTTTCGACAACTTTTTTCACATAAACGGCGGCGGCTTCGTGAAGCGGGTTCTTCTGATAAACTGCCATTGTCTCAAAAGATTCAAATTCGGAAATGAGCGCGACATCATAATTTCCGGCGCCGGCAAGTTCATTGATCTGAACCTGAATACTTTTAATTTCGGGAATCTTGCCGTAAAGCCCTTCCAATTCTTTTTTGATAATTGCGGCATTTTCCTCTGCGGTTTTTCCTTCCGCTTCGGGTTTTAATTTCCACAAAACAATATGTTTAATCATGCTTGGTCAAAACGGTTTTTTGATATATTAAGGTATTTTGAAAAAAGTTTGTTCAAATTAAATTTTGCTTGTTTCGCTCACAAAATTTCAGGGGGGAGGGAAAGCAGTTTGCGTTTAAAAACCGCTTACACGATTTTTGCGGCTTCGCCGCGCGCGGCACGCTCCATTTCTCATTTGATTATTCTCAAAAACGCACCTTATCTCTTTTTATGATTTTGTGAAAAATGGCTCAGCGTTTCGCTCATAAAGTTTCTTCATCATCAAAATCAATGTATTGGCTTTGAGCGGCAACGACTTCCGTGCTGTTTTTGGCGGCAGCGTAATCGTTCAGCGGCTCTTCGTTCAGCTCAAAAAATGTATGCCCCCAGCTGAATTTAGACAAAACTTTTTCAGCCTGCTCTTTTTGTCCCGTAATATAAAGTGCGGCTGCGAATGCTTCTGCCGAATTTAAACGAAACGGGCGGCCGAAATTAACCGGATTTGCAGCAAGCAGATAGGGAAGCGCGCGTCTTTGCAGGTCTGATTTTTCAAGCAGCGGAAACATTTCTTCAAAATGTTCCCAAGAGCAATCTAAAACAACAATGCCTTTTTTCAGACTGTCGGCACGAGACAAGGCTTTCTCGGCTGTCGGGTCCATTAAAATCGCGCCTTTCGGCGTTTCACTGATGTTTTCATATTTGCGGGCCAAATCAAATTTTGCCAGCTTTATACCGCTGCATCTTTTCGGATTGCATTGATTGGCATAATAAAGGTAAAGACGGACGTCTTTTTTATCGGAAGAAGAGTCAAGATGAGTTGCGGGAGCAGAAACAGCAGAGGAAGGTGGTGAAGCTGAAGAAAAGAACTTTCTTGAATCCGTCTTATGAAAAGAATCATTAGATTTTCTGTACTGACCCATGCAACCACCATTTTTGGATTTCAATAAACGGTTATTTGTTATTACTCTTTTGATTTGAATTGATTTTCAAAAAACATTAATACGTTAATTTACAATAGTAAGTACGGTATAAATTATAACAGACTTCATTTTATTTTTTGATCTTTGTTTGATTTTTCCGTTTTTCTGTTCTTATTCGAGGTGATTATATGGATATGGAAGAAAAATCCAAAAAATTGACATTCGTTAACGGTTCGCCCGTCGCTGATAATAACAACATTATGACTGCCGGTCCGCGCGGCCCCGTTCTTTTGCAAGACGTTTGGTATCTTGAAAAGATGGCGCACTTTGACCGTGAATTAATTCCGGAAAGGCGTATGCATGCCAAAGGCTCCGGCGCATTCGGCACGTTTACCGTCACACATGACATTACAAGATATACAAAAGCGAAAATCTTCTCCGAAATCGGGAAGCAAACGGAGATGTTCGTTCGTTTTTCAACCGTTGCCGGAGAGCGCGGCGCAGCCGATGCGGAGCGCGACATTCGCGGCTTTGCCATGAAATTTTATACCGAAGACGGGAATTGGGATCTTGTCGGAAACAATACGCCAGTCTTCTTTATCCGCGATCCTTTGAAATTCCCCGATCTCAATCACATTGTGAAACGCGACCCGAGAACAAACATGAGAAGCCCGAAAAATAATTGGGACTGGTGGACGCTTCTGCCAGAAGCGCTTCACCAAGTGACAATCACAATGAGTGACCGCGGAATTCCGTACTCTTACAGGCATATGCACGGTTTTTCCAGTCACGCTTACAGTATGAT
>JAIRKA010000113.1 GCA_031260345.1 Methanosarcinales archaeon
CCCAGTCCGTACCGCGCTGTAAACACTTTTCATCTCGGTTATAAAAACCAATCAGTTTATGCTGTAAGTGGCACATTCTTTGATTTAAAAAAACTCATTGCCTGTGACTGCATCAATTACATGCCTTTCAGTTTGTACACGCCGCTCAATCATTTTATAATTGGAGCAGTGACAACGCAAACAGTAGACGTTTTAAATATCCTCGGCTACAGCGCGTCACAGATTGCTTTTGACACAATTGCTTACAACGGTATCGTCGTCTCTGTTATTTTGGCCTGTACCGCAATTGAAAGCATCGCTTTTTTCACAGGATTGATTCTTGCCGTTACGGGAACTGCGAAAAGAAAAGCCATTGCGTTTCTGATCGTCCTCCCAACGATTTTTTTATTAAATCTCCTTCGAAATATGTTTATCGTCGTTGCTTTTGGAGACATGTGGTTTGGCGCGAACAGTTTTCAAATTGCTCACCATTACATCGGAAAAGCGGGGTCGGGAATTGCGCTGATTGCTTTGGCGTATATCACAATGAAATTGCTGCCCGATTTGCTTGACAATGTTCTCAATCTTTGGGATTTAACCGTTGACGAAATTCGATATATCTTGAGGATGAAATCGACAAATTAAAGGAAAGAATTTAAAACAAACGAAACGAGCACCTCTTTTTCAAGTCAAGAATGTAGAAAAAGCGCTTCCCATTTTATTTTTTGTTTTTTGGAAAAACTTGTGCGGCTCGCGCGAGGCGGCAGGCAGCAACGCAAATACAACAATTCAATACCCTTTTATTTTAATACTTCATTTTATAATTCATGAAGAATTTTGATTTGGAACAACCTGATTTAAAACAACCTGCTTTGAAAACAAAACCGATTGATATATCCGATGCTCTTCGTTCGGCCGGTGCCGATGCCTACTTGATGCACGGCGCGCTTCATGACAGAGACATCTATTACGCGACACGTTTTTTGGCGTCCGATCCGTTTTCATATTTGCTCACGGCAGACGGCAATGAAATACTTTTGATTCCCGACATGGAAAAAGGCAGGGCGGAAGTTGAATCACGCGTTTTCAATGAAAAAATCAAAACGACATCCGATTACAAATATCGTGATCTTGTTAAAGAAAAGAAGGACGCTCATCTCGCCTACACTCTTGTTTTGAAAAAAATGATCGCGGAAATCGGCATCAAAACCGTTGCTGTTTCTTATAATTTTTCGGCTTATTATTATGACGCGCTTTTAAAAGAAGGCGTCAAAGTCATTTTAATGAAATCGCCTTTTACAGAGCCGAGATCAATCAAAACGGCGGAAGAAATCGACAAAATCGCGCAGTCTCAAAAAGCGGCTGAAAGCGCAATGGCTGCGGCAATTGAAATGATCAGCCGTTCCTCTCCCGACGATACAGGAAGCGGCAAACTGGTTTATAACGAGCAGGTGCTGACCGGAAAAATGGTTTTGTCTGAAATTGCCCGCGTTTTGCTGGAGAATGATTGCGCTGATGAACAAACGATTGTCTCCTGCGGTCCCGACAGCGCCGATCCGCACGGCAAAACATACGGCGCGCTTTACGCGAATCATCCGATTGTGATTGATATTTTTCCGCTGCACAAGTACAATCGCTATTTCGGCGATATGACCCGAACCGTCATTCGCGGCGAAGTTTCGGAAGAGTTGATTCTCATGCATGATGCCGTTAAAGGCGCTCATGAAATCGGTATTCAAACGGCGAAGCCCGGCGTCACTTGTGCCGAGGTCCATAATGCGGTTTGTGATTATTTAGAAGCTGCCGGATACGAGACGTACAGAAGCGGGTCCAAAGCCGGCTTCATTCACTCAACGGGGCATGGCGTCGGATTGGATGTTCATGAAATGCCGTCCGTATCAGACAACCAACATATTTTGGAACCGGGAAATGTCATAACAATTGAACCGGGACTTTATTATCCCGATGTCGGCGGCGTCCGAATCGAAGATACGATTGTCATCACAAAAGACGGCTGCAGGAACTTGAACACAATGCCGAAAATCTTTGAGATATGAATATAAAGAAAAATGCCCTTTAGTCCCTCTCAAATCAATAATCCATCTTGATTCAACAGATTCATTTACAAATTTACGGAATTTACAATTATGTCAAAACACGGAGTCAATGCAATTAATACGGAAGAAATTCTGGACAAATACAGAGCCGCCGGCAAAATTCATCAGCAGATTATGAAGGAAGCGCGTGACAAAATCAAAATCGGCATGAATGTTTATGAATACGCCCGCTTTATTGATGAGCGCATTATCGAACTCGGCGCAGGCTCGGCTTTTCCGGTCAACATTTCATTGAATGAAGCGGCGGCGCACGATACGCCCCCTTTAAATGATACACGCATTTTCGGAGAAGACCTCGTTAAAGTTGATATTGGCGTTCACGTTGACGGTTTCATCGCTGACGGCGCCATGACGATAGATCTTTCGGGAAAGCACGCCGCTTTGGTCAAAGCAAGCGAAGAAGCGCTGAAAGCGGCCATTGATACAGTCAAAGCCGGTTCAACAACGCAGGCAGTCGGCGCGGCGGTTGAAGAGACGATTACAGGTCTTGGGTTTAACCCGATCCGAAATCTGATGGGGCACGGTCTTGCGCGATACACGGCGCACGCCGACCCATCAGTTCCAAACATAAAGCTGTCCGGTCATGGCGCAATCCTCCGTGCCGG
>JAIRKA010000002.1 GCA_031260345.1 Methanosarcinales archaeon
GTCTATTTCAACGCGCTTGAAAACTTTTATGATTTTTTGGTGTACTTCCGCTACATCCGATTAAACCCAATTCCTTTTTACCGAAAACGATGCATGCGGATTTACAAAGAAGAGGAGCCTGAGCAGTCATACGTGCCAAAGCTCAAGGAGATGGCCGAATTCATTGATTCGGTCGGCGACCCTTCAATTAAAGGCGCGCTCGTCATGGGCTGCAAATGTATGCTTCGTTTATCCGAGATGTTATTTCAGGAGCGCGCAAAGGTCAATTTCCGGCGGCACTCGGCAATCGTGTAGAAGCACAAAAAGAGAAGCAACACGCTCGTCTTTTTCGATGATGAAACTGAGTCGGTCTTAAAAAAAATGATAGCTAAGCGAAATCCTCAAAAACATCTTTTCGTTCAGGAAAATGGCCGACAGTATTCGCACGAAACATTCCGCCGACATCTGCAGAGTTATTCAGAAAAGTTCGGAATTTATGAAGAGGGCGGACCGCCGCAATTGAATTTCACGTATCGGTCCGTCCGGCGTTTTGGTGTGACTCATCACATGCGGTCAAAAATTCCGCCGGTTTATGTCACGTTTATGCGCGGCGATAAAATGAAAAAATCAAAAGACTTGAGGGAGGTTTATTTCGATGTGGATGTTGAGGACGCTCAGCATCAGTACGACCAAAACGTCTTCAAGTTCTGGGGTTAATGGCGCCTTCGCAATAAACGCAAGCCGGCTCAAAAGCCGGCGTTATCTTTTTACAAAACGTGCACGATATGACTGTGAATTTTTCTTCAACAGCTATTATTTTATCAAGGCCGTGCTTTTTCAAGATCGGTTCATCAACATCTCTGCCGGCGAGGTGTACGTATGTGCCCGGCATTGCCGGTACTGTTTTTTCAGAATAAAAAGAAAGGGCGCTTCCGATTTCTCAGAAGTGCCCTTGGGTTTGTTTTTTTAATCGGCTTGAGGTATCTATTACAGAATCTAAATGGACTGATCGGGAATTGAACCCGAGGCCTCTACCATGCCAAGGTAGCGATCTTCCGCTGATCTACCAGCCCGCAAACGAACAATTCAATTTTGAAATTAGGAATTTCAAGATTAACATTGCAGCCGCCGCTTAAATTCGTAATGATTTGTGTCAGCGCTACGGATAAACACAAGGAATAATCTCTATAAATAATTGTCGATTTGAATACAGGGATTGCAGTCTGTCGAAAAATCGAAGAAACGGCATATGGCAAAACCTTTAAATACCACAATACATATTAGTGGATTGTTGTCTCACAAGCATTCAACAACAACCGATAATAAGGGCCCGTAGCTTAGTTTGGTGGAGCGTTCGGCTGATAACCGGAAGGTCCTGCGTTCGAATCGCAGCGGGCCCACCATTAAACTCTTTTTGAAAATTTGATTCAGCAGATGATTCTTTATACATTTTTACATCATCCATTTAATAAATTTTTAATTTTAAATAATGCTTAAATTAAACATATTTGTTAAATTAATGAAGCTATTAAATTTCTTAAATAAAAAAATTTATATATGTAAACTGTTCATCACCTGTCTTTAATGGTATAAAATCACTTTCGGGCTTCTCGAAAATATAAATGTGATTATATTAGATAAAATATATTTCGAATTTTAAACAATAGATTTAAATATTAAAATATATTTAAATGTAATTGAATAACTACGGTTGTTTGAAATTGAAAAACGAATCGAAATGAATACGCAGCGACATAGGAATAAATTCAGTCTGATTGTCAAAGTAATTTTACAATTGTCTAATAAAATAATATCAAAGCAATGTTATTATTAAAGCAATGTTAATTAGAAGTAAGTTCTAATAAATAATTATAAATAATATAACATCTCAATTATAATTTATCCGAAAAATTGATTGTATTATTCAATTCATATCACAATTTTTCGAAGGATAAATATATTAATATATTACCTAAAATATCAAAAACAAAAATATTGTTAAAAACATATAAAAAACGCTAAAAACGAAGCGAGCTTAAATGAGGAACATATTATGAACGAACAATATATTAAAAAAGATTCCGAAATGGTGGAACTGCTTAGAAAATTAGACATCAGCAGACCTGTTGCAAAGACATTGGCCTGTTTATCAGACGGAAGAGAATTAACATCTCATTCCATTGAAATATCTTCCGGTCTCAGACAGCCTGAAGTCAGCATCGCCATGCGTTATCTTAAAAACAATAATTGGATTGAAATCAGAGAAGAAAAAAGAGACAACGGTAAAGGAAGGCCTGTTAAATATTACAAGCTGACTGTTCCGATGGACAAAATCATTGAAAAGATTGAGGAAAACATCCTTGAAGAAAGAAAAATGATTTTGAGAAATATCGAAGAATTAAAGAAAATTTCTTAATTCTTTTGATCTTTTTATTTAAAATCTAATTTAATTATAAAATTATCTTTTTTAAAAAACCGATATCGGGTTCAAGTGCGATTTTAACAGCAAAAGCTGCGATTATTCTTATCATTGACTCTTCTTACATAAACTCTTATCATTGATCCTTATTCAAATGATAAATATTTTTAAAAAAGAAAAGAGATTAATTCTTGTACAGTCAATGGAATTAATTTGTCAAAGACTGGATCGGTGCAGGAATCCTGCCGCCGCGTTTAATAAACTCTTCCGAACTGAAATCGGAAACACGCATAACAGGCGCAGCGCCTAATAAACCGCCGAATTCAACTGAATCTCCGACTTTTTTGCCGACCGCCGGAATAAGACGAACAGCCGTTGTTTTTTTATTAATGACGCCGATTGCCATTTCATCAGCAATGATTGCCGATATCGTTGATGCCGGTGTGTCACCGGGGATTGCAATCATATCAAGGCCGACAGAGCAAACGCAAGTCATTGCTTCCAATTTTTCAAGCGATAAAGCGCCGTCTTCAACCGCCCGGATCATTCCTGCATCTTCGCTGACAGGAATAAAAGCGCCGCTTAAACCGCCGACAGATGATGAAGCCATTGCGCCGCCTTTTTTAACGGCATCATTTAAAAGTGCAAGTGCAGCGGTTGTTCCGTGCGTTCCGCAGCGTTCCAGACCCATTGCCTCCAAAATTTCAGCGACACTGTCGCCGACTGCCGGCGTCGGAGCTAAAGAGATATCAACAACACCGAATTCAACGCCCAGCTTCTTTGAAACTTCACGCGCCGCCATTTCACCCATTCTTGTAATCTTGAAGGCTGTTTTTTTGATTTCTTCGGAAATTTCCCCGAGAGACGGATTTTTGAGCCTTCGAAGCGCTGAATTGACGACACCCGGCCCGCTGACACCCGCATTGATCACGCATTCGGCTTCACCGATGCCGTGAAACGCGCCGGCCATAAACGGATTATCATCAGGAGCATTTGCAAAAACAACAAGTTTCGCGCAGCCGATACTGTCCGCATTCGCTGTCAACTGTGCGGTTTGTTTGATGATCTCTCCCATCAGCGCAACAGCGTCCATGTTAATGCCGGCTTTTGAACTTGCCAAATTGATCGAAGAGCAAACGCGTTCGGTTTCAGCCAATGCTTTCGGAATAGATTCAATTAAACGGCGGTCACCGACTGTCATTCCTTTTTGAACCAAAGCGCTGAAACCGCCGATAAAATTCACGCCGACTTCTTTTGCCGCTTTATCCAGCGTTTTTGCAACGGAGACAAAATCTTGACTGACGCACGCTTCGGCAGCGACCGCAATCGGCGTCACAGATATGCGTTTGTTAATAATCGGAATACCGTAAAGGTCTTCAACCGCTTCGGCCGTGCTGACCAAGTTTTCAGCTTTGCAGACGATTTTTTCATAAATATTTTGATTAAAAATGTCAATATCGGGATTAGAACAATCTCTTAAGCTGATTCCCATCGTCACGGTTCGGATGTCCAAATGCTCCATTCGGACCATTTCAATGGTTTCCAATATTTCTTCGGAAGTGAGATACATAATTTAACTCCAGTTTTTCAGCCGCTTTTCCGGTTTCACTCTCTGCGCTATTCCTTTTCGTTAAATGCGGTGCATATATCTGAAAACATCTTCGTGCTGAACGCGGATTTCGACTTTAAGCGCTTGTCCGACTTCGGTCATTTTTTCCTGAAAATCTTTCAAAACAAAATTTTCGCATTTGACTTCGCCAATCATAAGCATCGTAAAAATGTCTTCCATAAGTGTTTGGCGGATGTCGATAATGTTGACGCCGTAATCGGACATCACGCGTGTAACACCCGCAACAATGCCGACTGTGTCAACACCGATGACTGTAATAACAAAACGGTCTGTTTTCATGATAATTCCTGATTTCCTGAAAATTTAAATGAATAATAGAATTTGATAAGAATGAATAGAATACACATTCAAACAATTTAAAGTATATATCATTTTGGAGTTTACAGGCGGCGGCGCTCATGTAAACAAAAAACTCCTCGCAACGCTTCAGCGTTTTGCTGCCGCCGCGCGCGAGCCGCTCCATTTTTCATTTAAATTATTTGAAACTTGGACCTCAATTTTTCGGTTTCGCCAAAAATAAAAAGAATTAAATGTCAACAGGCACCGATAACGCTTTCTTTACAAGTTTCTTTTCCGCCAACTCAAAAGTTTCATCTAAATTATCATTGCTGAACTGACTGTTGTAAAGCATCGCGTAAAAGCCGCCTTTTGCCAACAGTTCCTCATGATTGCCCTGTTCAATAGTTTCACCAAAAATTCCTCGCTTCACTCGGAATTTTTCAAGGGCAGGGGGAGAGTAGTGTCGGCAGAAAAATTGCTTCGCAATTTTTTATGGCTTCGCCTAAAAAAGAATTAAATGTCAACGGGCACCGATGACACTTTCTTTACAAGTTTCTTTTCCGCCAATTCAAAAGTTTCATCTAAATTATCATTGCTGAACTGACTGTTGTAAAGCATCGCGTAAAAGCCGCCTTTTGCCAACAGTTCTTCATGGTTGCCCTGTTCAATAATTTCGCCTTTGTTCATCACCAAAATCAAATCGGCGTTTCTGACGGTTGAAAGACGGTGCGCAATCACAAAGCTTGTTCTATCCTTCATGAGAGTTGCCATTGCGTCTTTGATATGAACTTCAGTCAGCGTGTCAACGTTGCTTGTCGCCTCATCCAAAAGCAAAATAACCGGATTTGAAAGGAAAGCCCTGGCAATCGTCAGCATCTGCTTCTGCCCTTCCGAAATATTGGAAGCGTCTTCATTGATAATGGTATCGTATCCTTGCGGCAGCTTCTGAATGAAAGCGTCTGCATACGCTGCCTTAGATGCCCGGATGACCTCTTCATCTGTCGCGTCTTCGCGCCCGTAAGCAATATTTTCGCGGACGGTTCCGTTAAAAAGCCACGATGTTTGAAGAACCATACCGAATAGATTCCTTAAATCGTGGCGCTTCATCTTTTTAATGTCAATGCCGTCAATTAAAATTCGACCGCTGTCAATCTCATAAAACCGCATCAGCAAATTCAAGATTGTTGTTTTACCGGCACCCGTTGGGCCGACGATCGCAACCGATTTTCCGGGAGCTATGTCCAAATTCAAATCATGAATGATGGGTTTTTTCGGTTCATAGCCGAAAGTGACATGATCAAAAACAACGGTGCCTTTCGGATTCGTGACAGACGCGGCATCAAAAGCATCCGGCAACTCCTCTTCTTCGTCCAAAATTTTAAAGACGTGTTCTGCTGCCGCCAAAGTGGATTGAATCGTATTAATCACAGTTGAAATCTGCGTAATCGGCTGCGTAAATTGCTTGGAATACAAAATGAACGACTGAACATTTCCGATATTTATGGAGCCGGCAAGGACAAGCAGACAGCCGGCAATACAAACAATCACATAGCCGATATTCTGAACGGAAAAGAGAACTGGCATCGCAATTCCGGAAATAAACTGAGCTTTCCAGCCCGTATTGTATAAATCCTCGTTGATGCTGTCAAATTTTTCGGACGCTTTTTGCTCATAACCAAACGCCTTGATGATTTTGTGACCGGTATACATTTCTTCAATATGACCGTTCAAATTCGCCGTAATTTCCTGCTGGCGCTTAAAGTAAGGCTGCGATTTTTGAACGATTTTTTTCGTCAAAACAGCCGATACCGGCAAGATCATAAAACAAATAAATGCCAGCAGCGGGCTGATATAAAGCATAATCGCCAAAATGCCGATAAGCGTTATCACTGACGTCAGCAGCTGAACAACGCCCTGCTGAAGCGTGTTGCTGA
>JAIRKA010000079.1 GCA_031260345.1 Methanosarcinales archaeon
GCCGCCGGCTGACGCGAGCGACTCAAAGAAGTGCTTCGTCATTTGCGTGCTGTAAGTGCCGATGACGGGAGAGTAGAAGTCCGCTTTCATCACCAAAAAGCTGCGGCCGCTGATATCAACCGCCACTTCCGCGAGCGCTTCATCCATCGGAATGCGTGCGTCACCAAAGCGAGCAATGCCGCGCTTGTCGCCGAGCGCTTCTGCCATCGCCTGACCGAAAACAATTCCGGTGTCTTCTATCAGGTGGTGACTGTCAATATGCAGGTCACCGACGGCCTTGACCGTCAAATCGTATCCGGAGTGGCGCGCAAACGCGTCAAGCATGTGGTCAAAAAATCCGATGCCCGTGTCTATCGCGGATTTGCCGCTGCCGTCCAAATTGATTTCAATCGTAATGTCCGTTTCTTTGGTTTTCCGGGAAACGGAAGCAATTCTTAATTGTGACATCATTCTTTTTCCTGAATTTGAAATGGATAAATTTGAAGCTAATGAATTTGAATTTTCAAATATTTTGTCGGTTTATAAAGAATTGCCGCTTCTCTTATTTTTATTTTATTCCCTTAAAACTGCAATCGCTTCTTCCAGCGTGAATTTGTTTGTATAAAGCGCGCTTCCGACAACTGCGCCGTAAGCGCCCGCGTCGCGAAGCTTCAGCAGATCATCCGTCGTCGTCACGCCGCCTGATGCAATCACCGGAATGCTGACGGAATCAATCAAATCTTTTGTCGGCTGAATGTCAACGCCTTTGAGCAATCCTTCCGTATCAATATTTGTAAACAGAATGTATCCGGCGCCCAAATCCTCAAACTGTTTTCCGACATCTGTCGGTCTTTTGTCTGAGAGTTTTGTCCAGCCTTCAATCGCAACCTGCCCGCCTTTGGCATCCAGGCCGACAACAACAGCCTGTTTTCCAAAGCTTTCCGAAACGTCTTTGACGATCTGCGGATTTCTCATGGCAATTGTGCTGAGAATAACGCGGTCAGCGCCTGACGATAACAGCATTTCGGCGTCTTCAAACGAACGAATGCCGCCACCGATTTGAATCTCGACGCCGAGCGGTTTTGCGCGCCTGACAATGTCTTCAATGATTTGCCCGTTCTTTCTTTTGCCTTCAAAAGCACCGTCCAAATCAATTAAATGAAGCGTTTTCGCGCCGCGCGCCACCCAGTTTAAAGCAGCGGCAGCCGGGTCGTCAAGCGAAACCATTTCGCTGCCGGGAACGCCTTGAACAAGCTGAACACATTTACCGCCTTTCATATCAACGGCCGGAATTATTTGAAATGACATATTTCTCGGAGTTTACAGAGTTATCGGGAATTTTTCAAGATTCTCAGGGAATCAATCTTTCAACGGGCAGAACCAAAATGTCTCTTGCGCCGAGGATTTTTAATTTACGAATCACCGTAAAAATCGAATCGGCTTCTACAACAGCGTGTACGGCGAACATCTTTTCGTCCGGATTTATGCTCCGAACTTCCATAACTGTCGGTCCGTTCATTCCCGGCAGAATCTTCTACACATCGTGCATCGCTTCAGCGGGCATGTTCATCATGATGTATCTTTTGGTTTTTGCCAAAAGGACGCTTTGCAAAGCGGTTTCCACGTCTCTGATTTTTTCCCGCGCTGCCAAACTCTTTTTGTTGGCGATCAAAAACACCTTTGAATCAAAAACGGTGTCCACCGGTTTCAATTTGTTAATCATCATCGTTGTTCCCGAGCTTGTGATATCTACAATCGCTTCGGCAACACCGATGTGCGGCGTCATTTCACAAGCGCCGCTGACTTGAATCACTTCGACGTCGGGGATGTTTTTGTATTTGAAATATTGTTTCGTCACTTCGGGAAATTCTGTTGCGACACGCTTGCCGCTGAGTTGTTCGGGGCTTGATATTTCAGAGTTCTCCGGAACCGCCAAAACAAGGCGTGAACTGCCGTAATTGAGGTCAATCAGACATTCAACTTCGGCTTTTCTTTCCGTTACCAAGTCCAATCCGGTAATTCCGATGTCTGCTGTCCCTTCTTCGACATAAAGCGGAATGTCTGCGGCTCTGGCAAAGATAAACGTAATTTCGGGGTCTGTCGTTTTTGAAATCAATTGTCGGCTTTCGCTCCCGCCGCCGAAAATCGGGAGGCCCGCGTCTTTGAACAGCGCCAATGTCGGTTCGTGGAGGCGGCCTTTATTCGGAATCGCAATTCGAATCATTTTATTTTCCTTAATTTTTGGGTTTGAATTATTTTAAATCAATTTGAAACTGCTGTTTTGTTACTTATAGCCGTATTGAAGTCTTCGTGTTTATAAAATCTTTGTTTGCGATTTTTCCATTCTTTTCGGGTTTTCAGAAAAGCAGAGCTTGATTTGAAAATCAAGAAAACAGCAGAAGAAATTTGATAATTAATATTGATGAAAAATGGTGCGGTTCACGGTCGGTCGGCAGCAGAGGCTGCAAAATCGGCAGGTAACAGTAGCAACAGCACAAGCTGGAAAGGAGCAGAAAAAAGGCAAAATCAAAAAATGATGATAATTATTTTATCATCTGACATTTTCAACCCATACTCGACCGCTGACACTGCCGCCCCAAAAACTTACTTCCTGAAATGAAAACGTGTGATTCCTCGACTGTCTCGCATCTAAATACATAGATTGAGATTTTGTCCACTCTCTGCCATCCTGGGAAACCGTAGCCCAGACGACAACTGTTCCTGGACCTCCAGAATTGTGAACACTGACATCAACATATGCTATATAGCTGCCGATCCCCGTTGAAGTTCTAAGATTACGGCTTGTTATCTCGGCAGCAGGCGGAGCTCTAATCCACTGAGCTGTATAAGTAATGTTTTCAGTTACTGTAGGCCTAACCGCAGGAGACCAACCTGCGAAAATGTATCCAGGCTGTCCTGTGGTCATCGGGGCTGTTGGTGTTCTGTCGCCGTGAGCAAGTTCGCTGGTGACTTGTGGAAGGAAAGTGCCGTGAGTGCCAGGCGCATAAGTAACTGTGTATGTGGTACCAATACATCCCGATACGCTGACAACAATCCCTATCAAAAAAAGTCCTAAAACAACTATGCCTATAAAACTCATCAGTCGAGTTTTATTTTTAAAAAGGTGGGGGGGGGGCAACGATTTTCATTTTATACGCCACTGTTTTGGTGAATAATGAATCAGAACAAATATCACACATGTGATTTTAACATGAACATTTATGATGTATTTTCACATATAAAAATTATTTGAGATGAATTGACAGCTATGAAATGAAGGCAATAATTCAATTTATTTTATTGTTAATGGGTATGAATCTGCAATTTGTCTTTCCTAAAATTTATGAAAAAGCAAACCCCAGGTTTAAAAAAAAAGGAAAAATAGAGCGGCTCGCGGGCGGGCGGCTATGTTTGTCGGAAGGAAGAGTATGGAAACGATCTATGCTTCTGCGGATTTAAAGGTATATCTGGAGAATTTTTCTAATTATAGTATAAATCATAGATTTTGCCATGCACTCACTTCCATGATTTGACCCGGGGTAACTTCGCCGTAAGTAAAGTAAGTTTACCCCGATCATGGAAGTGGAATCGCCTGGAATCCACGCATGATTACGATGCAGCCCTTTGCGAATCAATTTTAGATATAGTTTATTTATATGTATTTTTTTACGAAGACACCCTCGTTATTGTAAATAATTCCATCATCTAATTCACAGTAAGAGGCATCAGTGTTAGGGCCCCCTTCAATTTTTTCTGATTCTTTGATTTCTGTGCCCCTGATTTGCATCTCTTTATTATAACCTATCTTGAAACGTAAAGTTCCGTCTTTTTCTTTCGAAACGAATTCAAAGCTTCTTCTTAACTTATCGGCAAGGCTACTGCCAACATCCACCATCTTCGTTTCTTCCTTAGAAATGAAGATGACTCCTTTATGGGGGTCGAATGAGATGGAAACATCCTCATCTGAATATAATGCTACAGGTCGATATTCGTTTTTGTTGCATATCCTTATGATCTTTTTTTCTTGATTTTTGTGTGTTATGAAATGGATGTCTTCTCCTTCAGAGGCAACATATGAAAACGATTCTTGGTCAATATACAGAGAGACGATTTTTTTCTCTCGGGAGCATTTTATTTGAGGAAAATAGTCTTCGTTGATATCCCATTCGGATGGTTTTTCTAAGGATGTCCATGGTTGCCACCCCATCACTCCCTTGACGATAACGTCATTTTTATCAGATATTATACGGATTTGATATTCCATTTCTTCAGGAACATCAGATTGCTTCTCTTGGATCGGCTGCTGTATTACATATATGCCATTGACATGGTATGCAGATACTGACCGTAAGCAGTTGCAAAGAGTGTACTAATCATTATCCTCATCATCCGTCACAAGTTCAAGCGTGATCTCTTGTGGATTGATGATTTCACCGTATGACAGTGTGCCTATGATCGCTTCTACACTTATCCATTTTGGTTTTTTTGTATTGGTATGCTTTAATGGAGAGATGCGTGGAAATTCCATCTCTTTTTTCTTTTCCTTTATTTGGATTGGAAATATTAGGACATCACCATCCTCAATATCGAAGTTTGCTTCAATGGATTTGACTACTGTTGTATAATATGGAATATCTGATATTTCTGATAGTTTTGGAAACATTTTTTTCAAAACATCAATATTAAACATACTATACTTCGAATCTCCATAGAGCATTTTCCATTTGATTACAGGCTCTGTTGATGATATTTTTTTCATTTTTTTGTTGTAAGTTGACACTGTATGGACAATGGATTCTGAATCTAATTCTGCTACAAGTATTTCGTTTTCATTAATTCTCTTAAGTATGTTTCCATGGATAGAATCTGCATCCGAAGGATATCTTTTCCCAGTGGAAATGTCCCAAGATGATATGATGGGAAAGTGTCTCCCTATCGAATTTCTTGCCTCCAAAACGAAAAATTTGCCTTCATCCAAAGAAAATGCTTTCGATGATGAATCAATCTCACATCCGGGCAACCCATATAATTGCCCTTCGGACTGGTTCACGTTGTATTTTACTTTTGTTCCTTCGTTGGAATTCATGACCCTAAGTTGAGGTCTCCAGCCGGGATCGTTTTCATCTTCTGTGTCTTGTCCATCTTCTGTTGTTGATATTATATACTACCCATTGTCGAGGGCTGTCATATTAACCTTAACCACTACTTTGTCAATAGCCGGAATGATTTTCTTTCCTTCCTTCAACCCCTCTTTTTTTATTGTCATTGATTTTATTATTATTGAGCCCGGTTTGATTTCGTTGATGATTACAGACGTATCTTTTACATCTATATCCCCGTCTTCCAATGATGGATATTGGTCTGTGGAGTAGTTGAGACAGGCTTTTTCGAATATACTGACGTGCCCGTTTTCCATATCTAACCGTGCAAATCTTAGTGTAATGAGTTTTTGATCGCTCTCGTTCCCTTCTCTCCTAATCAACGATATTTTTCCATCATGCGTCTTACCAAGAGATTGCCATCCTTCAAGATGAGTGAGTTTCTTTCGTTTTATGATAGAGCCGTCAAGGTCAGAAATATATACATTCTCTTCATCCTACCAATAAATTTTTCCTGAAAATATGCACACATTGTGAGAATGAGAAGGACAGACTCCGGTCATCGGAGCAATTTTTTGCATAGGTGCAGATTGAATGAATATTGTTAATTGACATTTTCCAAATCCAAGCGATTCTTTTTCAATGATATATATTTTAGGCCAACTCGATCCAGATATCCTTGTTATCTTATCCAATTGGAAATCAGAAGATGAGGCATTATCTGCGATTTTTTCAACATTTCTTGAGGATGGATTAACACAATAAAGATTGTCTTTTTCATCCAGATAATATTCATTGGATGGATCATCTGATTCGATTTTTTTTATAAAAGAGGAGCGTATGGAAAATAAATCAATAAACAACGATGTGTCTTTTATTAAAACCGCTTCTCCTGTCTGTCTGAGGTATACTTCTCCTTTTTTGAAAGGTGCTCTTTCGACATCAGAGAAAGAATCTCTAAATGCCTGGAATTCCCCATCCAAGTTATCGGCGGAGACCTTCTCGTACTGTTTTATCGATTCGTGGATGACCAATTTATCCCAAAAATTTTCAGGCAGGCTATCAAAGATATATTTTCTATAATTATATTTGACATACGTTTCCTTTTCCTCTGCGATTTCAAAACCAATTATTAAATTTGAGTAAGTGATATATGTCGTCTGCCCAATTTTAATCTCTTCGCGAGCAGATATTCTTTTTTCCTGCTCCTGTCTAACTTTATTTTGATTTATCGGAACATATGAATCTTTTCGTATCTTTTTAACTTCGAGAGTATCGGATAGAATGTATTCACTGAAATGATCATACATGATGACATTTTCATTTTCAATTTTCAAATGGAAGTTTTTTAAACTGCGTCGTCTGACGTCAAAATATTCTGGAGATATTACATCATCCAGCTCTATTCTTTCCATTTTTTCTTTTATCTTGAGAACCTCTCCGTCTGTCAAAACATAAAAATATCCATTTTTGAATAGTGGTTCCGGATTGTGGAGTGAAATAGGTGCTTTCTCTTTGAATTTTTCTTCCTGTGATTCAATGTTTATTATTTTTATGTCCCAATCAAGCAAAAGTATTTCTGTCCCGGAATCATCCAAACAGATGGCTGAAGCAGACTGTTGGATAGATAAAATCTCTTTCCCATCAGAAAAGTCATAGATACATATCTCATTCTCTTGTTTTTGATAAGCTATTCGATTCCCATCTGCTGACCAGGATATAGCGTTTGACTGGTGGAAAACTTTCTCCGATTTAAGAATTTTGATTTCAGCGATATCCCATATTTGGAGGTCGGTATACTGCTCATTATCTTGATTTCGATTATATACCCTATACAGTATCGCTATTTTTGATAAATCCGGGGAGAATGATACGTTCGTTTTCCAAGCCATCCTTTCAGGATGTGTTACTTTTATCCAAGTCAATGGCAATTCTTTGGCTGGAAGTAATATGACATTGTGTGCGTTTAAACACGCCACAAATTTTCCATCAGGTGAAAGTTTGACTTCATTGGCATTGAAAGCCGGTGCACCGGATGATTCATATTGTGGGATGAAACCATTTTGTTTACATATCTCCATAATCCTCTTGATCATATCTTTTCTTGAGTCCGATTTCATGGAGTTGAGATATTTCAGCCTAAAATCGATTGCAGACTCCAAAACGGCCTCATTCATACGGCGATAAGATTCGTTTTCGCAGTTTTTATTCTCTTCCAAGCGCCTTTCGATAAGGTTTGCAAACCATTCATCATCCTTTATTTTCGGTATCAAGTTATCTGACATCATATTTTCCCTCCCACTCATTCGTATATTGCTCCCCTTTTTAGATATGTATTCGAGTTTACGAAATGCTTACAGTTTGTGTTGTTCAATTCCTCTATTGGATAGTACTCCAATGTTTTAGAAAATGTATTCTCTTTAAATTTGACAGATTCAACAGCCTCGACCAATTTTTGCATCTCTTCTTCACGATATTTTTTGATTTTTTCATCGTCACTACTATCTTCAAGACCCATACGCTTCCTGCTTTGGATGATATAACTGTCATCACAGCTCAATTCATCGATAGAGATCCTTTCCAAAACGGCTCGGACCATGGGGTCAATATAGATCTCTGTGCTACTTTCTGCTATCCCATATTCGTCTAAAAAGCCGTGTTTCTTTCTAACCATCTTCTCGTACGCCGTTCCTGGTATCATGATCATTTTTTTAATGACTCTTGCTGCCGTTTTGTGTATGCCGTTCCTGACAACAAATTCAATATTCTCTTCAAGTTCTGAGAAACTCATCAGCGGATCGAACATTATGAATCCAATGTCCGCACAGATGTCCGTCGCTTTGAGGAAATCTAACACATCTTCATTATCCTCGGGAGTCACTCCTTTGCCATATCTCTTCAATTGGGTTTTTGATCCAGATTCAATGCCCACAAAGAGCATATCAAATCCTGCCTTCTTCATCGAACGGAGAAGAGTTTTCGCTGTCTCAAAATGCTCTTTAGATTTGCCTTTGATCAATTTGACGCTCACACTGGCCATGAATTTCATATCTTTACAGATTAAACCATTCGCTTTTAACTCGTCAATCATTCTTACAATCCCTTCGGCCCGGCGGAGATCCTTGCCGATGAATTCTTCATCCGTGAAGCATATAGATTTCACTCCTCTGCTTGAAAGATGGATCACCTCTTTTCTCACAATTTCGATCGGAAAATCTCTTCTCTTTTCTCCGTTGTACTTTTGAGGTATGGTGCAGAATGTGCATTTATTATGATCACACCCTCTGCTGGTTTCCATTCTTACGAGCCCAACCCCTCTAGTAATCTGGTCAAGAAACTCGTGATCTAATTCGTGTTTGATGCAGCCAAGGTCAAGGATCTTTCTCGGAGTTTGTATCAGTTCCTCGTTGCGCATGAAGGCAATGTTTGGAACAGATTCTAAAGATGTTCCATCTATCGTAGACTTTATTATGCTATACGCGGCGATTTCTCCTTCGCCTATGACGCATATCGCTTTTGGGCAATCCTTCAAAACATTTGAGTAGTAAGAAGTGGCATACGAACCCCCAATCATAATAAGATCGGCGGCTCCTGTATATTTGTTGTAGGCTTCAACAATTTTTCCCAAATTATTACAGCCGGAAATGTACACGTGTTCATATTCTCCGTCCGGGAGATTATCAAACGAGTGTTCAACAGAGACCAATCCTTTGAGTTCCTGATTTACATAACGTACAAGACATTGAGTGCCCAACGGTTCATTGATTTCCTTTCCTTCATGTCTGCTTACAAAAAGGGTTCTCATTGGAGTTATCATTAAGAGAACCTCCAGGCACGCTTCACATTATTTATGTCCTCGTAGGAAAGCTTTCCTCGATATTCGATTAGAGAACCTCTCCTTAACACTCTCCTTTTTCTGGTCTGTATCACGGATTTCTGGTTCAGCCCTGCGGAGTAAAGATCTGCAATAGGTATGTCCGTTATGTATGCAAAAGGCTGACTTGTTATTTCCATGACGGAGCAATCCGTGCCTTTTACTTCTGTCACTAAGACGGGTCTTTTTTTCCCTCCATTGCTTCCATCAAATTCAACGTAAGCGAACCATACCTGCCACGGTGAAAGAGAGATGTTTTTTTTCTTGAGTGGGATTTTCATCTTAGGCACCCCACGAATTTAGAATAATATTCTTGTATTCTTGATACAAATGTGTTCCATTGCTCACTCGTTATCGAGTATTCATCAAAGGTATGTTCGTTTTGTTCTTTCATTACTGGCATTCTGATTTCTGGTCGAAAAGACTTCATGAAGCAAAAATTACAGTTATAGTTGTTGTGGTTATGCCAATTCGCTGATTTAATCTCAGTTTCGGAAAAAACTATACCGTAATCATTCAAGGCTACTAAATAATTTCTCATATTTTGACCTCTTTTGCCTGATTGGCCACACTGTGGCAAAAATAGGCTTCAGTTTCTGTATAACTCTACTATGGCGATCTTCAACCGCCACAGCCTGTTACACAATTCCTGAAAAGGAATCAAACAATCATGCAGTCAAAATTCATTTGTGTAGGTAGTGTGAAAGTATATTAATCTTTCCCATTCTGAAAAAATGAAAGCAGTTAATTACTTTCCTTTTCTTTCCTTTTTCATGACACCTGAATTTTTAGAGGAAACGGGTTATGAAGAACCAATTCCGAAAAACAATTGGAAAATGGATTTGCAATGTACGCCCCATTTATTAAAGATATTAAAAAGCTCATTTATCGCCGCCAATATGAAGCAATGAGAAAAGTCAATTCTGAATTGATGTTGCTTTATTGGGAAATTGGAGAGGAAATTTATCACAAACAGAAAGAAAAAGGATGGGGCAAATCCGTTGTTGAAATTTTATCTCGAGAGCTGCAGAAAGAATTTCCCGGCGTTAAAGGATTTTCAACCACCAACCTTTGGAGAATGAGAAGTTTTTATCTTGAATATTCATCAAATAAGATTTCGCAACCATCGGTGACAGAATTTGGACATTTAAATCTCCCACTATCAGTGGGAGAAATGCAGAAAACGAATCTGCTTCCAATTTGAGATAATTAGACCGGCTTAATTGTGTCAGCAGTGCTGACACTTTTTCATCGTCCACATAGGCTTTCATAAATTACTTCATTCGATAAAGCCTGCGCTTATTTAAATCCTTAAAAAAGAAAAATGATTAAAGAAAAAAAGAAAATGACTGAAAAATCAGTCGTCATCAATTCCTTTATTCAACCACGGAATCTTGGAGCGGATTTCCTTCCCAACAATTTCCATTTCAAGCTCACTCTCATGGCGCTCCATCGCTTTCAAAACGGGGTGGTTGAGCATGCCTTCCAAAATGAATTCCTTGGCGAATTCACCATTCTGAATGCGCGCAAGCGCTTCATACATTGCATCTTCCGATTCCGCGTTAATAACGCGCGGGCCGACAGTCATGCCGCCGTATTCCGCCGTGTTTGAAACGGAGTGCCACATGCGCTCAAGACCGCCTTCATGAATGAGATCGACGATGAGCTTGACCTCGTGAACGGTTTCAAAGTAAGCCATTTCGGGCTGGTAGCCGGCTTCAACCAAGATGTTAAAGGATGCTTTCATCAAATTGGCAACGCCGCCGCACAAGTTAACCTGCTCGCCAAACAAATCGGTTTCGGTTTCTTCTCTGAAAGTGGTTTCATAAACGCCGGCGCGTGTACAGCCGACACCCTTCGCGAATGCGAGGCCGATCTTTTTAGCATTGCCGGTCACGTCCCGATAAACAGCGATCAAGCCGGGAACGCCGATACCTTCAGAAAATGTTCTTCTCACGATGTGACCCGGGCTTTTGGGAGCGACCAAGAAAACATCCAGGTCATCGCGCGGAACAATTTGGTTGTAGTGAACATTAAAGCCGTGGGAGAAAGAGAGCGCTGCGCCCTGCTTTAAGTTCGGTTCAATTTCAGAATAGTAAAGCTTGGACTGGCTTTCATCCGGCGTCAAAATGTGAACAACGTCCGCCGCTTTAACGGCGTCTGCCACTTCCATCACTTTCATGCCATCGGCTTCCGCCTTTTTCCAGCTCTTGCCGCCTTTTCTCAAACCGACGACAACATTGAGACCTGAATCTTTCATGTTCAATGCCTGAGCGTGTCCCTGACTGCCGTAGCCGATGACGGCAATCGTTTTTCCTTTCAATACATTCAAATCTGCATCTTTATCGTAGTACATTTGTGCCATAATATGACTCCTGTAAATGAATAATTTTTATGAATATTATATAGTCGAATGAGTTTCGAACCATTACTTTTCTTTGACAATATCTTTGGGTCCTCTTGAGAGACCAACTTTTCCGGTACGCACCAATTCTTTAATGCCGAACGGGCGGAGCAGTTTTTCGATTGCTGAAATCTTTTCACCATCGCCGGTAATTTCAATCATCATCGTATTGGAACCGACATCAACGATTTTGGCGCGGAAAATATCAACAATTTGCAAAATGTCGGCGCGGGTCTCTGACGTTGTTCCCACTTTAATGAGCGCAAGCTCACGGTCAACGTGTTCTTCCTTGCTCAAGTCAACGACTTTAATGACTTCAATCAGCTTATAAAGCTGTTTAATCACCTGCTCAATCACAGCGTCATCACCGTAAGCGACAATCGTAATTCTGGAAACGTCCGGATCTTCCGTTCTGCCAACCGCCAAGCTGTCAATGTTGTAGCCGCGGCGCGCAAAAAGAGCCGCAACGCGCGTCAAAACACCGGAATGGTTCTCAACTAAGATGGAAAGCGTATGAGATTGCATTTCAGTCATTTAGATGCCTCCGTATTTTCTTTCATCAATCGGTTCATTAATGGCAGCACCTGCCGGAACCATCGGGAATACATTTTCACCGCGGTCGATGCGGACATCAATAACTGTCGGGCGGCCGGATTTGATTGCCGTTTGAACCGCTTCTTTTAATTCGGACTTTTTCTCAACGCGAAGCCCGAGCGCGCCGTAAGCTTCCGCCAATTTGACGAAATCGACGCTGTCAACGATGTCGGTATGTGAATAATGGCAATCATAGAAGAGCTCCTGCCACTGGCGGACCATTCCCAAGTATCCGTTGTTTAAAATCACGGAAATCACCGGAATATCGTTGGCGACCAGCGTCGCAAGCTCCTGGGAATTCATTTGGAATGATCCGTCGCCCGCAACATCGAAAACGATTTGATCAGGGCAGCCGACTTTCGCACCCATCGCTGCAGGAAGACCGTAGCCCATCGTGCCGAGACCACCGGATGTAATCAGTTTGCGCGGCTTCTTGAACTTGAAATATTGAGCCGTCCACATCTGATGCTGTCCGACTTCGGTTGCGACAATCGCGTCAGGAGCAATTTCGCATAGCGTTTCAATAACGAACTGCGGCTTAATTGTTGAGCCGTCATCCTTGTACGCGAGCGGATACTCTTTTTTCCATTGATTAACGCGCTTAAGCCAGTCAGACGTTTTACCCGAAGTGACTTTCTCAGCCATGACAGGAAGCAAATCATTCAAAATGGATTTCGCGTCGCCGACAATCGGAAGATCAGCTGTCACGTTCTTTGAGATTTCGGCGGGATCAATATCAATATGAATGATTTTCGCGCCGGAGGCAAAGGATGAAATTTTGCCGGTCACGCGGTCATCGAATCTGGCGCCGACTGCGATAAGCAGGTCGGAATCTTGAATGCTGAAATTGGCGTATTTTGTGCCGTGCATGCCGGGCATACCGATAAAGAGCGGATGGTCCATCGGAAAAGCGCCCAACCCCATCAATGTTGTCGTGACGGGCGCGTTGATCAGTTCCGCAAGTTTGTATAATTCGGAAGAAGCGCCCGCTGAAATAACGCCGCCGCCTGCGTAAATGATCGGCTTCTTGGCAGCCGCAATCATTGCCGCAGCTTTCTTAATCTGCTGAATGTTGCCCTTCACTGTCGGCTTGTAGCTGCGGAGCTCAACCTTGTCGGGGTAGGAAAACTTAAACTCATTCACCGTCGCATCTCTTGTAATATCAACCAAAACGGGGCCGGTGCGGCCGGTGGATGCGATATGGAAAGCTTCCTTAATGCTTTTCGGTATGTTTTCCGCTTTCTGAACGAGATAATTATGCTTTGTAATCGGAAGCGTAATGCCTGTGATGTTGGCTTCCTGGAACGCGTCGTTTCCGATTAAAAAACTTGAAACCTGACCGGTGAACGCGACCATCGGAACGGAATCCATATGAGCGGTGGCAATACCGGTAACCAAATTCGTGGCGCCCGGCCCGGATGTTGCGAGACAGACGCCTGTTTTACCTGTTGCGCGGGCATAACCGTCAGCAGCGTGCGCTGCCGCCTGTTCGTGACGAACAAGGATGTGGCGCAAGTCACATTTGTAAATCTCATCGTAGATGTGGAGTAAAACACCGCCGGGATATCCGAATATGGTGTCTACGCCTTCCTTTTTGAGAGATTCGATGAACGCTTTTGCGCCGCTCATCTGCTCCGCAGAATTTTTTGTCATTTAAAACAGCATCTCCTTTTGTTTACGGCCAAAAAGCGGCCTGTGTCATTTTATAAATCGGTTTAATGCTAAACCTGTTTGTTTCATAATATTTTTTATTGTTTTGTTGTTTATTTTGCTTTTCAAATTGCTGTGTTTGTCAGTAAATTCCCGCCGCCGACTTAAGTAAACCGGAGCGGATTATTTTCTAACTGAATATTAAGGCAAGATATTTAATGATTGTTTTAAGAACGCGAATTTTGACTGAAATCATTCTTTTTGGTTGAAATTATGAAATTCATAGAGAATTCAAGAGATTTGAAATCCGTCAAAAAAGCCGTTTGTTTGAAAAAGTTAAAACCGCTTCAACAGAAAGCGGCTCAATTCAAACAAACTTTGCGCCCGCGCTTAAAACGGCCGACTCAAACGAGCCGGTTCATGCCGTTAATAACCGCTTCAACCGATGCTTCGATGATGTCGGTTCGAGCGCCGCGGGCGGTAATTGTTTTACCATCCTTGGACATCTTGACCGTGACTTCAACAAGCGCATCCGTTCCGCCCGTAATCGCATCGACGTGATATTCTTCTAAAGCGATATCACCGACAGATGCAACCGCGCGCTGAATGGCACGAATCGCCGCATCGACCGGGCCGTCACCCGTGTCAACGCAAACTTCCTCTTTGCCGCCGACTTCTAAAACAACGGAAGCCATCGGAATGGAAGGCCGTCCGGAAATTGCCGTAAAGGCCTTTAATTTGACAGTCGGTTCGTGGTGAATTTCTAAAACGGATTCGGCGATCGTTTGCAAATCGGCGTCCGTCACGCGGAGACCTTTATCACCCATTTCTTTGACGCGCTTAAAAATTTCCTGCTTCTGCGCCGAATCGGCGTCTAATTGAAGTTCCATCAGCGCGAGCTCAATCGAACTGGCTCCCGCATGCTTTCCGAGAACAACGCGGCGGGTTCTGCCGACAAAATCGGGCGTAATCGGCTCGTAAGACGCCGTATTTTTAACGAGGTCGTGAACATGGATTCCGGCTTCATGTGTAAATGAATTGCCGCCGACAAGCGCTTTGTTCGGCGCGACCGGAATATTTGTCAATCGGCTGACCAATCTGGAAACTTTATACAAGTTTTCGGTTTTAATACCCGTTTTGACACCGTAAAGATGCTCCAGCTGAACAACAACTTCTTCAAGCGCCGCATTTCCGCTGCGCTCACCAATGCCGTTCACCGTCACATGTCCTTGCGCGGCACCTGCGCGTAAAGCGGCAACCGTATTGGCCACGGCTAAACCGAAGTCGTTATGGCAATGAATGCTGACCGGCGCGCCTGCCGAAAAAGCAAGCTCGGAGAAAATGTTGAACGTCTTCTCGGGCGTGAGCATGCCGACTGTGTCACAGTAGCAGAGGCGGTCCGCGCCGTGTGCGACACCGCTCGCGTAAAGCTCTTTTAAAAACTTAAAGTCGGCACGAGAAGCGTCTTCGGCGCTGAATTCAACAATCAGGCCGTGAGATTTCGCGTATTCAGCCACCTCGCCCGCCATTTGAAGAACATCTTCTCTGTCCTGTTTAATGCGGATGTCTTTCTTCAATTTTGTTTCAATATGAAGATTGGAAGACGGAACGACGAGATGAATCGAATCAACATCGCACTCCAGAGCCAAGTCTATGTCCGACGTGCGCATTCTGGTGTAGCTGCAAATTTCGGCATTCAGCCCGAGACCTGCAACCGCTTTAATGGCTGCGCGCTCTCCGGCGGACGTGACCGCGGATCCCGCTTCAATAACGTGAACGCCGAGTTCATCCAAAGCTGTCGCTATTTTTATTTTATCGTCTGTCGAGAGCGCTACGCCCGGTGTTTGCTCACCGTCGCGGAGCGTTGTATCAAGGAAACGCAGATTTGAGAATAATATAATCCCTTCTTTTTATAGTGGTTTAGAAACGGCAGTGATACCGAATAAGATTGAAAAATCGTTTATACGTTAAAAATCTTTTCATACATTTGTCATTGTTTTTAATGATAATAATGACAACGGCGAAAAAACAGCATTTAATAGTGATAGATTTAAATAATTCCATTCGATTATGAAAGAAACATGTTTACTGCAACGGTTACTCCAAGTTTCGGAGAAGTGGACGGTCTCGGCCATATCAACAATACTGTCCTTGCGCGTTGGTTTGAGATGGCGAGAAATCCGATTTTCCGCATTTTCGAGCCAAATCTGAATTTATCGCATGATGTCTGGCCGCTCATTATGGCACGTACCGATTACAATTTTGTCGGTGAAATCTTTTACGAATTCGATGTCGAGCTTCGCACATACGTTGAAAAAATCGGCACGAAATCCTTTACGGTTTATCACGAAGCGTGGCAGGAAGGTCGCCTTTGCACGTACGGAAGAGCCGTTGTCGTTCATTACGATTTCAAAGCATGCGGGACAACGCCGATTCCCGAAGATAAAAAAATGAAGTTGGCGGAGCATATGGTTCCGGAAGGTTTGGCTCGGGATTGAAAGATTTATTTTTAATAAAAGAAAAAAAGAACGAGTGATTAGTCATCTTTTCTTTTTATATCTGATTTTTGCAATTACTTTTGGGTCACGAGGAGAATAACCGAATAATTTGGTGTTTTAATTGAGGTTTCATTCAATGTCATCTCCATCTGATTCAGTTTTATCAAATTGTGAATCTATATATTTCATTTCTCTTTCAATTTCCTCAATCGTTGGCAAACTGGATTGAATATCATCAGGAAGCGCGAAGTTAATCTCATTTTGCCAATCGGCAACACCGATGGGGTTTGTATAGCCTTCAAGTGAGTATTCTACAACCGTACGATTTTTTTCTTTGACCAATAACAAACCAATTGTCGGTTTGTCATCGGGGTGGCAGAGGACTTCGTTCACCACGTTTTGATACATATTGAGCTGGCTTACATCTCCCGGTTTAAAATTTCGAGCTTTCAATTCGACAACAACATAGCAGCGCAATTTTAGGTGATAAAAAAGCAAGTCTATGTAAAAATCATCACCGCCAATTTCTAAGTGCACCTGGCGCCCGACAAATGCAAACCCTTGACCAAGCTCCATAAGAAATCTCTCCAGGTGATTTACCAACGCTTGCTCGACTTCCGCTTCACGTCTCGCCTCAGCCGTTCCGATGAAGTCAAACAAATAAGGGTCCTTGAATGTCTGCAAAGCCATATCAGAATCCATCGGTGGGAATGTCTTATCAAAATTTGTAACTGCTTTTCCCTCGCGCTCAATAAAATGCAAATCAATCATGTGATCGAGTACATTGCTGCTCCATCCTTGCTCAAGTGCTTTTTGAGCATACAATTCCCTCAAGGATTTCTCTTTAACTTTTGAAAGTAATATCAAAATACTGCGCCACTGTAATTTTGCAACAGGCTGTTGCAAAATTGCCGGATCAGGCCAATTGTTGGCAAATCGCTTCATATTGCCCAGATTTCTTGGCGAATAACCTTCCATATCCGGAAATTCGTTTTTCAAATCTGCACTTAAGCGGTCGATGACTCTGGCTCCCCAACCTTCTAAATTCTGACGCTGTAATATATCATTTCCGATGTGCCAATACAGTTCTATCATCTCTGTATTCGCCTGTATGACAAACCTTTGCCTTGTCTGTTTAATACGGTGTATGATTAAATCGCGCAATTCAAAGTATTTGCATCCATCTCCGAATGCATCGGCGGCACAGGAATCAAAACATCTTTTCTTAATTTCCCCTGACTCTTTCTGCTTTTTTCCATCATATCACCCTTGCATTTGAATGCGGCATATTTTGTAAACTTGCCTCGTCATGAATGCATCTTCAATAATTTAATGTTTCAATACAGCCGTTGGTAAATTGTTACTGCAATTGAAAATATATATCTTTTTAATTTTTTTAACAACTTTCAACTTTTGAAAACAATCCTCAAAGTGATGTTTAGCAATTTCTTTAACAATCGCTTCATTTTTTCGTTAAATTTCAGAACCCGAACCCCGTTTTTACATTTTGTTCTTCAATACATGCCTCATCAAAAATCGAATTCTTATTTACGACCCTAAAGTTTTAATAAAAAAGAATGGTTAAGACATCATTTCAAATCGAATTTATTTTATCATTATTTAAAGAAATTTAAGGAATAATATGACAGAAATTACCCACTGGGCCGATGTCGTCGCGGAAGAGGCGATGGCAAAAAATAAGAAAAACGTGATTTCGACAGGTATCACGCCTTCCGGTCACATTCACATCGGGAATATGAGAGAAGTGCTGACAGCAGATGCCGTTTACTGCGCTTTGAAAAGCAAAGGCGAAGACCCTGAATTTTATTACATCGCCGACAACTACGACCCGCTCCGCAAAGTTTACCCGTTCCTAAAAGAGGAAGAGTATGCACAGCATGTCGGCAAACCGATTTCCGAAATCCCTTGCCCGTGCGGTCAGCATAAAAGCTACGCCGATCACTTTTTGGAACCGTTTATCGCCGCAATGGAAACGCTCGGCATCCGCCCCGAAATTTTGAAAACGGATGAATTATACAAAGCGGGCAAATTCGTTGATGCAATCAAAACTGCGCTCAAAAACCGTGACGAACTCGCAAAGATTTTGGAAGAAGTTTCCGGCAAAGAAGTTTCAGAGGATTGGAGTCCGTTTTATCCGATTTGCGAAGGCTGCAAGCGCATTAACAGCGCAAAAGTCATCGGGTTTGACGAAGCCGAAGAAACTGTCAGCTACGAATGTCCCGAATGCGGTACTTCCGGAAAAGCTTCAATGAGCGGCGGCGGCAAATTAACTTGGCGCGTTGAGTGGCCCGCCAAGTGGAAAATATTAGGCGTAACAGCTGAGCCGTTCGGCAAGGATCACGCTTCAAGCGGCGGCTCTTACGATTCAGGCATTCGAATTTCCCGTGAAGTGTTTCAGTGCGAACCGCCGCTTCCGATCGTTTACGAATGGATTATGCTCGGCGAACAAGGTGCAATGTCCTCTTCTTCCGGCGTTGTCGTTTCCATTTCCGATATGCTTGACGTCGTTCCGCCCGAGGCGCTTCGTTTCCTCATCATGAAAACGCGCCCGGAGAAGCACATCAAATTCGACCCGGGACAGCCGCTTTTGAATCTGGTTGACGAATATGAGCGCCTGCGCGACAAAGAAGATCTGTCGGCGTTTGAGGAAAGAATCACGGCCCTTTCCAAATCGAAAGACGTAAAGCAATCCAAGATTCCGTTTAAGCAGATGGTCACCATTTATCAGGTTGCCGGCGGCGATTTAGATAAAATCGACGCGATTGCTAAGCGTTCGGGCTTTGATGAAGATCCCGAAATGATTAATCAAATGGCGCGCCATGTCGGGCTTTGGCTTGAAAAATACGCGCCGTCTTTCGCAAAGTTCGGCGTCAAAGAAAACGTTCCGGTGCAAGCGGCGTCTTTGACAAACACGCAGCGCGCGTTTTTAAAGGCTTTTGCGGATGAATTGGCAGCAGCCGGAGTTGAACTCGGTCCCGAAGACATTCAGCGCATTGTTTATGAAACAAAAGAGCCCGAATCAAACATTTCCAAAAAGATGGCTGAATATGCGGGCGGAGAAATTCCGACGGAAGAAATCGATACAAAGAACTTCTTCATCGCGATTTATACCGCACTTTTGGGACAGCCGTCGGGTCCGAAAGCCGGATGGTTCTTAACGTCTTTTGACAATGATTTTTTAGTTCAGAGATTTAATGAGGCCGCCGAATATCGGCCTTAATCTTTTTTTCAATTATTTTTCTCATACAGTTTAGCCGTTTGCTTTTCTTTTTTCAATTTCAATTCCTTTTTTCGTTCTAAACGTATAAATACAGAAATTGCCCTAGAATTAAAAATATGCTTGAAAAATTAAAAAAATCACTTAAAGAAGCTCCCGTGATTCAAAAAGAATCAGACGGGCAGATTTACAATTATTTCATTCATCCGATTTCAGACGGCATTCCTGAAACGGACCCCGCGATCTTAGAGGAAATCGCGGGTTTCATAATCAATGACGGAAAAACCGGCGGGGTCAATAAAATCGTTACCGTTGAAGCGATGGGAATCCCGATTGCGACAGCGCTCTCCCTGAAAACGGGAATTCCGGTTTCAATTATCCGCAAAAGGCCGTACGGTTTGGACAGCGAAGTCGAATTTTTTCAAACCACAGGATATTCCAAATGCTCACTTTTCATCAACGGAATTGAAAAAGGCGACCGCATTTTAATCGTTGACGATGTTATCAGCACCGGCGGAACACTTTTATCCCTTCTTGAAGCAATTAACGGAATGGAAGTTGATGTTTCAGGCGTTTACTGCGTTATCGGCCGCGGCCGCGGTGCCGATTTAGTCAAAGAAAAAACAGGCGTTGACGTTATCGTTTTGGTTGACGTCGCTGTATCCAAAGACGGCGTTGATGTTATCGGAGGCGTGAAATGAGCAAGCTTCCGACAATTTCTCCTTCTTCGTCTTCCTCATCTTATGATTTTGAAATGAAAGTTGTTTTTGATGAGATTCAAAAGATTTCCAAAGAAAAAAACTGCGGAGAAATTGTCATCGGACTTCAGTTTCCCGAAGGGTTGAAAAAACACGCTTTAGACATTGCTTCTCAAATCGAAAGAGAGGCGGACGCATCCGTTTATATTTCAGCGGACCCGTGTTTCGGTGCCTGCGACTTGGATATGCGCCTGCTTGAAAAATCGGATTTATTCTTCCACTTCGGTCATGCCGAATTGAAACAAGAAAATATCGGGAATAAAGTCCGTTTCATTGAAGCCCGCTCCAAAGTCGATGTTTCGGATGCCGTCAAAGCTGCAATACCGCTTCTGCCCGAACAGACAATCGGGCTCGTGACAACGGTCCAGCACGTTCACCAATTGGAAAACGCGAGGCGAATCTTGGAAGCGGCCGGAAAAACCGTAATCATTGGTGACGGTGACAAACGAATCGCTTATCCGGGACAGATTCTCGGCTGCAACTTTTCGGCAGCACTTTTCGGGTCTGAAAAGGACGGTGCACTTTTCGAATCCGAAAAATGCGGCGCGCTTTTATACATTGGGAGCGGTCAGTTTCATCCGATCGGCGCCGCGCTTTCATCCAAAAAGCGCGTTGTCTGCGCCGACCCGTTCACGTCAGAAGTTTTTGAACTCAATGACCGCAAGTTTTTGATGCAGCGAAGCGCCGTCATTGGAAACGCAGCGGATGCCGAAATCTTTTGTATTCTTGTTTCAACCAAAAACGGGCAGTACCGAAGAGTCTTGGCGGAGTCGATTAAATCAAAAGCCGAAAGCTGCGGAAAGCAGGCGTTTATTTTGTACATGGACCTCGTCACGCCCGATCAAATGTTGTCGTTTAAAGCGGACGCGTTTGTCAACACCGCTTGCCCGCGGCTTGCAATTGATGATTCGGGGCGATATCCGGCACCGGTTTTAACGCCGCAGGAGTTTGAAATCGTTTTGGGTGAACGGAAATGGGAAGATTTGGTTCTGGATGAAATTTTGGAAGGCGGACAGGATGAATAAATTTTTTAGTTGTATAAGCCAATGAATTAAGGAGGCTGAAGTGTGTCTTTTTCCGAAATTTGCATTTATCAAGTCAAACCGGATAAGGTTGATGAATTTGAAACTTTAATGAAAGAAGTCAAAGAATTCATGAACCGGCAAGAGGGTTTGCACCTCCTCCGCTTCGTTAAGAGGGAGTATAACATAGATTTTGAACAAATTAAAGAAGGACTGCCGCCGAAGAAACTGACCCGCGTTGTCAAAAGCGTTCGTTACTTGCTTTACTGGGAATTTGAAACGAAAGAGCATTACGGAACTGCGCAGAAGAATTTATACGAAAGTTATTGGAAAAGAATTGATAAGTGTCTCATTGTGCCGCATGACAAATATTTAGGCGACAGAATGTTTTGATAATCAGCATATCAAAACCTCTCGGCGCAGACGCTCTCAAAAATATAAAATCGGTAAAACAGATGAAACTCAGAAAATTAGAAATCGCACTTGAAAAAGTCGAAGGATTTGCGGTGCCGAATGTCAATTTCGAGCAGTACAAAACACCTGCTGTTGTTGCGGCGCCGTTTCTTCACATGGCATTTATGAGCGGGGATATTGACGGAAAAACCGTTTACGATCTCGGGTGCGGCACCGGAATTCTTTCCATCGGCGCGGCGATTTTAGGAGCGAACAGCGTGACCGGATTTGATATTGATGCAGCGGCCGTGTCGGGCGCCGAGAAAAACACGGCTTCAATGTCTGAAATTTCAGGAGTAGACGAAACAAATGTTCGTTTTGCCGTTTCGGACGTTTCAAAAATTCCCGAAATGATTGAATCGGGAGAGTTAAAACGGGCCGATACGATTTTGATGAATCCACCTTTCGGCGCACAGGATAAAGGGAATGATCGACCTTTTTTAGATGCCGCGCTCGCGGCGGGGGAAGTTGTTTATTCAATTCACAATAAAGGCAGCCGCGGTTTTATAGAAAAATATATTAAACCTGCTGTTGTAACAAATTGTTTTATAACGGAATTTCCGATACGAAAAACATTTGATTTTCACAAAAAAGAGATTCAGACAATTGATGTTGAAATTTACAGAATGGAGTCAAGACCTTAACTTATTTGCTTAATCTTGACTAATCATTGGAAAAGATTATTTTATCTATGTTTAATGTATATTCATACCACCGAGTTGAATATAACAGCGCTGAGCGGTCAGCGAAAAGAGAAATACAAACAAACGCGGCAAAAGTGAATTGCCGTCGGTTTCACGGTTATCAAATTATGAAGGTTCATTTATGAGCAGAGTGCAAAAAAAGCCGATTCGCAGAAAGTTGAAAGATGCCGTAGGCAAAACGGAAGAGCCGAAAACCCCTGAGCCTGTCCGGGCAGCCCCCGAGCCCGCTCCGGCAGCGCCCGCAAAAGAGTTTCCTAAATCAAGAATTCCGAGAAAGCCTCGACCCGAAATCGCGGCAAAGCAGGAAACAGAAGCGCCCGCAAAATGCGCCGTCAAACCGCGCGTCTTAGAAGCCGCAGAGCGCGATTCTGAGGAGAGACCGCGCCGCGCACCGGCAGAGCGAACTGAAAAGAAAACAGAACGCAGCGGAGGCGAGCACAGCAGCGGTGACAGAAGCGAAGGCCGCGACAGCCGCAGCAGAGATGGCGGGCGTAGCGGCAGCGACAGAAACGGAAGCTTTGACAATCGCGGCCGAGACGGCGGGCGCAGCGGCGGCAGAGACCGTGACGGTGGGCGCAGCGGCGGACGCAATGACCGCGGCGGAAAAGGCGGTTTCGGCGGCAAAAAGCCCGGCGAGAAGAAAAAGCCCCCCGAAAAAATCGTTTATGAAAAGACGAAACAATTCGTTTTCCCGGGCGAGGCTGTCGGCGCAATTGAAGAATACAAGCCCGGCTTCGGAACCGTTAATGATGACGGCACCATCCGCGCAACCATTCCCGGCGTCATCGGCATCAACAAAGAACTCCGCGTGATTTCAGTGATTCCGAAAACAAAAACGCCGAACACGATTACGGAAGGCGATATCGTCATTGCATCCGTGACCGACATACGCGAATCCAATGCGCGTGTTGACATTGTTGCTGCGGAAAAAAGTCTGAATGAAGAAATCGTCAACAACGGCAACGCCGAAATTTATATTTCAAACATCAAAGACGGCTTTGCAAAGTCCGTCGGCGACGAATTCAGTGTCGGCGACATCATTCGCGCAAAAGTCATTGACAGCAAAAAAATCGGCTTATCAACCGTTGATTCCACGCTTGGTGTTTTGAAAGCTTATTGTTCCAAGTGCAAAACATCGCTTACAAAAGCCGATGACGGTTTGGTTTGCAGCAACTGCGGCAGCCGCGAAAGACGTAAATTGGCGGACGGATACGGAAAAGGAATTTCTTCCGCACCTTAATTAGCAGAGGGCTTGCTGATAAATTCGGTTCAATAACATTTCAATTTAATTCACCGATAAATTTATCAGAAGCCGATCATTTCAGAATTCAATTATTGATTGTAAAGTGAGATTAAATTATGGAAATTACAATTCTTTCACAAGGCAAAGACGAGATGGAAATTCTCGTTAAAGGGGAAACTCATACCCTGATGAACATTATTAAAGCGACGCTTTTGGAAGACCCGCGCGTCGAAACCGCTTTCTACGACGTTAAAAGATTATCCAACTCCGTTGAACGAGAACCTGTTCTCTATATCAAAACAATGCCGGGCGAAAAGCCGATTGAAATCTTAAAAGATGTTGCCGAAAAAATCATGGCGATGTGCGGCGAGTTCTCATCCGCTTTCACAAAAGCGGTCAAGCAGAAGTAATTCTGCTTCTCTTCTTTTTTTCAAGTTCCGCGCAGACATTGCCGGTTTTTATTGAGGGGACGAAATTTATTGAGAGACGATTTTTATGGCAGCGAACGGCAATCTTCAAATGTTTCAATATATCAAGCGCGATACACGTGATTTTACCAATATTGATCCGCTTCAGACAGCAGGTATTTTAACCGAAGCGGCCCGCGACGCTCTCAACGAATGGGGCGACGGCTATTCTGTTTGTGATTATTGCAGCGGCGCATTGGATTTGATCAAGAAGCCGCCGATTCAGGAGTTTGTTCACGAAGCGCTGCCTGAATTTTTGGGAACGGATGCGGCCCGTGTCATGAACGGCGCGCGCGAATCTAAATTCGCGGTTATGCATACACTTGTTGCCGCTGCCGGAAAAGGCGAAACAAATTATGTCGTTATGGACGCTTGGGCGCACTATTCAAGCAAAGTCGCGGCGGAACGCGCCGGTCTTGAAATCGTTCAAACAAAAAAGCCCGAAAACGAAATCATGCCTGAAGATTTTCAAGAAGCGATTGAAGCCGGCCTTGAAAAATACGGCAAAAAGCCGCTTTTAACGCTGCTCACTTATCCCGACGGCAATTACGGAAATTTGGCGGATGCCAAAAAAATTGCTGCCGTTT
>JAIRKA010000039.1 GCA_031260345.1 Methanosarcinales archaeon
CACTATTTGGAAACGGGCGCATTGGTATCCGATGAAACGATTCAAGAACTCGGCCGCCACAAAGCGATTTACCTTGGAGCGCTCGGCGACCCGAGGCTGGCGCCCGGCATATTGGAAAAAGGAATTCTTCTCAAACTCCGTTTCGCTTTTGATGAATACATTAATTACCGCCCGATTAAATTGCTTGAAGGCGTTGAAACGCCGCTCAAAGGCAAAACCGCTAAGGATATCGACTTTGTCGTCGTCCGCGAAAACACGGAAGATTTTTATATCGGGATCGGCGGCCGCACTGTCAGAGGTCAAAAGAAAGATCTGCTTGAAGTGGAGCGCGACCTTTATTCCGCGAAATTCAATCTCGACATTGAAACCGACAGCGAAGAAATCGCTTATCAAATCGGCATGATTTCAAAAGAGGGAACAAAACGCGTTATGGAATATTCCTATGATTTGGCCGCCAAAAGGAAAAACCATTTGTCTTCCGTTGACAAAGCAAACGTTTTGTCTGACATTTACGGTTTTTGGAGAGAAACGTTTGAAGAAGTCGGCAAAGGCTATCCCTCCGTAGAAACCGATTTCAATTATGTTGACGCCGTTACGATGTGGTTTGTCAAAAACCCCGAATTCTTTGATGTCGTCGTGACGCCGAATATGTTCGGCGACATTATTACCGACCTCGGCGCCATGATTCAGGGCGGCCTCGGTCTTGCACCCGGCGGCAACATCAATCCGAAAGGAACAAGCATGTTTGAACCGATTCACGGCTCTGCGCCGAAGTACAAGGGTATGGACCGTGCCAATCCGCTTGCGACAATTTGGGCCGGCGCTCTTTTGATTGAAACGCTCGGCGAAAAAGAAGCAGCCGATACAATCGTTAAAGCAATTGAAAAGAATGTTCTTGAAAAGAAAGTGAACACGGTGGATATGGGCGGCAGCGCCAAGTGTTCCGAAGTCGGAACCGATATTGTCAGATTGGTGAAAGAACTCGGCAAAAACTGAGTTTTTTTACTTTTCATCTTTTTATTTCATTTTAAAAACAAACATCCAATTTCCATAAAACGGTGAAAATCCGAACGCCCGTTAAAACCTAAAATTGTATTAGATTTTAGATGAAAAAGCGGCGTTCCAATTTTCTGGAATTTGAAATGAAGGACGATGTTTCAGTAAAATCCAAGTTAATTAAAACTTCACATACGACCGCTAATTTTCGTTTTTGAGCGTAGCGAAAAAACGGAAATTTGCGGATTCTTACCCATGAAATAAAATATAATTGATCAGCTGCTTTTCACAGATTCTGTTGTCTGCGCCGCTTCTGCTTGCGCTGTCACCGGATCTGTTTGCGTTGCCACTTGCATCTGCTCTTTCTTATTACATCCGTTCGCTTCGCGAACGTGGCATAGCTACCTACCGTTTGAGTTTGCTGCTGTTACCTTCTTGTTTTCCGTTTGTTGTCGCCGCGCGCGAGTCGCACCAATTTTAAAAATGAATGAAAAAACCAATCACGTTTTTAAAAATAATTCAAAAGAAGAGCACTCACTCTTCTTTCGCGTCATAAATCATCGTACCGATGCCGGTATCCGTAAAAAGTTCAAGCAGCAGCGAATGCGGCGTGCTGCCGTTGATAATATGTACACTTTCAACGCCGCTTCGGACAGCGACTTCAGCGCCTCTGATTTTTGGAATCATGCCGCCTGAAATGACTTCGTCTTTGATGAGGTCATCAATTTTAGAGACTTTCAGTTTTGAAATGCGGCTTCCTTTGTCGTTTATGTCGCGCAGGACGCCGGTAATGTCGGTCATCATGATGAGCTTTTTAGCGCCGACGGCAGCGGCAACGGCTCCCGCGACCGTGTCCGCGTTGATGTTGAGCATCTGCCCTTTTTTGTCAACCGCGATTGGAGAAATAACCGGAATGTAATTGTTTTCAATCATGATGCGGAGAAGTCCCGGGTTAATGATTTCCGTTTCGCCGACCCAGCCGATATCAACATCTTCTTCATTGCCGTTGACAATGATTTTTTGATTTTTCTTTTTGACCGCCATGATTAAATTGGCGTCAACACCATTGAGACCAACGCCTTTTCCGCCGTATTTGTTGATCAATGACACCATCTTTGTGTTAATGTTGCCGACCAAAACCATCATCGCAATTTCAAGGGTATCGTCATCGGTCACGCGAAGCCCGCCGATGAATTTCGGCTGCTTTCCCATTCTTTCCATTTTTTCATTAATTTCAGGACCGCCGCCGTGAATGATAATCGGATTAATGCCGACATAATGAAGCAAAACAATGTCCTGAATAATTTTTTCCATAATCTCCGTGTTTTTTTCAGGATTCAGCATCGCATTGCCGCCGACTTTAATCACCATCGTCGTTTCCGAAAATTTGCGGATGTAAGGCAATGATTCAATCAAAACATCTTCCAATTTAAGTGTCATTCTATTTCCTGCCGAAATTTTATATTTAGGTGCTCTAATGTATTTGACATATTAAACGTTTTGATATTTCTTAAAAATTTCTTAAAAGTATGTCTGAATTTTTTGAAAAATTATCGACAATTAACGAAACAGCTCTTTTTAAGTCGGCCTTTTTAGAGCAACGCCCTCTCCACTTGTTTTTTAAATTATATTTTTTGACAGACTTTGCTTCTTCTTGGAAACTTCATTTCTCCTCAGCATTTCTGTTTTTCAAAAAATGCAATCGGTTGAAGTTTTAAACATCTGTTTTTTTAAATATATTCGGCACTTATGTATAAAATTATCTTGGCTCTGAAATGCTTCGAAAGATTTCGTCAAAACAGTATACATTGAGTCCATTTTTCAATAAAGTATTTATATGAGCTTCTCCAATTGTTTCTTAGCAATAACGTATAGTATTGCAAAGGTGATTAAGATGGCAGAAACAAGAAACTTTGTTTTAAGAGACAAAAATGGTAACGAATCCGGTGTCTTTACCGGCAAACAGCCCAGACAGGCAGCCTTGAAAGTCGCAAACCGCGGTGCAGGCACAAAGAAAAAGCCCGAAACAATCATGCTCAGAGAAAGAGGAACAAAGAAAGTCCACGTCTTCAAAGCATGGAAAGAAATCGTTGACGCACCCAAGAACAGACCGGCATGGATGCCCCCGAAAATCAACAAGCCCTTTGTTGAAAAAGTCAAGATCGAAAAAATCGACGAAATCTAATAAATTTAATACATGTTATTTTTATCTTATCGGCAAAGCGCTCCGTGCTTTGCCGTAAGCTTTTAACGCTTTGCCGTTAATTTTTTTCTCTTTTCACACATTTTTTTATTGATGTATTTTTTCGAACTTTTAATTTTAAATCGAACAGCGGTCGCTCCTTTTTTGAATTTGATAAAAGAGAAACTTCGATTTTTTAAATAATAAAATGAAAAATGGAGCGAATCCGCGCGCGGCGAAGCCAAATTTTGTGAGGGCATTGCCGAACAAAATTTTTTATATCAACAAGGATTTTTAGCGGTATTGTAAAACTAAAAACAATTGAGGTAAATTAAAAATGTCACAATGTCCGATTCTTCCTGATGTTCAGGCGAACCGTCCGGTCGTTCCGATTAATCTGACACGCGTCGGCGTGACCGATGTCAAAAAATTGATTGAGATTAAAAGAGAAAACAAAAGACCGATTATTCTGATGTCTTCTTTTGATATTTTTGTTGACTTGCCGTCCGACAGAAAAGGCGCCAACCTATCCCGAAATTTTGAAGCGATTGAAGAAATCTTAACCAATATTTCAAAGTCTCCCGTTTATGAAATTGAAAGTTTGTGCGGCGACATTGCTGAAAATTTAATCGGCCGCCATGAATATGCTTCCCGCGCGGAAGTCCGTATGAGAAGTGAATACATGATCCGCCGTAAATCGCCGGCAACGGGCGTTGACTGCCAAGAGTTTGTTGACATTTTCGCGGATGCCATTGCCGAAAGAACGGAGGGTGTCAATTCTGTTCAAATCAAAAAACTCATCGGCGCGGAGGTTACGGGAATGACGGCTTGTCCCTGCGCGCAGTCCATGATGCAGGAAGAAGCCGAAAACAAGCTTAAAGAGCTTGGTTTACCCGACAGCAAAATCGCCGAATTCTTCCAAGCGATTCCGATGGCAACGCATAATCAGCGCGGCCGCGGCATTATTTCCATCCAAACTTTGGATACGACTGGCGTTCGTCTCGAAAACATTATTGAAATCATTGAAACGTCCATGAGTTCCAACGTTTACGAAGTTCTGAAGCGCGCCGACGAAAAGAAAGTCGTTGAAGATGCGCATATGAATCCGAAATTCGTTGAAGATTGCGTTCGTACGATGGCAAAAAAAGTTGTTGACACGTTCCCGCAGCTTCCGGATGACGCGATTATTACACTCAAGCAAATCAATGAAGAAAGCATTCACAGACACAATGCTTTTGCCGAGCGCGTTGCCGGAATCGGAGACCTTCGCCGGGAAATCAGCAACGGTTGATGAAAACTGCGGCGGCTGATAAACAATTGCAGCTGCTCCAAAACTGTTCTTTTTTGAAATGAAGCATTTTTAAAATTAAAAAACAAAATTAAAAAAAGAGGACGGCAGAAGTAACCGCCGTCATATCCTTATTTTTGCTGATTATTCGCCGAATCTTCCAAGTGTTTGTCTTCTTCGTCTATCTCTCTCTTTTTTCTGAAAATAAAGAAGGCAACTGCCAGTGCAAAGATGAGAAGAATCAAGAACACTCCTATTTCTTCAGGCCCTCCGCCGCCGCCCGGAGGTGTGCCGTTATCAGACCCGTTGCCTCCCGGAGGTGTGCCGTTATCAGACCCGTTGCCTCCCGGTGGTGTGCTGTTATTAACGGTTCCGTTTCCTGTGCCGTTACCTCCACCACCGCCCGGCGGAACGATCGGAGGAGAACTGCCTCCTGCCAATATGCCGATCTGGCCGGAAACAGGCACCGTCCAATTCAGATTAAATCTCAGTTGGTTCAGGCTTGTAAAATCGTTATTGGAATGATTGCTGCTGTGATATCCTTCCGGTATTTCCATTTCCAATACAATTTCAGGATTGATGACCGCCAGCAGCGGAATTTGTATTATATAATCTCCGTTGCTGTCCGTTTGGTTTGAAGTCACTTCACCATCGCGATAATATGCTTTGACCTCTATGTCTGCTACGGCTTCTCCGGCGTCTTTGACTCCGTTATTATTGCCGTCCCAGAAGATGTTTCCGGTCACATTGCCGTGAGAATAAACGTGTCCGATGCCGGCAATGTCTTTGACGACCGTTTTGCCGCCTTCAACAGCCGTCAGCAGAACAATTGAACCTGCGGGCATCGTCAGATTGTTTCCGGCCAAACTTGCTTTTGAAGCATCCGGGCCGGCAAGCCCGAGTGTTCCGACACCGGCGTCTTTTGCTATAATGTATATTTGGCTGCTTGAATTATCCGTTCTCGAGCTGACTTCCAAAAGCGGCCGTCTTTCCACGCTTATCGGCTCCCACAGAAGCGTTGTTCCATTATAGACAAGCTCATTGCTGATACGCTGTCCTTCCAAAACCGATGTGTAGAAATTTCCGGCGTTGTCAGAATCTGCCGGAGTGATTATGAAGTTTCTGTAATCGGCACGCGTTTCCGGAGTGGTCGGCACAATTTCTCCGGGGCGGCCCAGCCACGTATTTCCGCGGATTTGAGCATTATCATTTGCGCTTAATGAAAAACCTGCAGGGTTGCCGGCTCCCCATACACCGTCTCTCGCATAAACAACATTATTCGCTGTTTCCCGATTCGCGAACGTGACAAATCCGGCCGTTTGGGCATTTTCCGTGTCAGAAAGACTTTGTATCCTGCCGTCAACTCTGACAATGTTATCAGATACGACTGAGCCCGCGGCGAGGTTTGTCGCACTGTAAGCAAATCCTCCTATCCTGACTGCGCCCGGGGCTTTTCCG
>JAIRKA010000052.1 GCA_031260345.1 Methanosarcinales archaeon
CTTGAGCAAAATATCCGATAAATCCGTTGATTTCTTGCGGATTTCATTCGACACTTCTTCGGAATCGATCAATGACGCCGGTTTTGGCGGATTATTGTACTCTGTTGAAAGAAGGATTGCGAATCTGTAAAGTGATAAATATTTTCGGAATTCATCCGGCGTCGGGACATTCGGGGGGCATACTAAGTCACCGTAATGGCGGCAGAGCGGAGCAAAGCATTTCAAGCGGACGCGGTCATCAACAACAACGTCCTTGGCATCAATATAAAGCGCTTCAACGGCACCGGCATCCAGCGCCGTTTTAAGCAGAACGGTAACGTTTTCTTTATCCGTTTGACTGAGCTTGTCTTTGCTTTTTGATTTGATTTTTTCAGACATTTTTTTCCCCACATTTTTACTTTTTCCCTTTCCTTTCTCTCTTTCCCTTTTTATTCTGTTTTTCCGTTTTCATTTTTTGCCGGGCTTGTCAATGATTTTTAAAATATCTCTTGAGTATAAACTGAGACGGGTGTAATCATCTTCTTCAAGAGGCGTGTGATGCATGATTGCGTTTCGAATCGGGTCCAATTCCTTCAAACGCTGAATAATCCAGCCGCGGTCGGGGAAATATTCATCAAAAGCATCCCATGCAAACGGATTGTTGATAATTCTGCGGTAGTCGCTGAAACTGGCGTAGTTAATGAGCGGCTCGTTCGTGCTTCTTTTTTTGTCCGCATTTGTGCGGTCATTCATAATTCGGCGCTCATTCCATCGGTCCGCCAAAAAACTCATGTCGGTGCCTTTCCACCACTCTTTCCCGAAACGCGCTTCTACGCGGTCGGAGACAAACGAGCGCAGCTTTTCTTCCAATTCCTTTAAAATCAAATAACTGCTTTTTGAATCTGCCGTTTGCTTGACAGCTGTTTTTTTGATCGGCCCCTCGCCGAGCTTTTCAATTTTTTCCGTCACGGGCTTGACGGTTTCTTCTTCTATATACAGATTTTTCAAATCATACTTGACGCTCAATTTGGAGTTGGCGCCGCCCGGCGGCTTAATGTCTGAAATTTCAACGTCATACAAACGGTCAATTCGGGTTTTCATCGCCGATGTCACGGTCGGCATTTCGGATTTCAAACCCATGTCATTGTGAACGTCGCCGGCAATCAAAGTGATTTTATTTTGTCCTTTCAATTTGGCCGGCTTGAAATAATTCTGATAAATGTAAAGACGGACGTTGTCGGCTTTCGTCATGTTTTTTGAAAATACGACGGGTGTTTTTGTTTTAGGCGCGGGTACTGCTGCGGGTATCGGCACAGGCTTGGCTGCGGAAGATGCTGCTTTTGGCGCCGGTTGGGCTGCTGCTTTTGCTGCAGTCTTGGCTGTCGGTTTTGCCGCTGCCTTGGGTACGGTTTTTACTGTCGGCTTGGCTGCTGCTTGAGCCGCTGCCTTTGTTGCAGGCTTAGCAGTTGCTTTTGCTGCAGGTTTAGCTGTTGTTTTTGCGGCAGGCTTGGCAGTTGCTTTTGCTGCAGGTTTAGCGGTTGCTTTTGTTCCCGCCTTTGAAGCTGATTGAACGGCAGGCTTCGTTTGTGTTTTTCCCGTCTTTTGAGTTGTCTTTTTTGCCGCTGTTTTCTTTTCGCTTTTTGCTTCTTCTTCATTTTTCTTAAGCGCGAAAGTTTTTCTTAAAAAGTTGCCGACGGTTTTTTTCTCTCCCATAATTTCTCCTCAAAAATAATAATTGTAAATTATACTCTCTAAAAATAAAAATAATTTGAAAAAAAATTGCTTGTCATTGAAACGGTATGTTGTTCAGCACACTTTCAATTTTGAGCGCTCATCGGTACCGGTCAAAGGTGATTGACCGCTCCTTCAGACCGGCCAAAGCCCAAAGATTGAAACACCAATCATTTCGGCGCGTAATAGCATCTTTTCGGGGAATCGACAAGTCCTTGTTTCTTTAAGGAAGCGATGATTTTGCTGACTTCTTTGCTGTCAATACCTGTTGCTTCGGCAACATCGCCGGGTTTGACGGGCTTTCCGATACTTTTCATTGCTTTCAGAACTTTTTCTTCCGCAGGGGTCATTTTATTTTACTCCTTATAAATTGAAAAATGGAAATGAACAAAACTGTTCAGTCTGATTATTTTACTCCTTTGTTTTATATTTATTCTTCGTATGATTCGGCGTTTGGCGTATTCGGCGCTGCTCCGGCAGTTCCTGCGGCATCGGCTGCTCTGTCAAGCGCATTCAATATCAATGTGATGCATTGGCTTGAAAGAATTGAAATCGGCCCGATAGAAATCTTTGACGCGCCCGTGTTTTCAATTGTTTTTTCGTCGGCTTCAAAAACGCCTTGATTGTCGCCTAAAATGTAAACGCCGTTTTCCAAAAGCGCGGCGGACTCAGGTGTTTGAATCATTTCTAAAATGTCCGTACCGTCTTCTTTCAAATAAAATAACGGCCGTCCCTCTTTTTCAAACTCATCCAGCAATTTCTCCAAGTTCCCATATCTTACAAAAACGCCGGGTGTCGATTGCTTCTCAATCTCTGACGCGTTCACAAGAAGCGCTTTTTGAATCAGCGAGCCCGAGCTTCTCTCATCGGGATTCAGCGAACGCATGGTTTCACCGTTAAATCGGACGATTTTTTCAGGACCGGGCTCACCTTTTAAAATCAGCCAAATATTAACGTCGCGCCTCATTCCGAATGATATGAAAAGCGCGGAAGTGATACAGCGGCACATCACATCCATTCTTCCGGCAGACCCGGGAAGATCGTTTAAAGATATTTTGCCGCCGTTGACGGCTTTGTTTCCGATAATGACGAAATCTTTCATGGCGGATAATCGGATATGAAAATATAAAGCCGTATCCATTCATTTAATGAAAGAAACGAAAGAAAATGTGGGGTGGGTTTTGGTTAAATTTTTTAAAATGAAGCGGCTTGCGCGCGGCGGCGGCCAAGGCGGAATCGGTAAGGTAGCAGCGGCAACGCAAACAGTAAGGTAAGCAACGGCCACGTTCGCGAAGCGAACGGATGTGATAAAAAAGAGCAGATGCAAGCGGCAATGCAAACAAGCTCGGCAACCACACAGGCCTGACCAGCAGCAGCAAAAAACAGCTGTTTTTTCAGTTTGCTTCATCTCATGGGTAAGAAGCCGCTAATTTCCGTTTTTTCATTTCGCTTCGCTCCAAGTTTGACCGCTCCTTCGGACCGGCCAAAACTCAAAAACGAAAATTAGCGGATCGTTACGTGAACTTTCATACAAATTTGGTTAAAATTGAAAAAAAATGAATTAAAAAAGAAGAAAGAATACGAACTCCTTCGAATTCTTTTTTCATCAATTTATCTTCTGGTTCCCATAATTCTGAGAAGGTGGATGAACAGGTTGATGAAGTCCAAATACAATCTCAAAGCGCCGATGATCGCTAAATTCTGTGCAAACGGGTCATTGCGGTCAATGGACTTGCCCATTTCCTTTATTCTCTGCGTATCGTATGCCGTCAGCGCCGCAAAAATCAAAACTGCGATGGCGCTGATGACAAAGCTCAGCGAGCTGGCTGCGGCCGGCGCAATGAAGAAGAGCAGCAGGTTCAAAACCATTGCAATGATAAGACCGATTAAAGCCATCAGCATAAATCTTCCGACGCCGCTTAAATCTCTTTTTGTGAAGAAGCCGAATAAACTCATACCGATAAACATTCCGGCGGCAGTCACAAACGCGATAAAGACGGAGGAAATTGTATAAAACATCAAAATGGCCGTCAAGGTAATTCCGGTCAGCGCTGCATAGAAAATGAACACGCCCGTTGCCATCGCTGGTGACAATGATTTAATTTTCCAGCTTAACAGGATAACAAGACCCAGCTGCAGGATCAGAAAGATGAAATAGAGCGGGATAAATGTCGCCTGAAGTGACGGGCTCATGTAAATGGTGTAAGAAACGACTGCCGTAATTGACAGCCCGACAAACATCCACAAGTAAACTTTTGACAGGAATTGATTTCCTAAAGTGTCCGGTGAGTAGTTATTAGAACTCATTAAATTAAGCCTCCTAAACTTTTTTTGATTACGTTTTTACTTTATATGTATGCAAAAAGAATATGTCTTTCTTAGCACATAAGCGATTCTCTTTATAAAATTTATTGTGCTTTCACGAACAAAAGGGTTAAAACAAAGAACAACTTTCACTTCATAATTCACTTTTTTACAAAATAAAAGCAAGGTAATATTATGATTTTCGCAACGATTGATGTCGGATCTAACTCCATTCGTTTGCTGCTGACGAATGCCCGAGAGACCGAAGAGGATGTTGTTTTCGAGCGCGTGGCATTGCTCCGCGTTCCCGTCCGCTTGGGTGAAGACGCCTTTTCACGCGGGGTGATTTCAAACGAAAAAAAAGAAATGCTGATTAAAACAATACGCGGCTTTCGTGAAATCATTGACGGATTCCAAGTAACCGATACAATGGCTTGCGCGACATCCGCTTTGAGGGAAGCGAGAAACGGAGCAGAGATCGTAAAGCAAATCAAAAAAGAAACCGGCATCGACCTTAAAATCATTGACGGCAAAAGGGAAGCGAAACTGATTTACGCAAACCACATTGAGAAGAACTTTGATCCGCATTATTCTTATCTTTATATTGATGTCGGCGGCGGCAGCACGGAATTAGTGTTTGTCGGAAACGGTATCAAGAAATCCAAGTCATTTGATGTCGGCACGATTCGTTTAAAAGAAGGGCTTGTTTTAAAAGAAACATGGGAAGAGATGGACAAGTGGCTGAGAAAAAACGCTTGCGGCACTAATGTTATCAGCATCGGCAGCGGCGGAAATATACGCAGTTTATATGTACTGGCCGGCAAAGTCAATAAAGAGCCTTTGAAATTATCGGAATTGTGTGATGTTTGCGAGAAGCTTCAAGAATATTCCGTTGAAGAGCGCGTCTCTAAACTCGGATTAAAGCTTGATCGCGCTGATGTAATCGTCCCCGCTTGTAAAGTTTATTTACATGTCTTAAAAGTCTGCGGAATCCAAAAAATATACGCGCCGATTATCGGTTTATCCGACGGCATGGTACACGAGCTTTATACCAAGCACAAAAAGAAGCGTGTGAAATGATCTGCAAAATGATTTTCATCTTCAGTTTCTTTTTTATCCGAATTCTGTTCATCTGCTCATGTTTCTTTTTCATCTGCTCATGTTTTTTGTTCATATCTTTTGGAATACTTTCACATCGATAATTAAAGATTAATAGGTACATGTAATTTTTAAATTCAAAATAGAAATGAAAACTTCTTGAAGTTTCGTAGTGGATTGACCGCCCCTTCGGGCCGGTCAAAGGTCAAAAAACGAAAAACAGTGAAATCATGGACTCAAAAAAAGATTTAGAAATTAAAACACGCAAGCGCGATTCTCCGCCGTTTAAGCTTATTTCGGAAATGACGCCCAAAGGCTCTCAGCCAAACGCTATCGCCCAATTAGCCGAAGGTATCGACCGCGGCGACCGCTTCCAGACCCTCCTCGGCGTCACAGGCTCGGGAAAAACATATACGATTGCGAACGTGATTGAAAAAGTTCAGCGCCCGGCTCTTGTCATCGCTCACAACAAAACATTGGCCGCTCAGCTTTACAACGAATTTAAAGATTTTTTTCCCGAAAACCGCGTCGAATACTTCGTTTCCTATTATGACTATTATCAGCCGGAATCGTACATTCCCGCAAAAGACCAATATATTGAAAAAGACTCTCAAATCAATCCGAAAATCGAACAGATGCGCCTTGAAGCAACCGCGTCGCTCGTCTCAAGACGCGATGTCATTGTCGTTGCCTCTGTCTCCTGTATTTACGGTCTCGGCAACCCGGAGCGCTTTGAGCAGATGGGCATTGAAATCGCCGTCGGCATGCACATGAAACGCAATGACTTAATCGGCCGATTGGTTGACAGCCTGTTTGAACGAAACGATTTGGAGCTTGCACCCGGCCGCTTCCGCGTCAAAGGAGATACCGTTGATGTGATGCCCGGATATTACGAAAATATTATCAGAATCGAATTTTTCGGAAATGAAATCGATAAGATTTCGGAAATCGACGGCTTGAACGCGACAAAAAACTTTGATATGGAGTCCTTTTTCATTTATCCGGCGCGCCACTACGTTGTTCCGGATGATGAGCGGGACCGTGCCATTGAAGAAATTTTAGCGGAGCTCGAACAACGCCTTCCCGAGCTGGACATACTTGAAGCACACCGTTTGAAGCAAAAAACACTTTACGATATGGAAATGATTCAAGAAACTGGTAGCTGCAAAGGTATTGAAAATTATTCGATGCACTTTGACGGCAGAAAGCCCGGTGAGCAGCCGTACTGTTTAATTGACTATTTTCCAGATGATTTTTTGGTCGTGATTGATGAGAGTCATCAGACACTGCCGCAGATTCACGGCATGTACAATGGCGATCGCGCCCGTAAAAAATCTCTGATTGATTACGGATTCAGACTCCCGAGCGCTTTTGACAACCGTCCGCTTCGTTTCGAAGAATTTGAAAAATATATGAAACATACAATATTTGTTTCCGCAACGCCGGGCAATTATGAACTCGAGCAGTCTTCTCAGGTTGCTGAACAAGTGATTCGTCCGACCGGTTTGGTTGATCCGGTGGTTGTTGTCCGGCCGATTAAAGGACAAGTGGACGACATCATTTCTGAAATCAATCGGGTGATTGCAAACGGCGACCGCGCGCTTGTGACGACGCTGACTAAAAGGCTTGCGGAAGAGCTGACGGAATATCTGGCCGAAGCCGGCATTAAGACAAGATATCTTCACTCTGACATCAAAACAATAGAGCGGACGGAGATTATCCGAAATCTGCGCCTCGGCAACTTTGACGTTTTAGTCGGCATTAATCTGCTTCGAGAGGGGCT
>JAIRKA010000081.1 GCA_031260345.1 Methanosarcinales archaeon
AAAATAAACTAACAAAATGCATAAAGTTGTTCTGTATTTAAAGATAGTCCTTCCTCAAAAATTTATTTTTGTGAATAAAAAATGGGGAAGGTCATTTTGAGAAGGAAGTGGAATAAGGAATCACTTTGAAAATGAAATGAAAAACGGATGGTTCGCGCGCGGCGGCAGCCGGGAAGCAGTCGACAGGCAGCAGCGGCAGCATAAACAGTTTAATTGTTACAAAAGTTCCAATCTCTCAGCTCTTTCCTTTATGAGTATTTTGTATTTTTCTTTCATTTCATCGGGCAGGAAACTTTTGTCGATGAAATCAAACCAAGGGGGGATGGTTTCTTTGAAGTTTTTGAAAATTGACTGCCTGTATTTTTGGTCAACCGCCATTGTATCAAACATTTTTTCAAAAGTATCTTTTCCGATTTTTCTTTTCTTTCCGCCAAGCATCAAAGCTGTTTCTTCAAGGTCTTCGGGCAGTACAATTTTTGTTGCCAGCATATCGTATGCCGGAGATAATCTGTATTCGTTTGATTTGTCTTTGATAAGTGAAAAGTTTTTCAAATGCATGTCCGCGTTTCCGGTCAAAAAACAAAAAATCAGCTGCTCACAAAAGCTGATTGTATCCAAATTCGGTTTTTGTGAGTGTTCTTTGATTACTTTTTGAATCTGCTCATACGAGCCTTTGTATTTGTGCTCCGTCATTTTTTCAGTTAATTGGCACATATCTTCCATGTAATATTTGTGCCCTTTTTCATCACGGTCGATTCTTTTTGTGATATAGCAAAGCTCACCATCGGCAAAACGAATCAAAGAGTGAGGAACAACTTTTATTTTTGATAATTCTGCCAAATGCATTGTTACATCTTCCAATTCCGGCAGATTCGGATAACGACTTGACTGCGGTTTTAAAATATATCTGCCCCAAAGACCGACAATCGTGAACCTTTGTGTTTTCTTCGGCGCCGGACTGAAGCTTCCGATTTTTTCATCATTTCTGCTTCTCGTTTCTTTTTCTTCTTTCTCTTTCAAAATGTCTAACGAAAGCTTCGGCTGAACACCTGTGACTGCTGTTTGGGATCGAATGACATCTAATGCCAGCTCATCAATCTGATTTCTTGTGTACGGCAAAACGGGAGGAACGATTGAGCCGAATATTTTTTTAGAACAGACCGGATGGTAACCCGAGTTTTCATCGGCATCGCTGTCCAATTCTCTATAGCAGAATAAACATTTTCGCGCATTCATTCTTCATCTTCCTCGCTCTCTTCGCTTTCAATCGGGATCACGCTGACAGCACCGATACAATCTCTGCAGCATGCCAAAAGCAATGACATTCTGTCACGTCCGGAAATTTTCCAATTCTGTTCGGCAATATCCAGAAGCCATCCTTCGGGAATCAATCCGTCAAAAAACGGAAATAATCGGTCACTTTTATACGGCACTTTTCGAAGCGGCAGCGTTAAGCTGATCGGATCTGCTTTCTCATTTTGAAGATATTCTTCATGATATTGAAAGAAAAAACTATCCTCATCTTCCGTTAAAATTCCTGCCGGCATACCATACATCAAAATCTCAGCTTGCTTCATTTTTTCACTCCTCATTCAGCGGCACGACGCCGAGCTCGCTGCCGAATAAAAACAAAACCTGATTTACTTTATCCATTCGAAGCGTCTCTTTCTCCTGCTCCAGGTCTCGGATAAAGCGAAGACCGACACCGGCTTTTTTTGACAGCTCGACTTGCGTCAAATTCGCTTTTTTGCGTTCGATTTTGATGTATTCTGAAAGAGTTAAGTGTTTTTCTTTTTTCATGATTATACCTTATAGGGTTTAATTTATTTAAAATTATACCTTAAAAGGTCAAATTCATTTAAAATTATACCTTTTCGGGATTAATTTTGAAAAATTTATTTGTTTTTCAAAAAAATATGCAAAATTATACCTTTACGGGATTATTTTAGAAAATTTTGTTTGTTTTTTAGACTTTTTAGAAAAATTATACCATATCGAGGATATTTTTAGAGGTTTTTATTGAGAATTATTGAAAATTATACCCGATTGGTTCTTTATTCAAAGGTGTTTAGGAAACTATACCCGATCGATTCTGTAATCATTAGTTAAGGTGAAGATTAAAACGCTATCAATACTCAATCTTCAAAGTATACCCATCCAGCGCCACGCCCTTCGATCTCGTAATCTTCAACTTCTGAATTTCCGTAAAACCAATCGTTTCGCCATCTTCAAGCGTGACATCACTCGATAAAACGTAATAAACAATATCAATCAAAAAATCATAAATCGTCTCAGGCATTGCCGTGCTGTTGATGACTTCGATTTCTTCTTTTCCAAACATCCGAAGGCCGTAAGTATATCCGCTTGTTCCTTTTTCATTGGCATAAACACCGAAATAAATCCAATTTAATATCGGTAAGTCACCGTCATCAATCAAACCGGCAACATCAATATAAAATTCCGGCTGAAAGACGGTTCCCGATGTATAAATGCCGACAGCGTTTTCCAACTTTAAGCAGCTTGCCGCAATCTTCGTAAACAAAATTCCTGCGTCAATTGGAGGCTGCCCGCGGTCAATGACGGCCAGCAGAATCTGCGCGACATGCGCCTTTGCTGCTGCTGCGGCGCCCGGCCACATATAATTTGTTTCCGCATAATGTTCTGCTTCTCCGTTCGGAACGGGCGCTTCAATAAAACTGATTGCAGTCGTCATATTATCGACTTCAAAAATAAGAGATGTTTCATCCGCCGCATCGGCACTTTCTTCTTCGCGGACGAAGATATCCCAATCATTTTTCAAAATTGATTTAATTTGCTCGGGATCAAAATCGTAAGAATTCAGTAAAACAAATCCGGCAAACGATCTCGCTTGCAGTCCGTCATTTTCATATGAATCCAAAGAATCCAAATCAATACCGTGCTCCTTCAACTCTTTTTCGGCTTCATTCATCCAAACCTCACGAAGCTTTTCAACAAACGCAATCGCCTTTTCTTCGGCGGTGTCGGGATGATATTCTTCCGGTTCGCTGAAAATATGACCGCAGTGGTCCAAGTCTTGCCTGCCGTAACCGCCACAGACGCCGAGAAGCCAAGGCTCATCTTCCGCCTTTTTGTATTTATAAATGTAATAATGCAGACCGTGCAGGTCAAATTCTCCCGCCTTTTCGATTTCGAAAGGCGGTTTTCCGAGTTCATCTTCATGGGACAGTCTGTCAATCATTTCTTCAAGCGCATTCTCTTCCTGTTTTGGCTTGATTTCGGCACCTTCTGCAATTTCTTCTTGAATCCATTTCAAAAACTCTCGGGCGTCATTGTCTCCCGGATCGGATTCCAAAACACGCTCAAACGCTTTTTCAGCCTGCTCAAGCATGTCCATGTAATAATAAGCATAGCCGATTCGAAAATGCCACATCAGATCATATTGCCCTTCTTCTTTGACCGACAAAAGAAGTTCTAAAGCCTTTTCATGCTCTCCTATGTTGTTGTAAGCGCGCGCGAGGAGGCATGTCAGCTCATAATCATGCTCATTTCTCGGGATTTTTGAAATCTCATCGATAATTGTCTGTTGCTCGTCATTTCCATGCCAAGCGTCGATTTGCTCCAAAAGTTCGTCTCGGGAAGTCATTGGATACCTTTTACTCTTCTCAAAAATAACATGAATTATGAAATATTTTAAAAAACGCCGCGCAAATGAAAAAGAATTGAGGTGAAAAAGTGAATCACTTTTTCGCCAAATATTTGTTAATCTCAGCCGCCGCCTTTTTTCCGGCGCCCATCGCAGAAATAACGGTTGCAGCACCTGTGACAACATCGCCGCCCGCAAAAACGTTCTCTTTCGTCGTTCTTAAATCATCATTAACGACGACTGTTCCGCGTTTCGTCTTCTCAACATCCGGCGCGCCGATATAAATCAGCGGATTCGGAGCGGTTCCGATTGCGATAATAACGACGTCAGCGTCAATGATAAATTCAGACCCCGGGACTTCCTTCGGGCTTCTTCTGCCGGATTCATCAGGTTCGCCGAGCTCCATTCGAATGCATTCAACGGCTTTGACGTCGAACTTTCTGCCCTGCGGCGTTCCGTCACCGTAATCGCCGATGATTCTTGTCGGGTTTGCAAGCAAACAGAAATCAATTCCTTCGTGTTTGGCGTGTTCGATTTCTTCACGGCGGGCGGGCAATTCAGCGTCGCTTCTGCGGTAGACAATTGTCACATTTTCCGCGCCGAGCCGAAGCGCCGAGCGGGCCGCGTCCATCGCGACATTGCCGCCGCCGACAACGACAACACGCTTGCCTTTTCGAATCATCGTATTCGAACCGGATTCATAAGCTTTCATCAAGTTGACGCGCGTTAAAAATTCGTTCGCCGAATAAACGCCGTTTAAGTTTTCGCCCTCAATTCCCATAAAATTCGGAAGACCGGCGCCAGTTCCGAGGAAGACGGCGTCATATTCTTCAGCGATTTCGTCCAGCGTTTTGATTCGGCCAATGACATAATCCGTTTTCAGCTCGACGCCGAGCGCGAGCACATCGTCAATTTCCGCTTGAACAACGTCTTTGGGCAATCGAAAACTCGGAATGCCGTACGTTAAAACGCCGCCCGGAAGATGGAGCGATTCAAAAAGAGTGACTTTGTGGCCGGCTTTTGCCAAGTCTGCCGCGGCCGTTAAGCCTGCGGGACCTGCGCCGATAACAGCAACCGCTTTCTTGGTCGGCGCGGAGAGGCAATCCTGCTCAGGAACGCCGCCGATGATACTTTTTCCGTCTCCACTTTTGCAGCTTCTGCCGCCGGCGGATCTGAGCGTATCAGCCGCATATCTCTCCAAACGTCCGATTGCAATCGGATCTCCTTTTTTGCCGAGAATGCACAATTCTTCACACTGCGTTTCCTGCGGGCAGACGCGGCCGCAGATTGCAGGAAGCATATTTGTCTCAAACAGCTTTTCTGCAGCGCCTTCTGTGTTTCCCTCTGCGATGAGTTTGATAAATCCGGGGATGTTGACGTTGACCGGACAGCCTTTCATGCAGGGCGGAGCGCGGCATTGAATGCAGCGGGAAGCTTCGGCAATTGCTTCGGCGGCCGTATAGCCGAGCGCGACTTCATCAAAATTGTGCCGGCGGATGTTGGCCGGCTGCTCGGGCATTGCGATGCGTCCGGGTCTTTCTTTCTTTTCAGCAGTCATAATCTCTTCAATCCTTTATAACAATAAATATAATCATGTGACCTTTTTTCGAGTACAGTTTCCGTTCGTCAGCAACTCAAATCAGTCAAGCCTTGAGCAAATGCCGGCACATTCTTCATCATACTTTTGAGATGCGGCAAGCTCATCTTTCTTATAAATCATCAAGCGGTTCATGACGGTATCAAAATCCACCGCTCTTCCGTCAAATTCGGGACCGTCAACGCAGGCAAACTTCACATCTCCGCCGACAACAACGCGGCAGCCGCCGCACATCCCCGTTCCGTCCACCATCATGGAATTGATGCTGACAATAATTTCAACATCGGGGTAATCTTTCATCATGTCGGTTGCGACTTTCATTAAAATCGGCGGACCGATGACGACAACGCGCCCGATTTTCTCATGCGCGTATTCGCCTCTCTTCTCTTTTTCCAAAAGCTCTTTGACAATTTCAGTAACGAATCCGTGACGACCTTTGGAGCCGTCATCAGTTGTCACATAATGTTCATCACTTGCGGCTTCAAATTCCTTTTCCATCATCAGCAAGCCTTTATTTCGGGCGCCGATGATTGTCACAACGTGATTGCCGGCCTCCTTGTAAGCTTTAATCTGCGGATAAACAGGCGCGATCCCGACACCGCCGCCGACAAGAACAACGGTTCCGATCTTTTTGACATCTGC
>JAIRKA010000024.1 GCA_031260345.1 Methanosarcinales archaeon
ACGGCGTCCGCTTCATTAATTCCCGCCCGTCCGGCGTTGATGTCAAAAATAACGGCGTGCTTTCTCTCAGATACGAAAGCCCCGAAAGCGAAGTTCTTCACGAAGAATTTGATTTGGTCGTTCTTTCCATCGGTTTGGAAGCGCCGAAATCCGCAATCGAGCTTGCCAAGACACTCGGGATTGAAACCGACAGATACGGCTTTGTCAAGACTGATTCGATCTCACCGACAGAAACCAGCCGCAAAGGCATCTTTACGGCCGGCACGGCTCAGGGTCCGAAAGACATTCCGGAGTCCGTCGCTCAGGCCAGCGGCGCCGCGTCCAAAGCAGGCGCGCTCTTAAGCGAAGTCAGAAAAAGTTTGGAAACGAGTGCTGTCATTCCGCCGGAAAACCCGATTGAGAGTGAGCCGCGCATCGGCGTCGTTGTCTGTCACTGCGGTACAAACGTTGGCGGCGTTGTAGATGTTCCGGCTGTTGTCGAGTACGCGAGAACATTGCCCGGCGTCGTTATCGCTGTTGAGGAAATGTATGCCTGCGCCGATGACGCGCAGAGCCGCATCTTTGACATGATTCAGGAACATAAGCTCAACCGCTTCGTCGTTGCAGCCTGCACGCCGAGAACGCACGAGCCGCTCTTCCAGCAAACCTGTCAGGAAGCGGGCCTCAACCCGTGGCTTTTCGAATTTGCGAATATCCGCGAACACTGCTCCTGGATTCACCATGCTGAACCTGAGAATGCAACGCTCAAAGCCAAAGACTTGACGCGCCAGGCAGTCGGCAAAGTCAAATATTACACGCCGCTTTACAGTCAGGCTCTTTCACTCGTTCACAATGCGGTTGTTCTCGGCGGCGGCATCTCCGGTCTGACGGCAGCAAACGAGCTTGCCGAAAACGGATATGAAGTGGATTTGATTGAAAAAACAGGCGAACTCGGCGGCAATTTCAAAAACCTTGAAAGCTACCGGCCGATGCTTGAAGAAATCATCGAAAAGGCAAAGTCCAACGATAAGATTCACATCCATTACAACTCCGTTATGGAAAACGTCACCGGATCCGTCGGCAATTTCAAAGGCGAAATTATGACTGAAGACAAAGTGTCCAAAGTCATGGACTTCGGCATCATCATTATCGCAACAGGCGCACGCGAATTGAAGCAGCCCGGGCTCTTCGGATATCAGGAAAATCCGATTGTCAGGACTCAGCTTGAATTCAAGGAAGCCATCGACAAAGGAGAAAACAGTTTCAAGAACATCATTTTCATTCAATGCGCCGGCAGCAGAAATGCAGAACGTCCGTACTGTTCCAGAATCTGCTGTACCAACACGGTCAGAAATGCGGTTCAATACAAGGAGCAGAACCCTGACGCTGCCGTCTATGTTCTTTACCGCGATATCCGCACTTACGGCATGTACGAAGAAGAATACACCAAAGCGCGTCAGCTCGGCGTTCACTTTATGATGTATGACAAGGACGAGCCGCCGATTGTTGCAGGAAACAAAGTTTCCGTTCACGACCGAACGCTTAACCTGCACTTCAATTTAGATGCCGACTGCGTTGTTCTCAGCACGGCGACTGTGGCCGAAGAAGGCAACCGCAAAGTCGCTCCGATGATGAAAGTTCCGCTGACAAAAGACGGCTACTTCATGGAAGTTCACCCCAAACTCAGGCCGGTTGACTTCGGAACGGACGGTGTTTTCGTCTGCGGTCTCGCTCAGTTCCCGAAGCTGGTTGAGGAAGCCGTGTTCCAATCCCAAGCGGCGGCGTCCCGCGCCTGTACGATTCTTTCCAGCGAAGTGCTTCTGTCTCCGGCCGAACTCTCGTCCGTGGACATTGCGGTTTGCGTCGGCTGCGCCGCCTGTAAAGATGTCTGCCCGTACCACGCAATCACACTTGAAGAGCAAGTTGTGACGCAGAAAGGATTGTCCTTTAAGGCGCTCCGCGCCGTGATTAATCCGGCAGCCTGCAAAGGATGCGGCTGCTGTGCAATGTCTTGCCCGACGGGAGCGATTGACCAGTCTCACTTTGACAATGTCCAGCTTCTTTCACAGGTCAAAAGTGCGTTCTATTTCGAAGAGGAGGTGAAGTAATGTCTGAGGTTAAAGAAACCGCCGCAAGCAGCTGCGCTTCTTCCGGCGAATTTATTCCTAAAATTGTGATGTTCTGCTGCAACTGGTGTTCTTACGCCGGTGCCGACGGTGCGGGCATTGCCCGTTTCCAGCAGCCGACAAATGTCCGTGTCATTCGTGTGATGTGCTCAAGCCGTGTGGATCCGATTCACATTTATACGGCATTCTTGGAAGGCGCTGACGCAGTTTTAGTGACCGGCTGTCACATCGGCGACTGCCATTATGTCAACGCCAATGACAAAACGCTTGTCAAATACAAGTTCATTAAAGATATGCTCAATGAAATGGGCTTGGAAGACGACAGATTGATGCTCCGCTGGATTTCGGCAGCCGAAGGCCAGCAGTTTGCGGAATTTGTCGCTGAAATGGTAGAGAAGGTGACGGCCTTAGGTCCGAGCCCGCTTCGAAAGGAAGGGGTGGTTTAAGTGTCCGCACCTGAAAACGCAGCGCAGGCAGGCACCCCCGCACCCACAGGCGCACCGCCCGAGAAGAAACCTCCGGCGCCGTCCGCTGTCGGCGATCTTTTAAAAGGGTCCGACATCCAAGTCGGCGGCAAATACATCGGCTGGTCCGTCCGCGAAGACATTCGAAAAGCCGGCGGGTCCGGCGGTTTGGTGACGGCTGTTTTAGCCGGCGCTCTTGAAAAAGGTCTTGTTGAGCACGTTCTTGCTCTTAAGAAGTCCAGCCAGTACGAAGCCGTTTCGGTTTTAACGTCTGACGTTGAAGATGTTTACGCATCCGTCGGCTCTATGCACATGCTGGTTTCAAACCCGGGTAAACATCTGCGCCAGTTCCAAAATGACGCGTCGATCGCGCTTGTCGTCAAGCCGTGTGACATGCGCGGCATTCGCGAACAGCAAAAGCGCAATGTGATTGATCCCGATAGAATTTTCACAATCGGCCTCAACTGCGGCGGCACGATGATGCCGTATAAAATGCGCAGAGTCACTGAGGAAGTTTACGGCGTCGATCCAAACGATGTCCGCGCCGAGGAAATCGAAAAAGGCAAACTCATCCTTGAGACGGCCGACGGTCAGCATCACGCTCAGTCCATTGAAGTATTGGAAGAAGACAACAATGGCCGCCGTGAAAACTGCCGTTACTGTATTGTTAAAATCGCGACCAATTCCGATCTGGCTTGCGGAAACTGGGGTGTTATGCCCGATTACTCCGGCAAAGCCACTTTCGTTGAAGTCATGACGGAAAAGGGCGCCGAATTCTTAAGAAACGCAATTGACGGCGGCTACGCTGAAGCGAAAATGGCAAGTGAGCCTGCGGAAGAAGCCCGCAGCAAAGTCAACGGCGTTATGCTCAAGATGTCGGCCAAAACAAAAGAACAAATCATTGTACCGCTGCACAGTCAAACATTTGAGGCGTTCAAGAAAGAGCTTGTCAACTGTATCAACTGCGGTGCGTGCAAGACCGTTTGCCCGCCCTGCGCCTGCGGAACCGAAGCGAAATGCACGGCTTTCGACGACCCGGCTGACGGCTATGACATTTCATTGTTCCATATGGTCCGCTTCCTGCACCTGATGGACTCCTGTGTCAGCTGCGGCCAGTGTACAGATGTCTGTCCGGCAGATATTCCGCTGGCAAATCTTTACAGAAAGTTTGCGGATCCGCTTCAGGAAGAGTTGAATTATGTGACGGGAATGGACGACAGGACGCCGCCTTTCTTTGAAATCAAATTAGAGGAGATGAACTAAATGTCCGGCGTTATTGATCCCAAATTTAAGGAAAATGTTTATTCTTCTGTCTGTTTCGGCTGCGGCTTCGGCTGCGGCGTTTTCATGAGGGAACTTGAAACAAAAGCGGTTGAAACAGGCACCGCATGCGGCGCGCCGATCTTAAACATCGACTACAGAAAAGCGTCTCCCGTCAATCAGGGAAAACTCTGCCGCTTCGGCGTGAATTTGGCAAACATTTACTGCCCCGCCGCTTCAAGCGTGAAAGGCAAAGCTGTTTCCGATAAGGAAGCTGTTGCAAAAGCAGCAGAAGTGCTGAAAAATATAAACTCCTCTGAAATCGCGCTTCTTTCCGTCGGCGGAACGACAAATGAAGAACATTTGGCGCTCATGAAAATCGGCGAAAAGCTGGGTGTCCCCGTTAACACCGGAATGACCGGACTTTTCAAAGACATCGGAAAACTGCACGCTTACACGGGGCGCGGCACAACTTATGAAGATGTCGAAACAGCGAAAAAAATCTACCTTTTGGTTGACCCGTATGTTTCTTATCCGCTTCTGATCAGACGCTTGGTTCACGCCAAAGCAAAAGGCGCTGAAATCGTTTCCTTCGGCTTGAAAGAGCTCCCGATTGCAACAGAAAACGTTATAGTCGAGCCCGGCACAAGCCTTTACGATGTAAAAGAGTTTGCGCCCGACGCGGAGACGATCATCATTTCAGATTTGACGCCGTACACGCATGCGAAGCGCTTGGCCGAGCTCGTTGAAATTGCGGGAGGCAAGTCCAAATTCCTCTTTATGCGCCCGTTCGTGAATGCGGCCGGCGCAGGATATCTGTCAAAGCACACAAAGCAGAAATCGTTTGATGACATCGTTTCCAAAATGGAAACCGGTGAATTGAAAGTTCTTGTCTGCTTGGATTCCGATTTAATTGACATTTGTTTCAACGACGGTATGAAAGAAACGTTCAAGAATTTGGAACACGCGATTGTGATTTCATCACGCGACACGGTTATCTGCGGCGCTGCCGACATTGTGATTGCGACGGAGCCGTTCTACAAAAAGAAGGGGTCTGTGATGAATTCCGAAGGCCGCTTAATTTCAATTACGGCTGCGGCCGGCGAGATGTCTCTGTCGGGCTTTAACGCTTTGTCCGGCATTTTGGAAGCGCTTGGCGGATCCGCACTTGATTACGATACGATTCACGCAGAAGCTGTTTCGATGCTTGGCGCGTCTGAAGACGAATATAAGGTGACGGTTCCCGAGAAGAAGACCGCGCCCGAAATTAAGAAAATATCTGACAAATTGCCCGGCTTAGAGGCGACGTTCAGCAGCTTTTCCGAACCTGATTCGTTTGTCTCTTCCGCTTCCATGGAGGACGGTGAAGCCGGTGCGGATGCCGCAAAGCACCTCTATCTGACCAATCCTTTCCTTTGGAACGGCGCTTTGGACAATGACAACTATGTTGAAATCAGCCGCTGTCAAGTGAAGAGGTCCGCGCTTTTGAAAGGATTCACGGCAGACATTTCATGTGCCTGCGGCGAGGTCAAAAAAGCGACGCGCTTTAAGGTTTCCCAAATGGCTGACGGATATGTTTTGTCCCAGAGAAAACAGCCGTTTGCGAAAGCGCCGGTGACGCATGTGACAATCGCTTGCTCTTCAACAAAACCGAAAGGCCTCACGGTCTCTAAAGCTTCAAAGGGATGCGGTCTTTCTCAATAATTTGAAAAGACATTCGTTAAAATCGAAAAGTTAAATTATCGAAAAAAACCCTCGGAGCTTCACTCCGAGTTTGGCCGCTCTTTTCGGGGCGGTAAAAAAATTATTTTTTCTTTGTCCGGGCGGCGCGAAGCGGCGAGCCGGACAAGGTTTCTTTTATCCTTGCGTTATCTGATCTTTAAAGATTTTTATTGATTTCTGCTGATTACTATTGATATGCTTTTATAATACCACTGCCTTTTGATACTAATTAAAAAAGTTTCCTGCAGTTTTTGCGGGTTTGATTTCATGTCTCAAAATCCTAAAAAGTGCACTGCCCCTCACGCTTTTACACCGAAAGAAGAGAATATGATGTTTGACGCATCAAAAAGTTCGATTCCATATCAGGAGACTCTTCGCTCGGCTGATGAAATACATCAAAGCGCATTTGTTTTTCTTCACGATATTTTAAATTCCGCAGGGGGTCTCCACGGTTTTCTTGAATTGATGACTGAATCGGATGATCCGGAAAAGTTAAAGAAATACGCTTCAAAAGCGCTTATTTTATGTGATTCCCTGATTGAGGAAATCGAATACCATCGTGACTTTTTAAGAGCCGAAAACAACACTTTCCGCCCTGTTATGGAAGAGACAAAGACGTATGACATTTTGAAGCTTGCAGCGTTAAAATTGAAAATGCATCATGTTTCCAAAGGCAGGACAATTGAAATCACTGATGACTCCAATGAATCTGTCATAACGAATAAGGTTTTGCTGTCGCACATTTTAGTCAATATGGTAAAAAATGCAATTGAGGCAACTGAAGAGGGCGGCACCGTTTTAATCGGAGCTGAAAAGCGCGGCGATTATATGCGTTTTTGGGTTCATAATGAGGGTGTCATTCCCGACGACCTTCAAAAACAGCTTTTTGATATCAATGCTTCAACAAAAGGTGCTCACCGCGGTCTCGGCTTGTTCAGCATTCAAATGCTCGGAGAAAAGGCACTCGGCGGTCGCGTCCATTTCAAAAGCACGAAAGAAAAAGGAACCTGTTTCTGCATTGATTTGCCGCCGGTTCCATAATTTGATTTTAAAATTACCCGCTTAAATTAAGAAAAAAATTATTTACCAGATTCTGCCGCATCGCTTCTGACAACCAAAACCTGCTGTTTGGCGCTGCGAATGATTTTTTCTGAAACGCTGCCGAGAATCAGTCTTTCAATTGCTTTTTTGCCGGCGGCGCCGACAACAATCAGATCAGCGTTGACCCGATTGGCGTACTGGACAATTTCATGAGCGGCTGCGCCCGACAAATTGACTGTTTCAAAGTTGACGCCTTCCGCGCCGGCCCTTTCACGGACGAATCCGAACGCCGCTTCCGCTTCGACTTTGAGGTTGACGGCGATCAATTCCCATTCGACGCTGGTCGGGGTGATATTGGAAACATCGGACACATAAACAGCGTAAAGCTTTGCACCGGTCAGTTTTGCCAGCCCGACAGCCGCGTTAATGGCTTTTTTTGCGTATTCTGTTCCGTCTGTTCCGACAACAATTGTGTTATAGAGATTTCCTGTCATAAGCCGGCATCCTGTAATTGAATTGTATTTGCTGAATTATTTGAACTGTAACAATCGGACAAAAAAATAAATGGTTAATAATAAAGAAAGAAAACATTCAATATAAAATTGATTCCTATCATAAAAACCCTTGCCGATGTTTGAAACGTATTCAAAAAATGCGGTCTGGGTGTCGACACAAATAAAATGAAAAATGGCACAGCTCGCGCGCAGCGCAGCCAAAAAATCGCGAAGCGATTTTTCCATAAACATCACCCTCCCTCTGCGGCATGAAATATTTCGAAGCGCTACGAGAAATTTTTGTTCACACGATCCCCAAAATATCATCTGCACGCGCGCGCCTGATGAAACCTGCCAGCGGGTCTTTAACATGTTTTAAATTCAGAGATTTGGCGTTTAAAACCATCATGTCAGCCTTTTTGCCGACTTCAATTGATCCCGTAAATCGGCAGCCTAAAGCGTCAGCACCGTTTGAAGTCGCCATTTTAAAAAGCACGGTATCAGTGATGCCGTAAATTTTTGACAGGAAATGAAGCTCTTCAAACATATCCGGCGAATTAAGCATCACATTGTCCGTTCCGATACAAACCGAAACTCCCGCATCCAGCATGTTCAAAACAGGCGGCAAACCGACTCCCGTCACAAGATTAGAGCGGACACAGACCGCAATCGGAATTTCGGAGTCGGCGGCGGTTTTCAACTCTGCTTCATTGGCGTGCGTCATGTGGATTAACAGATCAGGATCTAGTGCAAGCGCCGGTTCAATATCACTTCTGTCTTTTTCACCGGCGTGGATGGCCAGACGTTTTCTTTTAGAATGCGTTTTAGAGGCAACTTTTGCTAAAATATATTCATCGACGTCATTTGCGCCGCTGACGCCGATTCCGCCGGCGATTTCCAGCAAATCTCTGAGTTCATCCAAAAACGAATGAGAAGACGTCAAATCCGAGCCGGCGTTTAAGGAATATAAAGTCGGGCGCCCGAATATAACAGGATGAATATCGCGCCCGGCGTTTTTGTGAGCTTCAATTAAAGCGGCGGTCCCTTCTATTCCGCGTTCGCGGAAATCGGCAAAAACGGAAATGCCGTTTTGATACATCTCCCAAATCGCGGACTCCATTGAACTGATGGCTTCATCCGTACTGAGGCTGTTCAAAAACTTATGTTTTAAACCATTCGGCGGCTTGACAAGTGAATCTAAATCTCTTTTGTAAGCGTACGGCTTCATTTCCGGGCCGAGCGGCGGATCTTTCAGAAGCGTATCTCCAATGTGCGTGTGTGCATTGATAAAGCGCGGCACAATCCAGTTTTTGGATTTTATTTGCGAGCTATTGAGTTCTTCAATTTCTTGAATGATGTCGTCTTCAATGTAAACGTTGCCGTAAATTAAATCGGGCTCAGTTCCCGCAAAAATCAAACCCGAAACAACGCGGTCATAGCTGCCGGCGTAATCGCCGTAACCGTCTTGAGAAACAGATCTAAGAAAATGATCGGCCGTTTCACTCCGCCTTTCTTTTTCCGTCCGATCAATAATCTCAAGAAGCCGAACAAAATCGGAGTTATTCAAGCCTGACATAAAACTACCTGATAAATTGAAAAGTGAATCGATATAGGTCAATGTGAATTGACATGGATCACTAATAAACCAATGGAAACACACGGATTTATGTAAATCAAACAGTTATAATAAAATTTGATTCTACAAACAAAACCAAGAACGTCAAACAAATTATTTATCCTTTGCCCGTCTTTTTAGTCCGTCGCATTGTATAGGTCCCGGCATGAGAATCTGGAGAACTCTGTCTGTGATTGTTCGGACAACCCCAATGCGGTACAATAAACGTGCGGAAATGCCCTTTGCGAGGGAAACCTGGGATGATTGAGGATTACCGGAAAAGATGAGTCTTTTTGGTGTTAGTAAAGGGCGACAGCACACATATTTTTAATATCATCTATTCTATTCATATTTTTCATTCATGACTTCTTTACAGTTCTTTTTTGAGAAAATGATATTTTCACCCCTTTGATTGTGTTTATAAACTTTTGCATTTTGGAAAAATCGAACACTTTATCGGTTTTGAAGAAAATCTCATCATTGATGAGGTGAGAAATTGACAAAAACCGAAACAATCAAAACAACCAAACAAACACAAAAAACAAAACAAACGCAAAAAACAAAACAAACGCAAAAACAATTTTTGATTACTTTACTGATCCTTATTGCATTTTTGACTGCTGCCGCAAATGTCACGTTCGCGGAAACGGCACAGACAAATGTCATCATCAGTGACTCAATTGCGCCGATGAAGTTAGAAGTCGATTCAAATTCAGGTAATGCTTCTGAAACAAAAACAGTCACTTTAACAAACACGGGAAAGGTAGCGACAGAATACATTGTTTATGTTGAGCAAACGGGCGGAAAAGAAAACACAAAGTCGAATTTTGAGTTATCTGAGTCAAAAATAACAGTTCAGCCGGGTGAATCACACAAAGTGGAGATTTCGATTCCGGTTCAAAACATAAATCCGAATTCGGAAGAATACAAATTAAAAATAATTCGAAATCCTGACACACAAACGCCTGTCGGCTACATTATTCCAATCATTTTCACGGGAACGGAAACTGAAGACGGAAGCGCTTCAAAAGGCGGCAGTTCATCCGGTTCGGCAGTGGCTGCTCAAAGCCGAAACGGAAATGAAGAAAATGAGGAAAACGGATCCGAAACAGTAACGAGATCGATAGAAACGAACAAGGCTGAAGCGAACGGAACAAAAGCTGATGATAGAGAAAAACTCAAAATATTAATCGGTATTTTGCTGTTGCTTATTTTGGCGGTTGTTGTTTTAATCGGAATAATTGTTTGGAAAAAGATGAAAGCGGAGTCAAAATGATTAATAGCAGAATAAAATTGTGATGTCGTTTTCGAGCTCCGGGCGGCGCGAAGCGGCGAACCGGACTCAAATTAAATGAAAATAGGTGCGGCTCGCGTGAACCGCACCGACTTTTCCAAATAGCCAAAAGGGAACCACCATTTAGCTAAAACAAAAAGAAAAACGAACGATGATTTTTAATGAAGACAAAAAAGCGAAGGATTCATTTTGAATCCTTAACAAAATCAGAATTAAAAAATGAATCCGAATCAGAAATCGCGATACAGCATGTAATCAGCCATATCTTTCAAAAGCTGCTTGGCCGGATTGTCGGGCAAAATATCGAGTTTGGCTTTCCCTTCTTCAACATAGCCGACTGCAAGGTCTTTGACATAATCGAGTGAACCTGAATCGGTCAAGACTTGAATGGCTTCTTCAATGTCCTCTTTTGTGCCGGCTCCTTTACCGAAAGCGCGCGGAATTGCGCCTTTTTCGATTGCATGAATCATTAAAAGCGTTCTTTTGCCTTCGAAAATGTCGCTGCCCTGACGCTTGCCGAGAACTTCTTCGGGCATCATCAAATCCAAAACATCGTCATAAATCTGGAAACCGAGGCCGACCAAACGACCGTAATCATACATTGCTTGATCAACTTTTTTGTCCGCGCCGCCGATGATTGCGCCGATTTGAGAAGCGGCGCCGAATAAAATCGCCGTTTTCTTTTCAATCATTTCCCAATATTCATCCGCCGAAACGGAAACG
>JAIRKA010000027.1 GCA_031260345.1 Methanosarcinales archaeon
CTGTCGCCGTAATATTTGGAAATAATCTCGGGACCGGAAATCGTGTCAAAGTAAGCATTGACTTCGTTGGCGACCGCTCTTGCAATCAAAGTTTTGCCCGTCCCCGGCGGACCGTAAAGTAAAACGCCTTTGGGCGGATCAATTCCAAGCTTTTCAAAAACTTCGGGATGACGGAGCGGATATTCAATCATTTCTCGAACATGACTTAACTCGCGCCCGAGACCGCCGATATCTTCATAGTGGATATTGCCGGCCGATTTGCCTTTCGGGCCGTCTTCCCCTTTGTAAGCGGAATCTTTGTAAGTGACTTTTGTTTCCGAACCGACGATTGCGACGTCATCGGGTGCAATGTCTGAAATAATAAATTCATAATATTGTGTGCTGAAACCGCTTGAAAAGCTGCCGGCCCATGAATTGCCGAAGAAACTTTCAAACGGATCCTGCTGCTTTTGCTGCTGAACCTGAACGGGAAGTGCAATTGTTTTTCCTTTGTAAAGCGGAGATCCGGCATATCTTCGGAGAATAAACTCACTCACTTGACTCCCGTCTAATTTGACCGCTTCGCCGACGGGTTGAATCGTTAAGCGCGAAGCCGTTGTCGGAGCAGCTTTTGAAACCGCAACGGTATCACCGATACCGACACCGGCATCTCTGCGGATGTAACCGTCAATACTGATGTTGCTGGAACCTTGATTGGAGAGTGCGACGACAGCGGCTGCCGTCCTTTTACCTGTAATTTTAACGGTGTCTCCGGGCTCAACGGAAAGACGGGCCATTGCTTCTGCTCCGATTCGAGCGATTCCTTTGCCTGCATCTGCGCGGTCAGCTTCCTGGACAATGAGTTGAATATGCTGCGTCATTTGAGAATACCTCGGTTTTGTTTTAATGTTAACGATTTTATTAAAATGATTAAATAATTAATATTATTGACGCAGATATATAAATTTTCGGTTTCAAGTGAAACGGTTATTGAAAAAAAATTGCTCGCTTTGCTCTTTGACCGACCTGTTAGGAGCGGACAATCAGGGACGGGAGGAAGGAGGCGTTTGCTGAAAAATCGCTGCGTGATTTTTGACAGCCGTCGCTGCGCGCGCGAGTTGCACAAATTTTTCAAAATTTGGCCGGTCCGCAGGAGCGGTCAATCGTTAACAAACCAAAAAACTGAACCCTGTTTTAACCAAATCAAGAAAATAGGCTGCTCAGTTAATAAAAAAAGCAAAACAAAAAAAGAAACAGAGAATTGAATCTCTGTTATCGTTATTATTTTTATTTTTCAAATTACATGTCCATGCCCATACCGCCGCCCATGGCATCCATTCCGGGGCCTTGGGATTTGGTTGTAGCGATGACGTCATCGATTCTGAGAATCATGACAGCGGATTCGGTGGCTGCGTTGATGACCTGGGTCTTCACGCGGAGGGGTTCGACAACGAATTCTTTCCACATGTCAACGACTTCACCCTTGAACACATCAAGACCGGCCGTTTTCATGCCTTTTTCGTGGCTGGAGCGGAGGTCCATAAGCATGTCAATCGGGTCAAGACCTGCATTTTCCGCGAGCGTCTTGGGGATGATTTCGAGCGCTTCCGCATAAGCGCGGACAGCGAGCTGTTCTCTGCCTTCGAGAGTGGCTGCGAATTCGTTGAGTCTGAGCGAAAGTTCGACTTCGGGTGAGCCGCCGCCTGCAACGAGCTTCTTGTCTTCGATAACGACGCCGACAACGCGGAGTGCGTCTTCGAGAGCGGATTCGATGCTGTCAATGACGTGGTCGGTACCGCCGCGGAGAAGGATGGAAACGGATTTCGGGTTCTCACAGCCGGTAACGAAAATCATGGCGTCGCCGGAAATTTTCTTTTCTTCAACAAGTGCCGCATAGCCGAGGTCGCATGCGGTGATTTCATCGAAGTTGGAGATCAAAGCTGCGCCGGTTGCGCGGGAAAGCTTTTCCATGTCGCTCTTCTTGACACGGCGGACAACCATGATTCCGGCCTTTGCGAGGAAGTGCTGTGCCATGTCATCAACGCCCTTCTGAACGAAAACAACGCTTGCGCCGCTGTTAACGACTTTATCGACGGTTGCTCTGATCATTGCTTCTTCCTGGTCAAGGAAAAGCTGGAGCTGGTCCGGTGAGGTGATGGAGATTTCAGCGTCGATTTCGGTGTCTTTGAGCTCAATGGCTTCATTCAAAAGAAGGATTTTGGCGTCTTTGACGATTTCGGGCATGTTGCTGTGAACGCGCTCTTTGTCAATGATCATGCCTTTGATAAGCTCGGAATCCTCAATGCGGCCGCCGACTTTCTTGACCACGTTGATCTGGTCTCTGTCAACCTGTTTCTTGCAGTTGACTTCATCCACGACGCTTGTGACGGCTTCAACGGAGATTTTGGCCAAAAGCATCTTTGCGGATTCTGCGCCCTTGCCTGTAATGGCTGTGGCTGCGATGCTGGTTAAAAGTTCGGCATCGGTTTCATCGACATCTTTTGCAAGTCCCTGAACGAGCTCAATTGCTTTTGCGGCCGCGATTCTGTAACCGGACGCAATGACGGTCGGGTGGATGTCCATGTCAATGAGGTCTTCAGCTTTCTTCAAAAGTTCGCCTGCAACGACAGCGGCGCTGGTTGTACCGTCACCGACTTCTTCATCCTGAGTTTTGGAAACTTCGACGATCATTTTTGCGGCGGGGTGTTCAATGTCCATTTCTTTCAAAATGGTTGCACCGTCATTTGTAATTGTGACATCGCCCATGGAATCGACAAGCATTTTGTCCATGCCTTTGGGACCGAGTGTTGTTCTGACTGCTTCTGCGACTGCTTTTGCGGCCATGATGTTGTTGCCTTGCGCGTCTCTTCCGCGAGTGCGCTTGCTGCCGTCTTTTAAAATGAAAATGGGTTGTCCTGACATATTATGTCTCCTTTTATTTTGTATAGTTGGATAATATGATCGATTAATTATCGATAAAATCATCATGCTGCGAAGATCAATGAAAACTGCTTCAATCCTGCTTTTTCGAGTGATTCAGACAAATGATGATGACAGCGAACAATTCAATTTTCAAATGATATGATTGAATCAAAATTGCTGCTGAAAGGACTTTCCCGAAATTGCTTTGACATTCCCGAACGGATGTGCTTTCCTTGACCGACAGTCACTCCGACATCCTGTTCATCCTTTGCCGAAAAAGCTATGAAGAAACGCTTTCTTTCGGACAATTCACGGAAAAATTACAGTTAAAAGAAGTTTGAGCTTCTATATAAAAGAGACGGTTCGGGTGTTTTTGACGGCAGAGGGTAATCGATTAGCGATTCGTTGATAATTTAAAAACGGGGTTTGGTTTTTGTTATTTATTAAAAATGGTGCAGCTCGCGCGCGGCGAAGCCGCAAAAAGTCGCTTACGCGACTTTTCAGCAAACGCTGCCCTCCCCCCCGCCCCTGAAATTTTGCGAGGCGGAGCCGAGCAAAATTTTTCGACAATATTCGACAATTCTAAGGCTGAACTGAAAAGTTGACGAAAAAGAGTTTTATCTGATGAGTGCATACTATGTTTGAAAATCGACCTTTTATTGCAAAAAAATGACTCGGTCAACTCGGTTCATTTTGAATGTTTCAGATTTAGAAATTATTGATGTAAAATTGAATTCAAATTTTCATTTTTTAAAAAATTAATCAATAACTTAATAATCTGAGTTATTAATCTGAAACAACTACCAAAATTAAAAAAGCAGGAGGGCGCAATATGGAAGATGTCATTAAAAGCACCGAAATAGCACTCAGCCTTGAAGAGATTGAAATTGAAGAAGAAGTGATTGAAAAAACAAAAGAAGAAATCACTGCGGAACAAAAAGCCGTTGTCGAGAAATTGGCAAGGCGCTGCGAAGAAAACGGTCCTATTGACCCTGAGCTCTTTGTTAAATATAATGTCAATCGCGGACTTCGAGATGCTGAAGGAAACGGCGTTTTGACCGGTTTAACCGAAATCAGCGACGTTCAGTCCGGCCGCCAAAAAGACGGAACGGACAAAAGAGGCCGCCTCTTTTACCGCGGCATTGATATCGATGATCTTGTCGGCGGATTCGTTGCCGAAAAAAGATTCGGCTTCGAAGAAGTAACATACTTATTACTCTTCGGCACACTGCCGACCGAAGCCCAATTGGAAGAATTTAAAGCACTTCTCGGATGCTATCGCACGCTCCCTGATGACTTTGTTCGAGACATCATCTTGAAAGCGCCGAGCAAAGAAATGATGAACACGCTTGCGCGCGGTGTTTTAACGCTTTACTCTTATGATGAAAAACCGGAGGACACATCGATTGAAAATGTTCTCCATCAATGTTTGCAGCTGATTGCGTCTTTCCCGATGATTGCCGTCTACGGCTACCAGGCGTATGCGCACTGTTTTGACGGAAGTAGTTTAGTCATTCACAGCCCGCAGCCTGAGCTTTCAGCCGCCGAAAATATTCTTTACATGCTTCGCCCGGACAGCAAATACACGGAACTTGAAGCCCGCCTTTTGGATTTGACTTTGGTGCTTCACGCCGAACACGGCGGCGGCAACAACTCAACGTTCACCTGCCGCGTCGTCAGCTCTTCCGGAACGGACACATATTCGGCAATCGCTGCTGCTCTCGGCAGTTTGAAAGGTCCCAAACACGGCGGCGCTAACATTAAGGTCGTCCAAATGTTTGAGGATATGAAAGCCAACATTACCGATTGGACAAGCGAAGAAGAAGTCAGCGTTTATCTCAGAAAGCTTTTGCATAAGCAAGCTTTTGACAACGCCGGATTAATTTACGGAATCGGTCATGCCGTTTACTCTTTAAACGATCCGCGCGCCGACATTTTCAAGAAATTCGTTGAAAACTTATCGGTTGAAAAAGGCCGTGAAGAAGAATTCATGCTTTATTCGATGGTTGAGCGTTTGGCGCCTGAAATTATCGGACAGGAGAAGCGTATTTACAAAGGCGTGTCTGCAAATATCGATTTCTATAGCGGATTTGTCTACAGTATGCTGGATCTGCCGGTGCAGCTTTATACGCCGATTTTTGCAATCAGCAGAATTTCCGGCTGGAGCGCGCATCGTATAGAAGAACTGGTCAATTCCGGCAAAATTATCCGCCCGGCCTACAAAGCCGTCGGCGAGCAGCTGCCGTATATTCCGCTCAAAGACAGAACGCCGACAGGGTCGGAAGTTATTTTTGAAAATTTCTGTACAAAAACTGAAAAGCAGGAATAAATTCCTGTTTTTTTCTATTTTCTTTTTTAAATTGAGCAGCGGATGCTTTAATGGGGTTCATTTTTTCGATTTATCTTTGGAAAAACCGCGGGTGTCTTTTTCATTTTATTTTTGGAAAAAATTGTGCGGCTTGCGCGTGGGCGGGCGGCAGCAACACAAACCTGTAGATAGCAGCGGCACGTTCGCGTAAGCGAACGGATGTGATAAAAAAGAGCAGATGCACGTGGCAACGCAAACGGCAGGCGAAAGCAACTGCTTAAAAACAGTCGCAAGAAGGAACTCGCTCGGAACAGTTAACGTTTCCGCTGGTATCTGCCCCTTTTTTGAGCACTCCGCAAATCTCCGTTTTTTCACTCCAAATTTGACCGCTCCTGCGGACCGGCCAAAGTTCAAAAACAAAAATTAGCGGCTCGTTACGCGAGGCTTCAAAGATTTAGGGTTTTACTGAAACATCGTTTTTCATTCTAATTTTCAGAAAGATGGAACGCCGTCTTCTCATCTAAAATCTAATACATTTATTTCAGGGTTTCATCGGGCGTTCGGGTTTTCACCAACTTATGAAAATTGGATGTTTGGCTTTTTTAATTTTTCACAAACGAAAAAATGATTCTGAACACAGATCACTTTTGATTTTGAGCGCAAAACTGACAGATTTGCTGCCCGCAGGCTTCAACACAGCGTGCAGCACCGACTGATTCACCGCAAATCGGACAAATAATGTTATCAAAAATTCGCGCTCTTTTGGGAACGAGTTGCTGCGGTTCTTTGACTTCGAAAATTTTGCTGCCGGGCGTTGATAAAATGTTTGCGATGTGCTGATCGGAAAGCTCATGAAAACGGAGATGTTCTTCTTCCGTGTCCGTTTGAGAGATGACTTTTTGGAAAAGCGCGTCCAACTCCGGATTTGGCATAATGAAGTCGGAGCGCACCATTAAACGAACGGATTTGCCGGTCGTTCTGTTGTAAAAGGAAAAAGCGGATTTACCCCAATTGTTGACAAACAAATTGCCTTTGCCCGCCGTTGTTCCGAGAATGACTTGAAGCGAGTCAACCATACAAGAATCTGTCTCCGTAATGACGACAATCTCTTCATCTTCAGAAAAAGTCAAATCCAAAAGTTCGCGCGCATAAAGAGCGGCAACGTAGCCGAGCGCAAGACCGGCGCAGGAATGGCCGTGAAAGGAAAGAACGTCATTAAAAGTTCGTTTATGAATGTTGTTTAGAAATGTATTTGCTGTCATAGCTCTGAATTTACATTCAAATAATATTTAAACTTATGGAAAACCTGAAACAACAGACACACTGATTAAATGAAAACATACATCAGGTCTGAAAACGACTCAGGATAAATGTTAAATATAGTAAAAATCTTGACAAATATTATTAAAAATTTAAAATTTCGTGTGAAAACATAAGTAAATATTATAAACTTTTAAAAATAATGGGTGGGTCAAAAATTGATTCAATTCAAAAATTTTGTTTTAAAAACAGGCATCTTTGCCGTTTTGATTTTATTAACTGTTGCTCCGTTTTCAGGATGTCTCGGAGATTCCGATAACAAAGACGCGAACAAAGAAACGATTACAATTACGGACGCGTTCGGCAGAACCGTTGAAGTTCCCGACAACCCCGACAGAATCGCAGTCAGCGGCTCGGGGTCCATGAGATTTTTTGTTTATTTGGGTGTCGTTGACCGCGTGATTGCTGTTGATTATCAGGACAGCGGCTCAGGCTTCGTGCTTCTTGACCATCGCCCGTATTCACTCGCCCATCCTGAAATTAAAGACAGACCGTTTCTTGGAACAGGAATGGCTGTTGTCGATGCCGAAAGGCTGCTGATCATCAATCCAGACGTCTTATTCTATCGGGCCACTTCAGCTGCCGCTATCGCCGAAGCTGACAGAATTCAAGACAGAACAGGTATTCCCGTTGTGCTCTTCTTTGACGGCAACTATATCACCGACAAAGAAAGAATTGATGAAACACTCTTAATGCTTGGAAGAATCCTGCACAGAGAACAGCGTGCACAAGACGTTATCCAATTCTTTGAATTAACGATGGCAGATTTAGAAAACAGAGTGAGAGGCGCTCCGGCGCCCGATACAACGGTTTTTGTCGGCGGTGTTTCTTACATGGGCGCCCGCGGCTTAAACGGCACAAATCCGATTTACTTCCCCTTTACCGTTTTGAATCTCAATAATGTTGCGGGAGACCTTCCGCTTACTGGACCGAGTACGGGATTCGCAATTGTTTCACAAGAAATCATTTTACAATGGGATCCGGATATCATTTTTATTGATGTTCAGACACTTGCTGCTGCAAGCGACGCATTTTCAGAATTGAGAAATGATCCGTCTTATAGAGAATTAACTGCAGTCAGAACCGGCAATATTTTTGCCGTTGCCCCGCACACATATATGGGCGTCAATCATGAAACCGCACTTGCCAACAGTTACTTTATCGGAAAACTCCTCTTCCCCGAGCAATTTGAAGACATCGACCCCGTTGAAAAAGCGAATTAGATTTATGAATTCAGCGTTGGTGCCCCCGTCTTTGAACAACTTCAGGAGAATTCGAAAGGGTTAATCTTTACAAGAGTGGATTTGACTCAACTTTGAGACAGCAAGAGCGGATTTAGCCCAGCTTTGAGCCGGCTCGCTTTAATATTTGAAAAGAGCAATTGAAAAAAAATGAGTGGATTAAAATGCATTTAGAAAACGGGACGAAACCGGCCAGTTACAAAAAATATGTCTCCAAAAAGATCGGCATTATCATCGGCCTGTTTGTCTTTTTAATATTTTTTTCACTTTACGCCGTCTCTGTCGGCTCGGTGAGCATCCCGATTCGAGATGTCATTTTAACGCTGCTTTCCGGCCCCGGCGGCACAGGACTCTTTGACCGTGTGATTTGGAATATTCGAGTTCCGCAGATAGTAACAGCCATTTTTGCAGGAACGGGACTCGCCATTGCCGGCGTTGTCATGCAATCTGTTTTAAGAAATCCGCTGGCGTCTCCATATACACTTGGCCTCTCCAGCGCGGCGGCATTCGGCGCTGCTGTCGGCATTCTTATCTTCGGCTTCGGAACGACAGGAAACAACATGAGTGATGCCGTTACTGTCAACAATCCGTATTTAGTGACGGGGTTTGCTTTTATTTTCAGTATGGCAGCTTCGCTCATTATTTTAGCGATTGCAAAAATTCGTTCGTCTTCGCCCGAAGTGATTATTTTGGCCGGCGTTGCATTGAATTCTCTTGCCGTTGCGGGTCTTGCCGCAATCCAATATTTTGTTGACGAAGCAAGAATTGCCGCAATTGTTTTCTGGCAGTTCGGAGATGTTTCCCGCGCGGGATGGCCGGAAATCGCAATCATTGGGGTGGTCGTTGCAGTCTGTTTTCTTTATTTCGTCTGGAAACGCTGGGACTTCAACGCAATGGATGCCGGTGATGAAACTGCAAAAAGTCTGGGCGTTAATGTCACCCGCCTCCGCCTTGTCGGCATGATTACTGCTTCTTTAATCAGCGCCGTTATCGTTTCTTTTTTAGGCGTCATCGGATTTATCGGCTTGGTCTGCCCGCATATTATGCGCCGTCTCATTGGAGATGACCAGCGGTATTTAATTATCGGGACGGCTGTCTGCGGCGCTCTTTTACTTTTGGCTGCGGATACCGCTGCGCGGACAATAATTGCGCCACATATTCTTCCCGTCGCGATTGTAACGTCGTTTTTGGGCGCGCCGATTTTCCTATATTTGATTGTGAGGGGAAGCAAATGATTCTAAGAGCCGACGGCGTTCATTTCGAGTACAAAAGCCGAAAAGTGCTGAACGGCATTGAGCTCAGCGTCAGCAGAGGGGAAATATTGGCGATTATGGGACCCAACGGTGTCGGCAAGAGCACGCTTCTCAAATGTATGGACATGATTCTCAAGCCGACGAAAGGCACTGTTATGGTTGACGGCAGCAGCCTTTCCAAACTTTCAAAGCAAGAAATCGCACAAAACATCGGTTATGTTTCACAGCGCAGCGACAGTTCCAAAATGACTGTTTTTGACGCTGTTTTACTCGGCAGAAAGCCGCATATCGGACTAACGGTCAGCGAGCGGGATTACAGAATCGTTGACGCGGCGCTCAAGCGTTTTGATTTGGAAAAAATGCAGCTTCAAAAAATTGATGAAATGAGCGGCGGCGAACTTCAGAAAGTCTGCATTTGCCGCGCGATTGCGCAGGAGCCGACTGTTCTTTTACTGGATGAACCGACAAGCAGTTTGGACCTTCACAACCAGCTTGAAATTCTAAAAATTATTCGAAGCATCACGGAAGGACATCAAACGGCAACCGTTCTGACAATGCACGATATTAATTTGGCGCTTCGTTTCGCCGACAAATTCATTTTTATGAAAGACGGAATGATCCACGATGCCTGCAATGCTTCCGGTATCACGCCGGAAATAATTGAAAATATTTACAATGTCAAGGTTCATATTGAATATTTCAAAGGAATGCCTTATGTCATTCCGGATTAATTTTTCAGGATGCTGTAAAATTTTTTAAAAAAAACAGACATGCCTCAAAAAAAACTTTGGAACTTCTTGGAGCTGCGCTCCGAGTTTGACCGATCCTTCGGACCGATCAAAAAAAGAAAAAAGGCGACGCATGAATAACAATCATGTGCCGCCTTCCTTACGGGGTTGGTTTATAGGTTTTGGTTTATTCGTTCTTTTGTTTTTGACCGGTTCCGTAGGAAACGGTCAACTCAGAGCGCAGCTCTGAGGGGTTTTTGTTTTTAATTGGTTACAGGATTGGGGTTTACTATTGTATCAGTCTATTTTTGAGGGGGATAAACTGAAACAGTTTTTGGGTTATGCTTTCAGCAATTAAAATCAAGCGAGGCTTGATTCCGATCTCCGGCAGACATTTCGGAGGTTAAACCGAAAAACTGCCGAGACCGGAAGCAAACAATATTGATCGATTTCACACGACAATCAATTTGCTTGGTTTACTTTTATCTGTTTTCACTTTTATTTGGTCGTTTTTCAAATGGTTGTTTTTGCAGGTTGTTTGTTTTTATAGGTGGTTTCGCTTTTGTAAACCATTTTTTAGTCAGTGGTTTACAATATGCAAAAAGCATTAAATAGTATTTATATGTTTTGGCTCAATTATTTTTTTGTTAAAATTTTCGGCAGTATTGCTTCATTTATTCCGAAAGAGAATGTCTTATGAAATATTCGGCTTTTATTCAGCTACCATTGTAAACTTTTTTAAAAACTTAGTTTACATTAATCGCACTAATGATTGATTTTATATAAACACTGCGGATTGTTTGAAAAAAATAAACTTTTAAAAGATCAATTCAAAAAGTGAAAAACCATTGAGGCTTTCGACAGATGCTGCTTTTTAGAATCATAAAATTTAAATGATTATAACGAATTAGAACTCTCAATCAATCAAAAGCAAAAAATATGACGAAAATGTTTCCCGAGATTCCGATGACAGCAGAAATCAAAGCGTTTTTGCTTTCGATCGGAACCGCTGATGTTGAAGATGAAAATATGGTGATGCCGACATTGAAATCAACGGCGGGGCCAAGCGCGGGAAGCGCAGGCTCTGTTTTTATAGCGTCGGGCGGCAAACGCGTTCGGCTGAATTTAGACAAGAAATCACCGATTAAAATCCGAAAAACGGCGGAAGCCGATGAGATTGCCGTTTATTATTCGGAAAAATTGATCGTCACCGGAATGATCGAACCCGCTTTGGCGCATTGTCCCGAGCAGGCTTACATCAATTTGTCCGAAAAATGCATTTTTGACTGCAAATACTGCTCCGTTCCGATTCTTCAAGGGCGTACAAAAACGAAAGAAGAAACTTTGGAAATCATTCAAAACGCTTTCGATAAAGGAAATGTTAAAGCAATTTCAATTACATCCGGCGTTGAAAACACACCGGAGGGCGAACTTGAGCGCGTTTTGAATCTGATGCCTGAACTCAAAAAATACAATGTTCCGGTCGGCATTTCCATTTATGCGGCTCCCGGCGGCGCCCGAAAACTAAAAGAAGCCGGCGCATCGGAAGTGAAGTACAACATCGAAGTTGCCGATTCCGAAATATTTAAAAAAGTTTGCCCGGGACTTTCCCAAGCAAATGTTTTTATCGAACTCGAAGACGCTGTTCACTTTTTCGGCCGCGGCAAAGTTTTCAGCAACGTCATCGTCGGTCTCGGCGAAACCGACGAAAACGTCGAGCAAGTGATTGAAAAACTCGCCGAAATCGGAGTGATTGCCTGCATCCGCCCGATATATGAAAATGCGCTTCGAAAAGGCGAATGCGATATGGAGCGCCCGTCTGAAGCCAGGCTTTTGAAATTATACGAAATGCAGAAAAGAATTTCCAAAAAATATGATCTGCATCCGGAAAAAGCCGAAACGATGTGCTCACTTTGTTCGGGATGCGATATGGTTCCCGGAAAGGATGACTGATTTTAAAAATCAATTAAAGTTTTGTTTTTTTAAAAAATAAAGAAAAGGGGAAATGCGTTTAAATCGAGGAATAATGAAAAATGGTGCATCTCGCATGCGGCGGCAACCACAAAAATAGCCCTCCTCCGCTTTTTCTTACACGATCTTGAACGCCTCTTCCGCAGAAAAACCGCCGTGAACAACAGCACTGATTCTTTTTGTCGTGCGCGTCGGGTCTTCGGATTGGAAGACGTTTCTGCCGATTGCGACGCCTTTGCCGCCGGCTTCAAGCGAATCCGCAATCATCTGCAAAAGGTCCAATTCGGATTCCATATGCGGGCCGCCGGCAATGATCACCGGAATCGGCGTTCCTTGAACGACTTCCCTGAAAGAGTCAATGTCGCCGGTGTAATTGGTTTTAACAATATCCGCGCCGAGCTCCGCAGCCAAGCGGGCGGCGTGCGCAACAACACCTTTTTCGAATTCGGAAATAATCTTCGGGCCGCGCGGGTAAACCATCGCCAAAAGCGGCATGCCCCACTCATCACACTTCTGAGCGACGCGGCCGAAATCCTGAAGCATTTCAGGCTCGTCTTCCGCGCCGACATTAATGTGAATTGAAACGGCATCGGCGCCGACTTTAATGGCTTCTTCGACGGTTGTGACCAGCACTTTGCGGTTGGAATTCGGACCGATAGAAGTGGAAGCGGAAAGATGAATGATTAAACCGACGTCGTTTCCGTATTTTCTGTGGCCGTGTTTGGCAAGACCCATATGACCGAGCACCGCGTTCGCGCCGCCGAGCGCAACTCTGTCAACAGCTTCGGGCAGATTTGTCAGACCTTTAATCGGTCCGACACCGACACCGTGGTCCATCGGCGCAATAATTGTTCGGCCGGTATCTCTTTTAATAAATCTTTCCATACGAATGGACTTTCCGATCATGCTCATACTAAGAATTCCTTTGGTTTATTGAATATATGTTGAAATTTTGAATCATGTTATAGAAGAACGAATTTTAGATAATTCTAATTGTATTTAAAGATTTTAAAACAGAAAATAAAACCAAAAATGTCATTAAAAATGGAGAAAAGGATGGATGGTTTTTAAAAAGTTAATGTGCAAAATTATGATGCTGTTTTCAAGCATTTAAATAAAAATGGAGTGAATCGCGCGCGGCGGCAGCGAAGACCGTTCGCCGCTTCGCGCCGCCCGGACTCCAAAAGTCGCGTAAGCGACTTTTCAACAAACATCACCCTCCAAAAAAAAAGTTTTCACTTGATCTTAAACGCCTCTTCCGCAGAAAAACCGCCATGTACAACAGCACTGATTCTCTTTGTCGTGCGCATCGGGTCTTCGGACTGGAAGACATTTCTGCCGATTGCAACGCCTTTGCCGCCGACTTCAAGCGAATCCGCAATCATCTGCAAAAGATCCAATTCGGAATCCAGATGCGGACCGCCGGCAATGATCACCGGAATCGGCGTTCCTTGAACGACTTCCCTGAAAGAGTCAATATCGCCGGTGTAATTGGTTTTAACAATATCCGCGCCGAGCTCCGCAGCCAAGCGGGCGGCGTGCGCAACAACGCTTTTTTCGAATTCGGAAATAATCTTCGGGCCGCGCGGGTAAACCATCGCCAAAAGCGGCATGCCCCATTCATCACATTTTTGAGCGACATGGCCGAAATCCTGAAGCATTTCAGGCTCGTCTTCCGCGCCGACATTAATATGAATTGAAACGGCATCAGCGCCGACTTTAATGGCTTCTTCAACGGTTGTAACCAGCACTTTGCGGTTGGAATTCGGACCGATAGAAGTGGAGGCGGAAAGGTGAATGATTAAACCGACGTCGTTTCCGTATTTTCTGTGGCCGTGTTTGGCAAGACCGATATGAGTGATGACTGCGTTTGCGCCGCCGAGCGCAACTTTGTTAACCGCTTCGGGCATGTTTGTCAGACCCTTAATCGGTCCGACACCGACACCGTGGTCCATCGGCGCGATAATTGTTCGGCCGGTATCTCTCTTAACAAATCTTTCCATACGAATGGATTTTCCGATTATGCTCATGCTCAAAATTCCTTGATTCTATTTGGTGTACAATTACTTTGATGTATTATGTATGCTATGTCAAAACATGACATAGTATATAATTTTATTGACACATGCTTGATTGAGAGACAGAAAATAAAAAACGGCAATTTCTCAAATGAAACTGCCGCTGGTTATTTTTCAGAAACCTTTTTCGTCACTGATTATTTTTCTTCTTCCGCTTCTTCCCATCTTCTGTAACAGAAAACGGCAACCCCGACCATGAAGAAAAGAATAACGACTGAAACTCCCGGACCGGGACCGGGAGCCGGCGGTTCGGTTCCGTTGTCCGTGCCGTTGCCGGGCGGAGTACCGTTACCGGGTGGGGTGCCGTTGCCGGGCGGAACAACAGTTCCATTGCCTGTGCCGTTGCCTCCGCCGCCCGTGCTGCCATTTTCAGGCGTCCACTGAGCATATAAGGTGATATTGGAAGTCATTAAACGTACATCTCCCGACTGATATAATCCTCCGGGAGCCCTGAGATCAGGCCCTCCTCTGGTGTTATTCAGACCGAAAAATGAAGCGATTTTGTCCAAAAGAGCTGAAATAAAATTAGGAGTTCTCGTTTGAGTATCTCCCGGCAAATATCTCGTATCTTTTTCTGTACTCCAGCCCCTGAAAGTATGGCCTGCCTTTGTCAAATCGCCCGAATCGAGAATTGTCGCGTTTTCCTCTAAAAGATAAATCCTTGAATCAGCGGGCACGCTGCCTGCCGTATGGCCGTTGCCGTCATAAACGACAAAATATTTCGGAATTAAATACGTGGCATCAGCAACAATATCTGCTTGCCCGAGAACAGGATCTGCGCTCCACCTATGAACAGGCAGCAGGAATTTGCCGTAAGAATTCAAAATCCAAATGTTTGTATTAAACGCTGACCAAGCAGAATTCGTCGGATAAGATCTCCAAACTTGTTCGGAAGTAACGATGACCGCTTCGGTGATGTTTGTAAGGGTTCCGATCTCACCGTTTACGGAGATGTTGATCCAAACAGACAAGTTATCTACAGTTCCGTTACTGATAGAGCCGATATCTGAGTGAGTATTCGTTGTTCCGTTAACAAATTCATTTAAAGCCATACTGTTGCGGATTGTGCTGCTGCTCAGAAGGGCTACAAAGCCGCCAACCCAACTATTTCCTTCCACATCGCCTGTAACATAACTGTTTGAAATAGCTGCATTATAAACTTCGCCTGCAAAACCGCCGACCCAACCGTTTCCTGTTACATTTGCCGCAGCATAACTGTTTGAAAGAGTTGAACTGTTATTTATCTGGCCTACAAAACCGCCAACCCGGTTATTTCCTGTTACATTCGTTACCGCAGAGGAGTTTGAAACAGTTGCATTATTCATAGAACCTGCAAAACCGCCGGCATAATCAGCGCCTCCTTCAACATTACCGACCACGGAAGAGTCTGAAATAATTGAATTGCTGTGTATCCCGCCTGTAAAGCCGCCGACATATTGACTCCCGTTTGTATTGCCGATCACAAAAGAGTTTGAAACGGTTGAATTATTATTTATTCCGCCCGCAAAGCCGCCGATATACAAAGTCCCGCTTATATTACCGACTACGGAAGAGTTTGAAACAGTTGACCTGCCGGTAGCTGAATAACTCTCTATTTCGCCTGCAAAACCGCCGACCCATCCGATTCCTGAAACATCTCCTGCAACGGCGGCGTCTGAAACAGTTGAATTAATCATTTGACCTACAAAGCCGCCGACACCTATGTTCCCGCTTGTATTGCCGGTCACGGAGGAGTTTGAAACAGTTGAATTATTATTCATTGAGCCTGCAAAACCGCCGGTAACATTGTCTCCTGAAATAGTTCCCACAACGGCGGAGTCTGAAATAGTCGAATTATGAAGCATTTCACTTACAAAACCGCCGACAAATTGATCCCCGCTTATATTACCGACCACGGAAGAGTTTGAAATTGTTGAACTGCTGTTCACTAAACCTGCAAAACCGCCGATGAACTGAGCCCCGCTTGCATTACCGGTCACGGAAGAGTTTGAAATTGTTGAACTGCTGTTCACCGAACCTGCAAAACCGCCAATATAACCGATGCCTTCAACATTTCCCATAACAGAAATGTTATCAAAAGTCGTATTGTGTGCATAACCTGCAATAACACCGACGTTGCTATAGCCTCTAACGCTTGCATTTTCAAGTGTTAAATTGGTAATCGCAGCATCTCTTGTCGCTCTAAACAGACCAACGCCCGATAACGTTGAGTTGATTGTCAAATTTGAAATTGTGTACCCGTTTCCATCCAATTGACCTGTAAACGGAGTTGCGTTAGATCCAAGCGGCGCCCATTCCGACGTCAGCGTAATATTCCCGCCCAAAATGAAGTTTCCACCAAGATTGGAAGCGATGGCCCTTAAATCAGCTTCATTGTTAATGATTACAGGATCAGCCGCATTTACACTTCCGGCAAATGAAAACAAGACCAACAATGATACAAAAATCAGAAAAGAATATTTTATAAAACAATGAGCATTCAAATTCGATTGAAGTGAGTGATTCAATGTCATAGGCATTTCTCCAAAGAATGATTTTTAAAATTATTGTTCATAACTATATGACGTGTCGAACGATTTTGATTTGTATTCGAATGTGAGAGCAAAACCACAACATAATAAGCTACAGAAAATGATAATATTTTTAATAATACAAATCATAAACATTAAAGAATACCATATACATTAAAAATATATATAAATTGTTATTTTTTATTATTTTATTTTTTATCTTCAATCGAAAAGTAAAAATTAGAAGAAGGTAGGCGTCCGCCTATTTTATCGGAGAATAGGCACTTCTCCACTGGAGACAGGCATTAAAAAATCAATAATTTTTTGGCAAAACTTTTCTTTCGGGAATAAATCCTCTCGACCCAAAACAAGAAGCCTGTCCTCTAAGAGATCGCCCAGATCGGCACCCACTTCCGCCGTATTTTCCCCATTCATGAATGTCACTAAAATTGCTTTAGAATCGTCGCCTGCAATTTGTTTTGTGCGGTGAAGAATTTCAAAACCTTTGGATTTGCACAAACTCTGCGTTTTGTCGGTCGTACACGAAATTCCGAAGAATGCATATCCTTTAATCATCGCGGCATCCATTTCAAAATTTTTTGTCGCCGATTGAATCATAATATTGAGGTCAAGAGATGAAATCAGTCCTTTCTCAAACAGATTTTCTCTCAAAACCAAATAAACATATTTTTCAAACCATCTGCCGACCATGTATTTTCGGGTTTCAGCCAGCTTATCCGTTTGTTTATTGCTGACTTCTGTTTTTAAATAATATTCACCGTTTTGTTCTTCCAACACCGAATAGTCGGGCATTTCCTTGCAAATTTTCAAAAACACTGTTTTTTCAAGAATTTTTGAAATCGGAAACTCCGGCGGCAGCAAATCACTCAGCTGAGCTTTGCCGGCGGCCGGAACCATTTTTTTGGAATCCGGATAAACATCAAAGAAATATTCCAGCCACTTCAAATAATCCTCAAAGTTACTCTGTTCTTGGAGTGCATCTAAAAATTCTTTGAAAAATTCAACGGAGAAAACAGAACCGCTCTGCTCTTCAGCCGGTATGATGCCGTAACCGTGAAGTTCAAAGAGGTCGGCAAAATCAATTTCAACTTTATCGCCTAAGAAAACAGATTCAACCGGCTCTTCAATTCCCGAATACTCTTTGAGCCTGTTTCTGCGGGAATCGTAATAAGAAAAAGAGATATGGCTGCCGAAAAAATCTTTAAACATTTCATAAGAGTGAAACGCCATTTCTTTTGTACCGCCCGAATAATCCAAATGGACATTTTTCAAGTTTTGTGAATCGGATAAAAGATTTCGAACATCCGTATGAATCGAAAAAGAATCCTTAATGCGGATGCCGTGAAGAAGAATTTGAACATTGCCTGCTTTTTTATCTAAAACCGATTTGAGATGAATGGCAAAGGGTTCCGTGCTTTGAATATTATTGACAGCGTCTTCCGCCGAATGTATGAAATGAATTGTTTTTAAGCTCTCTTGGCTTTTAAGAAAAAAATCAGCGACAACATAATTGGAAACAGGATCTGTTCCGACCGTAAGATAGAGATGTTCAATTGTTTTCATGATGGAGCGATCCTTTCTGTTTATACTGTCGGATTGAAGATTAAGTTTAACATATATTCGCAAAAGTCGATTTGCAGGGTTTTATCTTTACAAAACGCCATACTTTGGGTATCTGTACCTTGGATATAGTTATCCAACATCGCGGCAATAAGACTGTGATATTTTTCGGGAAGATTTATCAAGCCCCATTGACCCCCTTCTGCCTTAGATAAGACCAATCCATCCCTTATGTATGAATAAACACGACATAGATTTAAAATGACATTCACGGGAAAATCAACCATGTCTTCTCGGGCATTTTCAATATCTTTACGAATGCTGTCCAAATATTCTTCTCTCGGAATATCACTAAAAACCTCTGATATCGGCTTACCGCACAGAACAACACCGGCATTTGTAATGACCGTAAAATGCGCGGCTAAATCGTAATCGGTTTTGGGGTCATCATTGCATAATAGCAAAGGATTTTCTAAATACTGCTTCAGACAGTCATTTGAAAAATGCAGTTCATACGGCGTTGGATAAACGAACTTTTTGCAGTATCTCTCAAGCACGACGCTCATCTCAAACCCTTTTGGCGGAGCCTGCTCCCGGAGATCTTCCAATACTTGTAAAAGCTGCAGTTTGACTTGCTCCGAAACGGGACTCTTGACGACAACAATAAAATCGATGTCGCTTCTCTCCCGATTGAAACAGCCAAAGGCAATAGAACCGTGTACATATATGCCGATTAAGTTTTTGCATAGCAGCTCGTTGTACCGCTCAGATATAATCTATAGCAGGTTTTTGTAATCCATCATGTAATATTCCCGATTTTACAATACAATATAAAAACAGCCATATTTAAAAATTGTATTGTAAAATTTAAATCGTTTCAGTTCTTTTCAATACCAATCTTGATTTAAAAAAGAGATTTCGATTTTTAAAAAAATTCAAATTTATACAAAATCATACGTACAAATTCAATTAATACAATGATACGATACAATTGACTTTACAATTGACACTTCTGAGGCTTCTTATGGATAAATATGATAAAGTGATGGATCTTGCCAAACGCCGCGGTTTTTTGTGGAATGCGTTTGAGCTTTACGGCGGAGCCGCCGGTTTTTTTGATTACGGTCCGCTCGGCTGTACCGTGAAAAGAAAAATCGAGAACCTTTGGCGCGATTTTTATGTTTTAAACGAAGGCTATATGGAAATTGAAGCGCCGACAATCGGCATTGAAGATATTTTCATCGCTTCCGGTCACGTCGGCGGCTTTTCTGATCCGCTGACGGAATGTACCGACTGCGGTCAGTCTTTTCGAGCAGACCATTTAATCGAAGCGCTCGGCATAGAGGGTGTCGGCGCTCTCAGCACAGATCAATTGGATGAAATGATTGTTCAGAACAGCATCGTTTGCCCCGAGTGCGGCTGCAGGCTCGGAAAATCCTTTGAATTTAATTTAATGTTTCAGACAAAAATCGGTCCCGGCACAGGCCGCCCCGGTTATCTGAGACCGGAAACCGCGCAGGGAATGTTTGTTGACTTCCAGCGCCTGTCCAGATTCTACCGCGAAAAACTGCCGTTTGGCGCTGTTCAGATCGGCAAATCTTACAGAAATGAAATTTCTCCGCGCCAGGGCGTTTTAAGGCTTCGTGAATTCACGCAAGCCGAATGTGAGATCTTCGTTGATCCGGATGTCAAAACGCATTCGAATTTTGACAAATACAAGGATGTTCAACTCACGCTTTATCCGCAGGCGCAGCAGGCCGATCCAAACGGAACAATGATTCAAAAAACAGTCGGCGAAGCTGTAGCCGACGGAACGGTCGCGCACGAATTTCTGGCTTACTATGTTGCGCTGACAAATGATTTCTTAATCAGCGCCGGCATTTCTCCGAAAAGTCTTCGCTTCCGTCAGCATTTGTCTGATGAAATGGCGCACTACGCCGCTGACTGCTGGGACGCGGAAGTTAAAACGGAACGCTTCGGCTGGGTCGAAGTCGTCGGTATCGCCGACAGAACAGATTATGATTTGACCGCGCACGCCAAGCAGAGCAAAACAGAACTTTCCGTTTACATTGAATATCCCGAGCCGATTATTGAAACAAAATTCATGATCAAGCCGGATATGGGAAAACTCGGCCCGCTTTTCAAAGGAAAAGCAAACGCTGTCGGCGCCGCTCTTAAAGAGCTCAGCGCGGATGTGATCCAAGCGGCCGGCGATGAAATTACCGTAACGGCTGATGGCGAAAGTTTTACCGTTCCGAAAAGCTTGATTGCTTTTGGCGAAGAAAGCGTTAAAATTTCGGGCAAAACGATTGTCCCACACGTCATTGAACCGTCCTACGGCATTGACAGAATCACTTACTGCGTGATGGAACACGCTTATGATGAAGAGGATCTGACGGCAGGCGCTTGCGCAGATGCCGGTGTATCTGACGGTGAAGAAGAAAGCCGCGCGGTCATGAGATTCAAAAGCGCCGTTGCGCCGTATCAGACAGCTGTTCATCCGCTGATGGGCAGGCCGGAACTCTCCGCCGCTGCTCAAAAATTGTTCAGCGAAATCGTCGCGGCCGGCATTATGTGCGACTACGACGAATCGGGAACGATCGGCAAGCGCTACAGAAGAAACGATGAAATCGGCATTCCGTTTTCGGTGACAATTGACTATGACACGATTGAAAAGGAAAGCAGGCCGGTCACGATCCGCGACAGAGACACGATGAAACAGATTCTCGTTCCTGCCGGCGATTTGGTATCTGTTTTGAAAGATTTGCTTTCGGGCAAAAATTCATTTGAAGAAAGCGGGGAACCGGTTTCCCGCTGATTTTTCTTTTATTTGTTTTGCTCAAATTAAACGCGCAGTCCCTTTTTCGATTATTTGGAAAAATCGGTGCGGCTCGCGCGCGGCGATTCTGCTCCGACTGTTTGGACTTCCGCTGTCGTTTTTGAAATAATGCTTGAAATGAGACGCTGACACGAATTCAATTTACTTTGATTAAACATGAGAAATGAATTAAATTTAGTTTAGATTGCTGCAGAACTATACAAATTTTTTTGTTTTTAAAGATTTAACTTCTTGCCAAAAACGACATGCTCAACAAATAAGATGATTTATCGCAATCGATTTTTAAAATAATAAAGTATTTATATCATTTACTCCTATTTACACATTAACTCAAATTTAATTGTTTTACTTTTGAGACCTCTGTAAATATTAAAAAAATAATCGATACGCCATATATCGAAATTGCAACAGAAATAAAAGACAAACCTTCGTTCGAAAACCAAACCTATTTGTTCAAAGTTTAAATTCCCCGACATAGTCTGAAAGCCTGTTTCTAACGGGCTTTTTTCCCCTTTTTCTTTATTCATCTTTTCGATGCATTTTGATTTTCCTCTTTGCCCTTCATTTTAACAGAGCATTCGCTGTTTATTTTCAAAAAAAGTTCTCCTCCCCTCCCAAATTTCAAAAATAGAATGAATTTCGAGCGTAACGAGAAATTTTTCAGCAAAACGCTGCGTAATATTCACCGCTTTTTTGAACCGTTACGGGAATATCAAAAAGCGCCGTGAGAGTTTCAGTCGTTAAAATATCCTCTTTTTTGCCGTCGGCGAATATTTTCCCGTCTTTGATCAAAATCACGCGCTTGATTTCGGGAATAATATCCGACAAATCATGTGTGACGAGAATGATATTTTTGCCGGCTTTGGCAACAGAGCTGACTGTTTTTCGGAATTGGTCGATTGCTTTCATGTCAAGGCTGTTTGTCGGCTCATCCAAAACGAGCGCTTTCGGATCGTGAACGAGCACACGCGCGATCAGCGCTTTTCGGGCTTCGCCGGATGAAATTTTCGTCATTTTTTGGTGCTTCAGATGATGTATTCCTAAAAATTTCAAAATTTCGTTTGCCATCGCTTTCATTTCGATTGCGACATCAAAAAAATTATCATAAATGCCGATGCTTGAGAAATACCCTGAAATGACGATTTCAAAAACGGTACTGTCCCGAAGACAAGTGTTTTGGAGATCGGTTGTGATGATTCCAAGCTGTTTCTGCAGATCAAAAATGTTCCACATTTCTTCACCCATGATGTCCATACGAAGTCCGGGAACGTCTGCAACGGGATAATATTCCCGTGTCATGACTTTAATCAAAGAAGATTTTCCCGAGCCGTTCGGGCCGATAATGGCAATATTTTCGTCCGCTCCGACGAAAAGAGAAATGTCATCCAGAACAATGCGGCCGTCTTTGATGACCGTGATGTTTCTGAAATCAAGAAGCGGAATGTCAGCGTTTTTTGTCATGATTAAAATTCATGTAGAATTAAACGGTTATTAAGGTTTCTTTTTTGGCCTTTGCCCGGCCCGAAGGGGCGGGCAAACTTGGAGCGCAGCTCCAAGGATTTTCATTTCTTATTTCTTTCATTTTCGTTAAGAATGACTGCGATTCATAAAAAATGAATAAAAGGCGACCTGAGTTTTCGAACTATAAAATAAAAGATGGGACGATTACTTTTGTTTTCTGAAACCCGACGTTTCGTCATCAATAAGCCTTGTAATTCGACGCAGTTTTTTTGTTTGATACCGATACCAAAGATAAACGGCAATAACGGCGCCCATGAGTGCCGAAAACGAAATCAGCAAATAAAACGGCGCGTTTTCATTGTAATAATTAACGCTGACTGAGCTCAGCGGGTTGTTCCATCTCAAAACATTTCGGCCGTATTCATCTTCTTCAAACGAATCCGGATTCGGCGAAGCCGTTCCGATAATTCTGTTCCCGGTCGTTAAACCGTCCGGAAGAATGATTTGAATCGCAACGGCGCCGTCGTTCACGGTGATGGAGGTACTGCCCATATGCGGACGGAGGGTGTAAACCAAAACGCCCGTGAAATTTTCTTCAAATTCAATCGTCGATGAAGACCTCGCGCTTCTCAAAGTGTAATCGGGATTTGCCAGAGCCGGATTTTCAAGAAGCATATCAATGCCTTCCCGCGTTATGGTAAAATTTTCGAAATCCTCGGCTGTGATGAAATAAATATCCGTAAACCCGGGCGCTTCAAAAGAAAACAGGTTCGTGTCACGAAGAAGAGAAACTTCCTTTTGATTGCTAATCAAACGGATAACTTGAACCGCCGATGAATCGGAATTAACAAAATAAGTACCGGATTCAACAACTCTTTCTTGGCCCGCAATCATCGGAACAAAAATATTCAACTCATAAATTTTAAGAACGTCTGAAATGTTTTCCGCTTCTGTTGAGTTATTTGAATCATTCGTCAGCATCGATAAGCAGCCGCTCAAAGAAACGACGGCGATGATAAGCGCAAAAAGGAGAAACAGGAACAGACCTTTTTTCATAAATGAAAATAGGATTTGAGTCATAAAAATCTTTTCACAAAAAAATTGCTCGCTTCGCTCACAATTTTTCATGGCAGGGGGAGGGCGATGTTTGTTGAAAAATCGCTTCGCGATTTTTTAGGCTGCGCCGATTGGCAGGAGAGGGCGGTTTCTGTTTGCAGGGGGAGGGAGGTGTTTGCTGAAAAGTCGCTTACGCGACTTTTGGGCTTCGCCGCGCGCGAGCTGCTCCGTTTTTCATTTTATCGTTCGAAAATTGAACCAAATTTGTTCAATTCTCATAAATCGTCATCACTGTTTTTCAAAAAAAACAAATTAAAAAGAAAAGATGTAGACGAAAATTTCAGAAATAACCGATTTTCACGTTGTGGCTGTAATTCTGAAGCGGCGTTAACTTGTAATCTTCAAGCAGCACCTCATACGTATTTCTGGCCGGCACGGAAAGAGAGATTTCCTTCGTTCGGCCGTAACGACCCTTGCTGACGACAACCGCATTGATAATGCCGAGCATATCCAATTCAGACATTAGATCGGTGACGCGGCGCTGTGTCAAAACATCCATATCAATCACTTTACAGAGCTTTCTGTAAATGTTGTATACTTCACCCGTCGTAATACTCTGCGGCGACAGATTTTGACTCTGAGCGCTGATATTGAGCGTGATGACGCTGAACAAAACGAGCTTGGACTGAGTCGGAAGCGTACGGATCACCTCAACGACGCGGTCAACTTCGATTTTGTCCTGAGCGACGTGGACGTGAATTTCCGTAACGATCTTTTCTTCACGGCGTTCGGCGATTTCACCGGAAACGCGGAGCAAATCAAGCGCGCGGCGGGCATCGCCGTGTTCTTGGGCAGCAAAAGCCGCGCAGAGCGGAATGACGGACCCGTCCAAAACATTTTCATTGTAAGCCATCTCAGAGCGCTGATAGAGAATATCACGGATCTGATCGGCATCGTAAGGCGGATAAATGATTTCTTCTTCGCCGAGAGAACTTTTAACGCGCGGGTCCAAAAAGTCGGTGAATTTCAAGTCGTTCGACACACCGATGATACTGACACGCGCCTTTTTTAAGCTTGAATTGATGCGGGATAAATTGTAAAGAACATCGTCGCCCTTCTTGACAAGCTTATCGATTTCATCCAAAATGACGATAAGAACCTGTTCTTTCGTGTCAAGCGCTTCTTTAAACTTTTGGAAAACTTGATCAGTCGGCCAGCCGGTCATCGGAATGTCTTCACCGAAATGGCGGGCCAGGTTTGCCAAAAGCCTGTACTGCGTATCAATCACTTCACAATTGACGTAAATAACAGAGCATTTGACGCCCATTTTTTCACTCATATTTTCAAGTTCTTTGCCGACATACCGCGTCACGGCCGTTTTGCCGGTTCCCGTTTTGCCGTAAATGAGAATGTTGGACGGCGTCTCGCCGCGAAGCGCGGAAACCAAAATCGTCGCCAGTTCTTCCGTCTGTTTGTCGCGGTGAACCAAAACGTCCGGTGTATAAGAATGTCTCAGAACTTCCTTGTCTTTGAAAATGGATTCATTTTCAAGCAGGCGTGTAAATAATTTATTGAGGGAGCTTGTCATGTCATTAAATCTCCTGTGAGAGAGGCGAGCGCAGCAAAAACAGCCTGTATTAACATAATATAACAAATTGAGACAGCTGAAATCGCAATCAATGTCATATCAATTCAGTGAAAGACAGCGAATTGAATGATACACTTTTTTTGATTTTGACCGGTCCGAAGGACAGGTCAACTCGGAGCGTAGCTCCGTCTTGAATCATTTACTGAAATAACGGATATTTGAAAACCCGCTTCTTTGGGTCGAAAAGTCAATGAAAAGGATGCAGGCGTTTTGTTATAAAATGTGTGTACCCGCTTCGTTTTTGTTTACACTTTTACATCTGTTTCGAATCGGATGAACAAATGTGGCAATGAAATTGTTCGATTTTTTCGAAAAGATTGTTGATATGTTTGCAATTCACAATGATTTTGCAAACTTGTTCTTACTACATGCAATTGAAGTAAAGGTATTAAAGCTTATGGGATTGACACCCCTTAATTTCCAATGGAAAAACGATAGCAGCATGCGCATCAAATATATATTTTATTTTACCCTGAATGAACAATTTTTGAAAAAATGAGACGATTGTTTCGAATGAAAAACAAAATCAGAGGACGTTTTGAAGACTGGTTTTCAGTTCATTGGAAATGGAGGGAAGGGAAAACAGCACTTCCTATGGAAACAAAAATGTTTCAAAAGATGTGATTTTTTTGAGAACTGTCATGCAACCACTATTGAAAATTTCAAATAAATGATTGTTTTTTCAAAATAGTCAACATTTTATTAATTGAATTAGATTTTGATAAATGTCATCCTTAATTAAAACGCGCGTAATTTCATGACTTATCACAAGAGTTGCGTAATTGAGGCATTTTTTGATTGAAAAGATAGGAAAATAAAAAAACGGCAGCTTCCCAAATGAAACTGCCGCGATTATTTTTCAGATTTTTCTGTTTACTTGATGGTATTACTTTCCTTCTTCATCCTCTTCATCTTCTCTTCTTCTATACAAAATGAAAAAGATAAACAGACCGATGGCTGCTCCGAATAAAAGAATCACCAAATACCATCCGGAAGAATCCTCTTCAGGAGCAGTTCCGCTGCCGTTTGAGTCATTCCCGGGCGGAGTCGGAGGAGGGACGGTTCCATTGCCTGTACCGTTGTCGGGAGGTGTGACCGTTCCATTATCTGTGCCGTTGCCGGGCGGGACGATAGTTCCATTGCCGGTTCCGTTGCCACCGCCGCCCGTACCATTATCTGTGCCGTTGCCGCCACCCGTACTTCCATTTCCTGGTTCCCATTGGGCAAACAAAACGACACTGGAAGTCATTAAGCAAATATCTCCCGGCTGATATGATGCTCCGGGAACCCTTGTATCTATTCCTCCTCTTGAAGCATTATTCAGGCCGAAAAGTGCCGCGATTCTGTCCCAAAGATTTGAAAAGATATTGGAAGGCCTCGTTTCAGTATTTTCCGGCAGATATCTGGTGTCTTTTACAGTGCTCCAGCCTCTGAAAGTGTAACCTTCTTTTGCCAAATCGCTGGGGCCGAGAACTGTCGCGTTTTCTTCAAAAAGATAAATCATTGAGTCAACGGGGGCGCTGCCTGACGTATGACCGTTGCCGTCATAAATGACTAAATAATTCGGCATTAAGTATGTGGCATCCGCCACAACATAAGCGTATCCGAGATTGGAATTTACATTCCATGTATGAACAGGCAGCAGAAATCTGCCGTAAGAGTTTAAAGTCCAAATGTTTGCGTCAAATGTTGACCAAATGGAGTTGGCAGGATAAGAGCGCCAAACATCTTCGGAAGTAACGAAGGTCACTGCACTGTAATTTGTAAGAGTTCCGACCTCACCGTTTACAGAAATTTTGTTCCAAACAAACAAATTATCCAATGTGAGCGAAAGCATGACTGCCCCAAAATCACTACGAGCATTCTCCGTTGTTCCGTTAACAAAATTATTTAGGATCATAATGTTGCTGATTTCACCGCCGCGTGCCCGACCTGCAAAACCGCCGGTCATATTAGCCCCTTCAACATTTCCTGTCGTGAAGGCGTTGGAAATAGTTGAACCCTGTATATAGCCTGCAAAACCGCCGACTGAACTATTTCCACTTACATTTCCTGCCGCAAAGGAGTTGGAAATAGTTGAACTGAATGCATAGCCTGCAAAACCGCCGACTGAATCATTCCCACTTACATTTTCGGTAGCGAAGGAGTTTGAAACAGTTGAAGCATCTACCTGACCTCCAAAACCGCCGACCCAATCCAATCCGCTTACATTTCCGATAGCGGAGGAGTTTGAAACAGTTGAGCGGGATATAATACCTGCAAAGCCGCCGACTGAATTTCCACTCCCATTTACATTTCCGGCAGCGGAGGAACTTAAAGCAGTTGAATTATTTACTATACTGCCCGCAAAACCGCCGACTCGAGTCAATCCGCTTACATTTCCCGTAGCGGTGGAATTTGAAACTGTTGAATTATTTGCTATATTACCCGCAAAACCGCCGATATTCCTTTCCCCACTTACATTTCCAGCCGCGAAGGAGTTGGAAAGGGTTGAATTGAATGCAAAGCCTGCAAAACCGCCAACCTCATATTTTCCATTTACATTTCCTGTAAAAGAGGAGTTGGAGATGGTTGAACTGAGTGCCTGGCCCGCAAAACCGCCGATATTCATTTCTCCACTTACACTTCCTGCCGCAGAGGAGTTGGAAAGGGTTGAATTGAATGCATAGCCTGCAAAACTGCCGGTATTCCTTTCTCCGCCACTTACATTTCCTGTGAAAGAGGAGTTGGAAAGAGTTGAATTACCTAACTCGCCCACAAAACCGCCGGTATTAATCTCTCCACTTATGTCTCCCGTAATGAAGATGTTATCAAAAGTCGTATTATTTGCATAACCTGTAAGAATTCCGGAATATTGATTGGGTGATTGAACGACTGCAGATTCAAATGTTAAATTGGTAATAAAAGCACCGTTTGTACTGGAAAAAAAACCGCTGACGCGGTATGTTGAATTAATTGTCAAATTTGAAATTGTTTTCCCGTTTCCGTCCAGCCCTCCCGTAAACGGATCCGGGTTGATTAGTTGGGCTCCGATCGGCGTCCATTCCCCTGTCAGCGTAATATTTTGACCCAGAATAAAGTAGCCGTCAAGATGTGAATTGATTGCCGCTAAGTCAGCGGCATCTTCAATGATAAAAGGATTTTGTGGCGTGCCGTCGCCGCCGCCGAAAACACCATTGGCGGCGTGTGCTCCACCAACGAATGAAAATAAGATAATCAATGATGCAAGAATCAGAAAAATGTATTTTATAAAGCGATGAGTATCCAAATTGGATTGCAATGAGTGATTGAATGCCATATTTTATCCTCCGAATTTATCCTCCAAAAAGTCGGATATTAAAATAAATATGGCATTCAATATATATAACGTTTATAATATTTTTATTATGTTATGCGCCGATGAATCCAAAAATAAAAAATCTAAACGGATAGCGGTTAAACCTCATATCCGGCATTTGCGATCGCTTTTTTCAAAACACTGAGTGAAGTTCTGAAATAATCGTATTCGACTGTTACTTCACTTTTTTCAATATTAACCGTTGCCTTTGAAACGCCGTCAATATTTTTTAATGCGTCTTCAACTCTTCTTTGGCAGTGACCGCAGGTCATGCCGCCGACTTTAAAAGTGGCTGTTTCCATAATTTATTATCTCCTGCTTGAATGAATTGACTTTTAAGTAAATTTGTTTTTATTTATCCGGTTTTTCGGAAAGTGCTTCCGTGCTGAATTTCGGTTTGAAAAATCTCAGGCGGAGCGCGTTTGTGACAACGAACAATGAAGACAAACTCATTGCGGCGGCCGCAAACATCGGACTGAGCCTCCATCCGAAAAACGGATAGAAGAGGCCGGCTGCGAGCGGAATGCCTAATATGTTGTAGAAAAACGCCCAGAACAAATTTTGTTTGACGTTTCGAATCGTTGCGCGCGACAGCTTAAAAGCCGTTACGGCATCCATCAGATCACTTTTCATCAATACGATATCCGCACTTTCGATGGCAACATCCGTTCCCGCGCCGATTGCGATGCCGACATCTGCGCGCGCAAGCGCCGGCGCATCGTTGATGCCGTCGCCGATCATAGCGACTTTTTTTCCTTTTTCCTGCTGCTTCCGGACGACTTCTTCTTTGCCTTCCGGTAAAACGCCTGCGATGACGTGATCAATTCCCAGCTGCCTCGCAATTGCGTTTGCCGTTCTTTCGTTGTCGCCCGTCAGTAAAATGACGTCAGCGCCCATGCTTTTGAATTCTGCAACGGCGCGCCTGCTGGTCGGTTTGATGACATCGGCAATTGAAATGATGCCGAGCAGCTGATTATTCTTCGCGAAATAAAGCGGCGTTTGACCGCTTTTGGCAATTTCATCGGAAACGGAAGAGACGGAGTCCGATAAAATATCGATACCTTTTACCGCCATCATTTTTGCGTTGCCCGCTAAAACGCGTTCGCCTGAAACGGAAGCTTCAATGCCGTGACCCGCGGTCTGCTTAAAATCAGCGGCCTGAACCGGAAGGAGATTCATTGCCGCCGCTTTTTCGACAATTGCATTGGCAAGCGGGTGTTCCGATAATTTTTCAACGGACACGGCGTAAGTCATCAGCTCTTCCGGTGTCACGCCGTCTGCCGGATAAATGCCTGTGACGGATGGTTTTCCGACGGTGACGGTTCCCGTTTTGTCCAAAATGACAACACTTGCCTTATGTGCCGTTTCAATGCTTTCAGCGTTTCTGAATAAGATGCCGTTTTCAGCGCCTTTCCCTGTTCCGACCATGATGGCTGTCGGCGTGGCAAGTCCGAGCGCGCACGGGCAGCTGATAACCAAAACGGTAATGCCGAAGGAAAGTGCGAAATTGAGCGGGTAGCCGAGCAGCAGCCAAACAGCCGTCGCCAAAATCGCAATCGAAATGGCGATCGGAACGAAAACGGCGCTGACGCGGTCCGCCAATTTGGAAATCGGCGCTTTGCTCGCGCTTGCTTCTTCGACCAAACGGATAATCTGTGAAAGCGTTGTGTCTTCGCCGACGCGGACGGCTGTCATCTTAATGAAACCGGATCGGCTGACGGTTGCGCCCGTGACGCTGTCACCGGCCGTTTTTTCAACGGGGATGCTTTCACCGGTAATTGCGGATTCGTCGATCGCTGCCGATCCTTCAATGATTTTACCGTCAACCGGAACGCTGCTGCCGGTTTTAACGATCAGGACATCACCGACAGCAACGTCCGAGACGGGAATTTCAGCTTCGATGCCGTCTTTTTCAATCCAAGCGGTTTTCGGAGTCAAATCCAAAAGTCTTGTAATCGCTTCGCTTGTTTTTCCTTTGGAGCGGCTTTCAAGATATTTGCCGGCCGCAACCAACGTCAGAATCATTCCGGCCGCTTCGAAATATATGTCCATGTGGTAGCGTTCAACAAGCGCGAAATCCTGAACGGCAAGACCGTACCCCATTTGAACGATTGCGTAAATGCCGTAAATAATCGCGGCGGACGTTCCGATTGCAATAAGCGTCTCCATTACAGGCGCGCGTTTCATCAGGCTTTTGAATCCGATGATGAAATACTGGCGGTTGAGGTAAGCGATTGAGAGCGTCAGAAGAAACTGAGCCATGCCGAAAGCGATGGCATTCTCAAGGCCGCTCAAAAAGGATGGAAGCGGAAGGCCAAGCATTGATCCCATTGCAATATACATCAGCGGAATCAGAAAAATAATGGACCAAATCAAGCGGGTTTTCATTTGCTCGGCTTCAGCTGCCGCCGGATTTGCTGCCGCGCCTGTACTGCCTGCTTGCCCCTGTGATTTTGCGGATTTTGAGTCAGCCGGAAGCGCGCCGTAGCCGGCATCCGTCACGGTTTTAATGATATCCGCTTCGCCGACGGCGGCTTCATCATATTCAACGGTCATTGAATTTTGAAGAAGATTAACCGATACGCTTTTGACACCGCTTAATTTGCTGACGGCTTTTTCAACGTGGCTGCTGCAAGAAGAACAAGTCATTCCCGTGACGCTGAACTTTTGTTTGATTTTTAGGCCTCCGCATTCGTTTTAAATTTTTCGGGCTCCAAGTTTCTAAGTCAGTTAAGAACTTAACGGAATTAAAAAATGTTGTATCCCATATGCATAAGGAAGACGACGAATACAAATCGGATTAAATTTCCGATCGTAACGAGAATCGTAAATGGTTTGAAATTATATCTGACCATGCCTGCAACAAATGCAATTGCGTGTCCGATAAATGGAACAGATGTAAACAGCAACGACCAAGCGCCGTATTTTTCAAATCTTTTGGAGGCTTTATCCAAATCTTTTTGACTGATCAGTTCAAATCTGCGAAACACTTTTCGAATTCCCATCCGCCCCAAAACATATGTCGGCATCGATCCGAGCGTATTTCCCACCGTCGCAACAAGGATGATCAAAAACAAATTATGCGTTCGCAGCATAATCAATATTAAAGGCTCGGGGATACCGAGAGGAATAACAGAGCCTCCCATAAACGATACGATAAATAAGCTGATGTAACCATAATTATTTAAAAAATCAGAAATTATCGACACTATCGTTTCAAACATAACTTTTTCTATCCCGAAAATTCAAAACTTTATTGTATGCTTGATAACTTTTATTGATAAGATATAAAATGTCGGTTTTTTCCGGTTTTCATGACAAAAAATGAGAATTATGCCGATATAAAAATTAAAAAACCGGAAACAGAAAAATCCGTTTCCGTTTTATTTTGTTCTTTGGCCGGTCCGAAGGAGCAGCCAATCATTAATTAATACTCCAAGAGGTTTTTATTTATTTTTTGTTTCACTCAAACATTAATCCAATGTCGGAATGGATCCAACATTAGAATTAATCTAATGTCGGAATGGATCCAACATTGGAATCAGTCCAACGTCGGAATCGCCAAAAGCAAGCTCCGGCGCGTGATAATTCCGACCAGTTTTTCATTGTCATCTACGATCGGAACGATACCGATGTTTTTGGCAACCATGCAATTGACAATCTGCTTGGTCGGCGTTGTCGGCTTCGCCGTCAGCGGGCTTCTGGACATGACATCGGCGACAAGAAGAGTTTTGACCTGCGCATCCTGGTGGTTGTCGGGAACATTGTCTTTGAATTCTTGGAAAGCAACGGCAATATCGCGCTCAGATATGATTCCGACAAGCTTTCCGCTTTCCATGACCGGAATTCTTCCGATGTTGTTTTCAAGCATCAAATAACGGGCGTGAACCAAACGCTCGCTGGAGTTGACGGTAATGATTGTCCTGTCGAACATGACGTCTCCGGCCTGGCCGCCGAAATCGTAAGAGGCGATCAGTTCATTTGGAGTAATCCAGCCGAGAACATCTTTTTCGTTTTCCGAGACCAAAAGCACGCCGCCTTTTTCTTTCAGAATTTTTGCGGCGACGGCGAATTTTGTGGCAGGCTTAACGAATGTATAATTATCCGTCGTCGCCGTAACCACGGGGAGAGAGGAGGCAGGCTTTGTTGTTCTTTTCGTTCCAAGCTCCTTGGCAAGATTGCGCATCGTCAAAATGCCCGTCACTCCCCCGTTGTGCGTAACAAGAAGGCGTCGGGTATTTTTCTTTTCCATTATACCAAGCGCGTTTGAAATCTTTGCCGATTTATCAATTGTCGGCGGAGCGACCATGATATCTTTAACCTGCATATTATTTTCACCTTCTGTGATTGATTTGTACTTTTCGGTTAACTTATATCGTTTTTAATACGAAATATGAATTTTCTTGTTCTCTACACTTAAGTTTCATGGTTTTCAGCAAGCCATCTCAAAATATCATTTTTCGAAATCATGCCGGAAACTTTTCCGTTTTTGGTGACCGGAAGAGAGACGACACTGTTGTCAATGATTTTTTTAGCGGCGCTTGCAATGGATTCGCTGACATCTGCGGTAACGATGCTTGTCATGATGTCTTCTGCGATAAACGGGACATCCAACGCGTATCTTGCTGCTTTGGAGGAGGATTTCTTGGAACCTCGAATGCTTCTTTTACCGTCCGCGCCGATCAGCTCGCTTGCGGAAAGATCTTTCACGGACACGATGCCGACCGCTTTTTCGTGGTTGTCCATGACAATGACTTTTTGGACATCATTCTTGTCCATTTCACCAATAACATGATTGAGCGTATGCCTTGAGTTGACGGTGACCGCTTTTCCTGTCATGGCATCGCTGACCTGTCCGTTTACAGCGCTTTCGGCAGCATATCGAATTAAATCTGTTTTTGAAACGATACCGACAACCGATTTTTCAAAGATTGGGATGTGATCAATGTTTTTCTCAACCATCAGCTTGGCGGCTTCCGCAGCCGTCGCGTTCGGCGAAAGCGTCAAAACATCAGCGGTCATGACTGATTTGATTGGAATTTGGTCAATCGGCCTTCGCTTCCAAGCCGCTTCTTCTTCAAAGAGCTTCATGTTCAAGTCGGACTTGGTAAAGATGCCTAGAATCAACGGATCATCTACGATCAATATTGAACCGACTTTATATTTCATCATAAGATTTCGCGCATGTGCAACTGTTTCATCAGGCTCAACAATATAAACCGGCGAACTCATGATATTTTTCATTTTCATGGACTTTCCTCCTATGCGATTTGCACTCTATTTCCGGAAAAGATGAAGCATTTAAATTTAATTATTGATTTTTATTGATTTTTATTGATTTTAAACCGTTTTTTCAAACAATCGGGTGGCTCAGCGCTGTAAAAGCTGACAGCGAAAGCTCCTTCATTTGAATACGACAGAAATGATTAACTCCGGATCTGATTTCTCAGACATTTTAATAATCACTTCCGCAAATCCGTTTATCGTCAAATTTCAAAACAGAAGGCAGTCGTAATTTACCAACTGCTTTGCGCTTAAACGCGGGTTTGCTGGAATCAGAAATGTCATCGAACAAAAATGCTCTGGTATTGGGTTTTTGTGTCATGTTTCTCCCAAAATTTAATTTCCGGATATGTTATTGATGTCTTGCAAACTTAAATAGTTTTTTAAATATAATAAAAAAGACGAACTGTCTAAAATAAAAGAGACTGTGAAGCGTTTTAATGATATTCAGAGAGTTTTCGTACCCCTTGATTTCGAGTGGAATTTTTGAAAAAACGTGATGTTGGAAAGTATTAAAAAGGCGCCATTTTTAAATTTTTGGAATATAAATGGAATGTAATAAAATTGAAAGAATAAACAAGCCACGGAACAGGAAAGCAGACAGGAAATAAAATAGCGCAGGCCTGATTTTTGACCGAAAATTTAAAAAAAATCGAGCGGCTCGCGCGCGGCGGCAACCGCAAAAGCCGCGTAAGCGACTTTTCAGCAGACACTGTCCTTCCCCTGCCTCTGATTGACCGCTCCTTCGGACCGGTCAAAATTACAAAATTGCAATTCTCGTTCTGTTGCCGGCGCTCAGTTCAATTTCCTCATTCATGCCGAACTTGGAGAAAGCGTCACTGATGCGGACGGTCATGCCGATCTGAATGTTGTTGACGATTTCGGCGTGTTCGCCCCAAAGGGAGACACGGATTTTGCCGGTGTCGTCTTCAAGTTCAATGTTGGAAACCATGCTTTGCGTGCCGTCGTCTCTTTCAAATTCGCGGAAGTCGCCGATTTCAACCACGCGGCCCTGAACGGAATAGGATTTGCCGGGCAGAATGTCATTGATGCTGTCGAATTTTTCCATATACTGGACTTCTTTTTCGGACGCCGCAACACTTCCGCGGGAGCCGACATTGAGTTCAACGGACTGGCTGAAGTCATTCATTCTGGAATAGGCGTTCAAAATGTCAACAGACTCGCCGAAGTCGAATTCATCCAAATAAACGGTTTTATCGTCCCAAAGGCTGACGCGGATTTTACCGGTGCCGTCACCGACCGTCAGGGTTCCGATTGTTCCTTCACTGCCGTCTTTCCTGTTGAATGTACGGACATCGGAAATATCTAAAATGACACCCGAGAGATTAACGCCGTTCATGCCGTCAGTGATTTCAGAAACTTTCAGAAATTTTTGCTCATATTCGACTTCCGTCCCGGCAATTTCGACAACGCTTGAGTTGCCGAGTGAAATTTCCACTTTCTGGGAGAAGTTGTTGACTTTGGAATAAGCATTTTGGATTTTAATGGAACTGCCGATATCAAGCTCGTTGACAAGCTCGGTTTTGTCATCCCACATGCTGACGCGGATTGTTCCGGTGGAGTCGCCGATCGTCATATTTGCAACGCGCCCCTCGCCGCCGTCCTTGCGGGTAAACGTCTTAATCTGGCCGAGGTCCAAAACTTTTCCGAGAATGGTAATATCATTCATGCCGTCTTTGATTTCACCGATTTTGCGGACAGGGATGTCATAATCGACTTCTTCGTCGGAAAGGGCAAAAATGCCGTTGTTGCCGACATGAACTTCAGGACCGTTTAAGCCCCTCTTGGTGTAGCCGGAGACGTTAACACTGCAGCCGGGCTTAATTTCACCGCTTTCAACCGCGTCTACTTTGGAATCCCAAACGGAAATTCTGATTCTGCCGGTTGAATCGCCGACCATAACGGTTGCGACACGTCCGATCGTGCCGTCAGCGCGGTTGAATTCCCGCGGGTCATAAATGGTTAAAATTTTCGCCGCAAATGATATGTTGCCGCTGTTTTCGTCAATGGAATCAATCGTGACGACATCTCTTTCGGTTGCGGAAATGCCGAGGTCGCTTAAAACAAGGCGCGCGCACATCTCATCATCGCAAAGGCCGCCTAAAGCTTCTTTTCTTTCTTCGACTTTCGCAATAAAATCGTCGTAGCTGATCAAATTCTGTACTTTTTCATAGATTTCTTTGAGTTTTGCCATTCTTATAACCTGATTTTTTGATTCAGTTTGAAACAATAAACAAGACGCTGACTCAATAGTCTGATAAACCGGAGTGTCTGAAAAATATTTAAGTTCGGGTACACGGACAAAGGTTGATTTAAAAAACAATTGAGATGTAGTGAATTGCTGAAGGGTTAAAATTTATTAATTTAAATAATTCGTCCTCCTATTTGAGCCTGCCGTTTAAGCTGAATTTATCGGATAGTTATTAAAAATCATGATAATCAGCAGTAATAAGGTTTTGCAGTATTTGAGCAACTTTATTATATTACAAAGCTGTTTATTCACTATGATTCGAAGATGCGAAGAGCATGGATGTTTCCGGGGAGAAGTTTGCCCTGATTGCAATCAGGAAGGGCAGTTCATTTTGGATGAAGAACGTGAAGACCGTCTGGGACGCTTCATCGCGGGCGCTTTAAGACATTTTCCTTCCAAACTGGGACTTTCCATGTTTGAAGACGGCTGGGTCAGCATTAACGCTTTGTCTAACGCCGCTGCCCGCAAATACAAATGGCCAAAAAAATATCATATTTACGCGCTTGTCGAATCAGATGAAAAAGGAAGATACGAAATTTCGGGCGGCAAAATCCGCGCCGTTTACGGTCATTCCATTGATGTTAATTTGGATTACCCGCTCTATGAAAACGAATTCGCTTACTACGGCATCGTTCCCGAAGAAGTGGATATTATTTTGGAAGAAGGTATTCTGCCCGCCAAACAAAGATACGTTCACTTGAGCACCACGCTTGAAAAAGCGATTGAAGTCGCAATGATTCACTCGGAAAATCCGTCCATTTTTAAAATTGACGCGGCAGCCGCAATTGATGACGGTTTGAACATTATGGTTGCCAATGAAGACATTTTGCTGGTGGATGAAATTCCGGCAGAGTATATTTTGGAAATTTACGAATAAGTTTCCATTCTCATCTTTTCCTCTTGTTTGTTTTTTATTCCTGTTTTATTTTCAGCGATGACTTTTTTCAATTGTATTTTTCTTAATTGTATTCTTCGGGCGAAGTTACCACAAACCTTATTAAATCAAAATATTGTTTATTCTTTGTTTGTCTCTCAAGCACCGTCCGCCAAACAGGCGTCGGCAGACAACAATCGAGAAAAGCAAACAAATCAGTGAATTTGCAAACGATACATTTTTATATAATTAATTCGGAAAACGCCAAATTTATATTATATGATGAATGATATGCAAACATACGGTTTACGATTTATTTACAATTTATGAACCGTGATCACCTTCACAATTCAATTTCAATCGGATGTAAAAAGCATCCTTTATAAAAAATTAAAAAATTATTTAAAAAATTATCAATATTGATAACTCAAAAGACAGATACGAAAACAGTTTCTGCAAAATCGATTCAATCATATCAATAAAATCAACAGGTGACAGCACCATAAGGATGAGTGCGCTTTTAACCTGATTTACACCCGCGCTGAAAAATATCAAAAATCAATGACAACATAAGCCAAACACGACAGATAAGTCAGTAACGGCAATATAAGTCAATAACATTGATGAATAAAGTCAAATGAAGCGCCGAAATATCACAATTATTTCATTTCAAAATGGCGGCTGAAAGCCGACAGAAACACAGCAGCCCGAATATGAAAGCTAAAAGCGGCTTTTCGGATTTGGAACAAACAATTTACAAACAATTCAATCACATCATTATCATCACAATCATTATCACAGTCAAATTCAGACTAAGATAACTCAAACATCTGCAAGCTCGGCAATTTCAGGTTTTTAAGTTTAAACAATCATAAAATTAAAAACGCAATCGGGCTGCATAATCACTTCAGTCTTATTTCCGCCGCCGACAGACCAAAACGATTGTTAAGCAGACTCCTTAAAGAAATGAATTCTGCCAAAACATACTGATTTCTGTTAAACGGCCGTTATTGTGAAATGTGAATTACATTGATGACATTGTTTTGTTTCATCGGCTGCATACTGATGTTTTTGTCCGTTTTCTCTGTTGCAGCGTTTGAAAAAGTAAATATTTCAAAATGCTCTGAAATGTTTGAAATGAATATAAAAGTTTTATTGATTCTGAATCTTTTCTGAAACGGCCGTTTTTGTTTTTGACCGGTTCGAAGAAGCGGTCAACTTGGAGCGTAGCTCCAAGAGATTTGTTCTTTTTTGAGTTTTTGGGTCCGTCCGGAGACAAAAATCATGCAAAATGAAGATACAACAAAATATATTATTCGAACAAAAATCACAGCCGACGGCGTCATTGAGCGTCCCGACATTGTCGGCGCCATTTTCGGCCAAACTGAGGGTCTTCTCGGAACCGATTTGGACTTACGCGAACTTCAAAAAACAGGCCGTATCGGCAGAATTGAAGTCATGGTCACAACCAAGAACGGTAAAACGCGCGGAAACATTTTCATTCCGTCCAGTTTAGACAAAGTCAAGACATCTGTTTTGGCAGCTTCTCTTGAAACGATTGACCGCGTCGGCCCGTGCGTCGCAAACATCGAAGTGACGAAAATCGAAGACGTCCGCGCTTCAAAACGCGTTGACATCGTTGAGCGCGCCAAAGACATTTACAAAACGATGTTTGAAGACGACCTGCTTGAAGCGCAGGAAATCACTGACGTTATCCGTGAATCCGTCCGCGTCGAGGGTATTGCCGCATACGGTAAAAATAAGCTTCCGGCCGGTCCCGAATACAATTCCAATGAGATCATTGTTGTTGAAGGCCGCGCCGACGTTTTAACGCTTCTCAAATACGGCATTAAAAACACAATCAGCGTCGGCGGCACAAACATTCCGCCGGAAGTCGTTGATTTGCTCAAAGGCAAAAAAGTAACCGTTTTTACAGACGGTGACCGCGGCGGCGAATTGATTATTCGTGAATTGATCCAAGTCACCAATGTGGATTACATTGCCCGCCCGCCGGACGGAAAAGCGGTTGAAGATATGGTTCAAAAAGAAATCGTTCTGGCGCTTCGCCGCAGGATGACAAAGGATCAGTATATCGAAAAGTACGGAATTGTTCTTCCGGCTTCCAAAAGATCAAGAAGACCGGCTGAAACGGACAGATTCGCATGTCCTGTTAAAACTGCTGAAAGGGGCGCCCCGAAAAAAGTTTCTCCGATCAGAAGACCTGCCGTTGCTGTCAGCAGAATCGACGAGGAAGAAGATATTCCCGTTAGAAGAAGCCGTACGGAAAGGCTACCGGAGAAACCCGAGCGCAGAAGATTTTCCGAAAAAATTGCCGATGAATCCGCCGAAGCAGAAGAAAAACCGATCAGACAACTTCGTGCAAGACCTGTTAAGCCCAAAGCAACAAAAGAAGAAAT
>JAIRKA010000110.1 GCA_031260345.1 Methanosarcinales archaeon
GTTACAATTTCAATATGCAGGCCGAGTTCTTTGGCTTTTGAAATGGATTCGAGAACAGGGTTGAGATGTGCCGAGCAAATTTCGGAATAAAAACGGTCAGAAAAACTCTTCAAATCAACGCGGTAAGCATCGATATGAGGCGCAAGCATTTCAAGCGCTTCTGCCGTCATATATCCGTTCGTCACCAATATGACGTAAAGACCGCTTTCTTTTGCCGCCGCAGCCGTGTCATAAACAAATTCAAACCAAACAGTCGGTTCGTTGTAAGTGAAAGAAACGGATTCTATCTCCAAGAAAAGCGCTCTTTGGACAACTTCTTTTGGCGTGATGATTTCGCCGAAACGACTGAGTCCGAGGCCCGCTGACATCGCCGTATAAACCGATTCATTCGGCATTGAAATCTTGTGATTCTGGCAGTGCAGGCAGCTGAAGTTGCAGCCGAAAGTACCGAGCGAATAAGTTGTCGTTCCCGGCAAGAAATGATAAAGCGGCTTCTTTTCAACAGGGTCAACGGCTTCCGATGAAACGTAACCGTAATTCAAAGCGTAAAGTTTCCCGTCAATATTTTTTCGAACACGGCAAAAGCCCGTGCGATCCGGCGCAATCGTACAGCGCCGTGAACAGACATTGCAGCGGACAGAGCCCGACGGCAGCGCTTCATACAGCATCGCTTCTTTCAAACAGGAAACCATTTTTAACCCTCTTTCTCAATTGTTTCTCTCAAATATGATTCTTTTTTAAATGAATTCAATTTTTTGAAACGAGCTCCGCTTCCAAAATATCGTAAAACCCGTAACTGCCGTACCAGCGAATATCAGTTAAAACGGGCTTGATTTTCTTCTTAAAAAACGAAGCGTCCAAAACCGCCGTTTCGAATTCGCCGCCTTCGCCCGCGATGTGAACGTATTTTGTTTTGTTCAGTTTAATCAAATCATCCAGCGCCTGCTTGTCAAGAGTCTTTCCAAGCCATTGTTCGTTGAGACCATCCGCTGCAACGGCCGCGAATCGAATTTCCATTCCTGAATCAATCATTTCGGCCAAAAGGGAAACAGGCTCGACGTTCCAAAGCGGTGAAAATGAAGCAAGAGTCAAAGAATCACATATCTTTTGAACGCGGCTGCGCTGATATTCTGATTCGACCGCGCCTGAGCAAACACCTTCAACCCCGTAAACAGAAACAGCGTCGGAAAGCGCGTCCCTCATTTCATTCAATTCTTCTTCTTTAACGCCCGATGTCGATTTGTAGATCAAGGGAATTTCGGCGGCATCGGCGATCAAGCGAACCAAATTTGTATTGATTGAATGAAACATGTAAGACTCTTTATTTTCGGGAACAAGACAAACAAAGCAACTGATAACATGCCCGCTTTCAATCATTTTTTGAACGGCGAACACAGAATCTTTGCCCCCTGAAACCAACGCCGCAATTTTCATGATTAATCGCCCAAATCAGAAATGTCGAAATGAGCGGCATATCTCTCCCTCATTTGATTCCAGTCGGGCAGATTCGTTTGGCAGCCGACTTTTTCAACAACGAAAGAGGACACAACGCTTCCGATTTGACAGCAGGTCTTCGGCGGATAGCCTTTGACGAATGCCGTTAAGAATCCGGCTTTGTAAGCGTCGCCCGCGCCTGTCGGGTCAACGGAATCCACCAAAACCGCTTTAATTTTTGTTTCCGTTGTTTGAATGGTGTTTTCATCAATGGTTTCATTTTCATAAAGAAGGCTTCCTTCTTTGTCGCAGGTCACAACAATTAAACCGATCATGTTTTTGAGTTCGTCAAATGTTTTTTCTGAAATTTCCATGACGCGCTGAATTTCATGGCGGTTGGCAAATAAAATATCCGTATTTTTTAAAATCGTATTCAGGGGCTCTTTTTGATAAGTCACCAAATCCTGTCCGGGATCAAACGAAACAAAATCAGCGGTCTGAGACATTTTCGCGTTAAAGAAACAATCCGCCGTTACCATATGAACAAACGAAACGCGCGGCGGCTCCATGTCACAAAGTTTTGCCGCGGCGCCCCAATAGAAATAAGTTGTTTGATTGGAATGCGCATCCGTAATCACAAACGCTTTTGAAAGCGACCGATCGGGAACGTGATAAAGCTTGGAGAGATCAACGCCGAATTTCAGCAATTCTCGATCATACTCTTTTTGAGAAAAATCTTTGCCGACAGGAGAAATAAGCTCGACATCGCCGCCAAGACAGGCGATTGCTGCCGCCACGTTGGCTGCGCCGCCGCCGAAATATTCTTGACAATCAAGGACGGGAGAAGAAGCGTTGGGACCTGCCATCTCCTCGACAGCCAACAAATAATCAATGGAAGTGTGACCGGTAACGGAAATTCTTTGACTCATAAACTCACCTGATGACAAAAATAAAAAGAAAAATTAAAAAAGAAAAGAAACCGACCGATTCCGCTGATATGAAATCACTGCAGGACTTGCGATTATTCGCGCCAGCCGCGCTTCTCGACACGTTCGCCTTTGTCGCGATGTTCGCCTCTGCCGCTCTGTTCACTTCTGCTGCGGTCACGTTCAGCATTTTGTCTCGGCGGGCGGCTGTCGCGTCCGACAGTTTGCCTTGGCGGGCGGCTGTCGCGCCCGGTATTTTGTCTTGGCGGACGACCGTCGCGCTCTGCATTTTGTCTTGGCGGACGACCGTCGCGCTCTGTATTTTGGCTTGGCGGACGACCGTCGCGCTCTGTATTTTGTCTCGGCGGACGACCGTCACGCTCTGTATTTTGTCTCGGCGGGCGACTGTCGGAAACGAACTCTTCAACTTCAACGATTTTTAACGGAACGTCACGAAGCGCTTTGCCGATGACAGAAGTTGCAATGCGGGAAGCATGTTCTTCCGATTCAGCTTCATAAACTTTCATTTGGAAAAGAAGGCCGACCAAAGCTGTATCGGCGACAACGTAGACGCTCATAAAATCTTCATCGCATGAGGCGCAGCTCATAGTGCCGACATCAACGCCGACAAACTCCAATTTAGGATTTAATCTCTTACCGGCTTCGGAAATTGCAATTCCGATCGCGTCTTCGCCGGTCGCAACATCTTTTACAAACCAGGCGCCTTCCAAAAATACATTAAAATTCGGCATCTTCATCGTCTCCACGAGTTTTACTTTTATGTTAAGTCAGCTGCTGCTGATATAAATGAATTGAATTTATTAAATATTTGAATTTGTTAAATGAATGATAAGTATTAAAGTTAATGACCTTTATGATGAATAATTGAATGATTAAATCGTGAACAAAACATCATCATCCACATCAAAAACGCCGAGTTTCGCGCCTGCGTCCAGCCAGGCATGCCCGTAACTGAAAGAAGCCAAAGCGTTGACATAATCCTCCTGCTCCAAAAAGTGAAGGCCGTCTTTATGATATGAATCCGCCATATTTCGATAATCGTCGGCGACTGCCCTCATATGAGAAGCAGCGATAGATGAAGGAATCGCTTTTTTGAGAGCGGCGGCTAAAAGTTTTTCGTAGCGCAGTGTTTTTTCGTAAAGATCAGCCGGCATTTCTTTTCCTCATAATATGTCATGTCATAAATAATGCGATATGAATCAAATTTCAGAACTTGGAGATACGTTCTAATGATTGGTTGCTCCCGCCGGACCGATCAAATGGATTGACCGCTCCTGTCGGACCGGTCAAACTTGGAAAGTAAACAATCGGGTGCGCCCGCAAGTTTGACAAGCGCTTCTGCTTCAATAAAATGAAGGTTCCCCGGAATAACCAAAATTTGAAGCGGCCCGCCCAAATTAAAAGCGTCTGTATTGTCTGCAAAATCTGCTTTAACGCAGACATCATTTGAGCCTGCGCGCGCAATTCCGACAGCTATCCGTTTTGTCATAACGCCTTCCTGCCTCTTTTCTTCAACTTCAGAAAGAAGAGAAAGTGCTTCTTGAACCGTCATGTAGCCGTGTTCGCTGCTGATGTCCAAAAAAACGAGTGTATGCAGTCCGTTTTCCTGATTGAATTTTATCGTATCATAAGGTGTTTCCGTAACGACACGATTTCCGCGGCTGCTGACATACGGGAATGGTATGCTGATCGATTTTCCGAAGCGGTAGTTTTGAAGCCCGGATAAACCGAAAACAGCGGAAGTAATGGAAGCGCCGTGAATGAGACGCGTTTTTATTCCCAAATCTTTGGCGCGGATCCGGAGATCGACATGCGTTGTCGATGCCATCGTATCGCCGCCGGTTAAAAAAACGACGTTCTTATCCTGAGCGTTTTTGAGCCATTCCGGATTCTGCTCGACATCTTCGCGCATTAAACGAATAATCGGTTTACCGTAAAGCTCTTCCATCTTTTCAATCGTCGTTCCCATCAAATAAGAAGTATAAAATTCCAAATAAACAAGATCCGCCGATTGAGCAGCCTGAAGGCCTTTGAGAGAAATGTCCTGTTCGTCAAAAAGACCCAAGCCGATGAAAGTAAGCATATCTGGTTGAATTGAACAGATGATATTTAATCGTTTTTAGTCGTTAATAATCACTTATTCCGGCAACGACTCATTTCTAATCAACGATTAATCATTAAAAATCAGCTGTAATCGTTCATTTATGGAAATTTTTTGAAAAAGGTATTTATAAGTGTTACTCTTATTGAAAGATAATTCTATTTAATCAGAGTTTTCTAAAACGAAACCGAAATTGAAATTTCTAATAAAGAATAATCTTAAAAAATATGTGTAATCACGTAGTATGTACGTCGGTATATTATTTAATAACAATTGTTTTTTATTAGGAATTTCATACAAAAAATTATATTCAATTTCAATTAAAATACGTTTAAGTAAAAAAGACAAGCAATAACCCCTTCGTTAACAGAGTCAAAAGCATGATTAAGAGAAATACGGTTCAAAAGATGAAAATTATGGAATATTTAATGAGTACAAAATCCCATCCGACTGCGGAAGCGGTCTATGCGGAAGTTTCAAAAGATATTCCGACAATCAGTTTGTCAACCGTCTACCGCAATTTAAACACAATGGCGGAAGAGGGTGAAATTATAAAGTTCGAAGTCGGCAACGAAGCTCACTACGATGCGGACATAAGCTTCCATCACCACGTTTACTGCAAAGTCTGCAAATGTGTTTTTGATCTGCATGACAAAGAAATTGCAGATTATATTACGGACAACGCTAAAATCCCGAATTTTAAAGTGGAAAGTACAAATTTAATTTTTGTCGGCAAATGCTGTGACTGTATCCTCTCTGAAGAAACAATGCAAAGCATGCAGCTTGCAGCCGATGAAATTACAGCGGATTGAATTTTATAATTCATTTCCGTTTTCTGCTTCTTTTTTATTTACGTCATTTTTTTCATGTTTCTTGGCAACAACACAGACGGATTTATTTTCTTGAATCACAAATATATTTTCTATTTTGAGCCCGCTTTCACCGGTTATTTTTTCAATTTCTTCAACTTTATATTTGGAAAATCCGTACTGTGTCATCGGTAGTTTGTCTAACCATTCTTTTACATAAATCACATTCAAAAATAAGCCGCCCGGCTTCAATACACGTTTTATTTCCGAAAAACCTTGATGAATATCCTGCCAAAAATAAACGGTGTTGACGGTGTATGCTTTATCAATAGAAGAATCATCCAACGGCAAACATAAAACATCTGCGAGCAGCAGCTCTATTTTTCCTTCTTCTACTTTTTTTCGATTTTTTCTTTCGACTGCGTTCAGCATGTCAGATGAAATTTCAACGCCGTATATTTTTTTGGCTTCCTTTTTCCATTTGACAATCGTCGAATTAAATGACCGTTTCCAAAACCGATATCTAAAACAGTATCTGTTTCTTTGAGATCAAGGTTTTCGACAACGGT
>JAIRKA010000064.1 GCA_031260345.1 Methanosarcinales archaeon
ATTAACATATCATTAAAACGTCCTTTGGCACCTATTTAGAACTCTTTTAACATCCGACTTAACATGCAATTTGATATGTAGTTTCAGTATAAATTCGTAAACTTTTTCTTCGCTTTTGCATCAGACAATTTAATATATCAAAAAAGACAAGAAAGTCCATTCTTTTAAATTGTTTTTATATTTACTCTGAATTTCATTTTGAATTCCATTTTGGTTAATCGAAAAAGGCGCAGTTTATGAACGAATCAGCGGCAGCATCTCATGTCAATTCTTTAAATCGTGATGTTCGCAACTGCAAGTTATTTTATTTGGCAAAATATGCGGCAGGCATTTTGTTTATCTTATCGGCGGCATTTTTTCCGCTTTGGATTTTCTTTACAGCCTGTCTTGCTTTTTTTATTTTGGCGTTCACGCCTGTTTTGCCGAAAACGGCAGCGCTGTTTCGTTTGACCGACTCGGACAAACTTCGCAAACTTTCATTTGATTTCAGGCTTTTGGCAGGCATTTTGGCGGTCAGCTTTTTAGCGGCTTTGTTTCTTGAAAATCATTTGCCGTTTCCAAGTTTTTTGATCTTTCAAGCGCTCGCCGTTACGATTTTCAGCACACGTTCATGGTTTTGTTTGTTCAATAAAGTAACGCTTTATGAAAACGTCTGTGAAACGGAGCGGTTCAAAAACATTTCCCTTCTTTACGAATTCGGTTTGATTCTTCTTCGCGTCATCGGCGCGTTTTTAGCCGGTATCTGGGTTGCGGCGTTCACGGGTTTTGATTTAACGCAGAATTTCATCAACCAACTCTTCTTCATCGCAATCATCGGCGCTTTCATCGGCAGTTTGTTTGAGTCGATTCCGTCTAAAATCAATGCCAACGCTTCCATTTATCTCGGTTCTCTGATTCCGCTGTGGGCGCTTTATTTACTCGGTTATCAAACACCTTGGTCAGAAGCCGCACTCGCCGCGCTTCTCTCCGTCGTTTTGGCATTTTTGGCTTACCGCTATAAAATCGCGGATGTCTCCGCACTCTTCTCAGCGGCCGTTCTCGGTATTATAATCATTTTGTTTACGAATTTATGGTGGTTCGCTCTTCTCGTCGCGTTCTTTATTCTCGGCGGCGGGTTTACGAAATTCAAGTTTAAACAGAAACAAGAGGCCGGCCTTGCCGAATCCAAAACGGGAATTCGAAGTTACGGCAATGTTTTCTCAAACAGTTTTTGGGCGCTTGCAATCGCTGTTCTCTACGGCGTGGTTTCCCTTTATCCGGAGTGGAGCTGGCTTGCGATGCCTCTTGCTTTCGCTTACGTCGGAACAGTTGCAACCGCAACGGGCGACACGTTGGCCAGTGAAATCGGCGTGACTTCCAAAGGCCCGACTTATATGATTACAACTTTCAGAAAAGCGAAAGTCGGCGAAGACGGCGGCGTGAGTCTTCTCGGCGAAGCGGCTGCACTCGCAGGCTCGGCAATCATCGGCATCCTGGCTTTTGCGTTCGGCATCATCGGCTCGCTTCCGCTTGCGCTCGTCGTTGCGATTGCCGGCGGTTTTATCGGAACAAATATTGACAGCGTTCTCGGCGCGATTACGCAAAAAAGAGGGTGGCTGACAAACAGCGGTGTCAATTTTGTTTCAACGTTGTCCGGCGCGTTAATTTCGTTTGCGGTTTATTTTATTTTGCTTTTAGTTTGAAACAAAAAAGAAAAAGGCACTTCATCATAACCTATTTATATGAAAAATCGATTTTAGAGTTGTTTACTTTTCTAAACATTCATAAAGCGGGGGTTACCGAGTGGTCAAAGGTGGCAGACTCAAGATCTGTTCGCGTAGGCGTTCGCGGGTTCGACTCCCTCTCCCCGCATTTTGTATTCATTGATTTTTACCTTTTTATATCATTATTTATATCGCTCTCTCAACCGGTTAAATACTTCATCGCCGTCGAGGCGAACCGGATTTTCTTTTGCTTCAGTCAATCTCCCTCAATAAAACGTCAGTGACATCCGTTAATGGCGACAAGTGTATAGTTTTCTACATCATCAACTTTATACGTCTATTCATTTGAATAAACACGACTCAGCCTCTGCCACCTCATTTGCTCAGTTCAATGCAATATTTATTTATAATATGGATTACTCGTATAATTTACACTATTTAAGTATCATTTACCTTCAATCTTAAAATACTCGTGGGGGAGTAGTTTGCGCAAATCTCTTTTGCGTGCCAAGTCAACAATCCCGGTCTATTCGACCTGACTTGGCTTAATGAACGAGACTCATGTATATCGGTCAGAATACATGGTCTGCTTTTTTTGCTTGATCCTGTTTTTGGCGGTATCTGAGTTTTTTAAATTGTTAAAAACTTAAGAGAATGCCTTATGAAAGACTTCACGAATACACGCAATGAGATTCTGAAAGAAACAGGGTCTGATGCATCTGCCGGACTGTCTGCGGCGCAGGTGCAAAGCAATCTGGAATTATACGGATCAAACGTTCTGACAAGAGAAAAGCCGGTATCGCTTCTGAAACGAATTATTGCCGCATCCGCCGAGCCGATGATTCTGATGTTGATTGCGGCATGGGTTATCGCCTTAATCGCCAATGCCATTCGATTCACCACAGGCGGCGAAACCGACTTTTTGGAAGTCATCGGTATTTTTGGAGCGATTGCTCTTTCCGTTGCAATCACGGTCATGATGGAAGGCAGAAGTGCAAAAGCATTTGAAACCTTGGCCAAAATTAATGATGACATTTCGGTCAAAGTCATTCGAGACGGCAATGTCATCATGGTGCCGCAAAATGAAATTGTTGTCGGAGATATCGTACAGCTTGCCGCGGGTGATAAAATTCCGGCGGACGGCAGGCTTCTTGAAAGCACGGGACTTGATTCGGATGAGTCCGCTCTCACGGGAGAAAGCGTTCCGGCAAAAAAAGATGCGGAAGCTGAATTTTCGGATGAAAAAACACCGCTTGCCGAACGCCGCAACATGCTTTATTCCGGAAATTATATTACAAACGGATTTGGAAAGATGGTTGTCACCGCTGTCGGCGACAACACGGACTTCGGCAAAATTGCGAGGGAACTCGCCAAATCCGTTCCGACAAGCACGCCGCTTCAGGAAAAAATGGCACGCCTCGGCAAAACAATTGCGATTTTCGGTACGCTTGCAGCCGTAATTGTTTTTATCGTTCAGATTTATTCATTTTACAGCAGCGGCACCTTAACTTTAGATACCGCGCTGGACGTTTTCTTAACCAGTATTGTCTTGATTGTTGCAGCTGTTCCGGAAGGACTGCCGACGATTATGGCCGTTTCTCTTTCAATAACGCTCATCAAATTGTCCCGTCAAAACGCACTGGTCAAAAAAATAATCGCTACCGAAACCATCGGAAGCGTCAATGTGATCTGTTCCGACAAAACGGGAACGCTTACCGAAAACAAAATGACGGTTGTCGGCTTTTACGATGACGGTTGGTCCGGCAATACTGCCGAGCTTTCTTCCAGCAGGCTGGTTCAAAATATCAGTTTGAATACAACCGCGGATCTTGCCGAAGACGGCTCTTTTATCGGAAATCCGACCGAAGGTGCGCTTTTAGTTTTTTATGAACATTCAAAAGCACGCAGCGACTACGGAAAATCTTATCGAGACATTCGCAGCGCTTATGAAATTATTCATACATATCCGTTTTCATCAGAACTCAAACGCATGACAACAATCGTTCGTGAAGGCGAGCAAGGCGAACAAATCATTTCTTATACCAAAGGCAGTCCGGAATTCATTTTGGAGATGTGCAATCTTTCAGAGGAGGAACGGGAAAATGCTGAAAAGCAGATTCGAGAATCTCAAGAAAAAGCGATGCGTATTATCGCGTTTGCTCACAAAGAATTGGATGACTTGAATGAGAAGAGTTATGAAAACAATCATGGAAATAATTATGAGAGCAGATTAAAATATTTCGAGGATGAAGAAAATCGAGCCGGTTTTGAATCGGGCATGACATTTGACGGATTCGTTTCTATTTCCGACCCGCTTCGCGCCGATGTTTATGATGCTGTTTTGAAATGCCGCTCTGCCGGTATTGACGTCAAAATGCTGACCGGCGACAATATTATAACTGCGGAGGCGATTGCAAATCAGCTTCATATGCTTGACGGCGGCAAAATCGCGGTGGAAGCAAAGGAAATTGCAGACATCAGCGATGAAGAGCTGACGGCAAAACTGCCGCAAATCGCGGTGATTGCCAGAAGCACACCGACAATTAAAATGCGTGTCGTCAATCTCCTGAAAGGACAAGGCAATGTGGTTGCCGTAACGGGTGACGGCATCAATGACGCTCCCGCTTTGAAAAACGCTGATGTCGGGATTGCGATGGGCATTGCCGGAACGGAAGTTTCCAAAGAAGCCAGTGATATCGTTCTTTTGAATGACTCGTTTTCGACCATTGTTCAGGCAGTTCGCTGGGGACGCGGTATTTATGAAAATTTCAAGCGTTTCATTCAATTCCAGCTGACAGCAAATGTTGCATCAGTCGTTGTCGTTTTGGTTTCTGTTTTGCTGGGTCTGAAAGCGCCTTTTACAGCTCTGCAGCTTTTATGGATCAACATCATTATGGACGGTCCGCCCGCGCTGACACTGGGGCTTGAGCCGGCTGACGATGATCTGATGGAACGAAAGCCGACGAAGCGCAGCGAAAATATCATTTCAAAGGAGATGCTTATTCGAATCGGCTTAACGGGTCTGTTTATTTCTGCTATCGTTTTAGGGCAGTATCTCTTTAATTTCCTCGGCGCAGCTGAAGCGCAGGTGACAACCGTCCTGTTTGCGATGCTTTCACTGTTCCTGCTGTTTAACGCGTTCAACTGCCGTGAACTGCATGCCGCAAGCATCTTCAAAAACTTCTTCAGAAACAAGATCTTCCTTGTGACGATCAGCATTACATTTGTGCTGCAGATTTTGGCGATTCAGTATGCAGGCGCGTTCTTTGGAACAATTCCGCTGCCGTTTGAAATATGGTTGAAGATCTTAGCTGTCACAGCGAGTATCGTTCTGGTTTCGGAAGTTGTCAAATTTTTCATAAGGCTTTTCATAAAAGTCAAAAGAAAGGCGAATGCAAACGATTCAGTGAAATGAAAGATTCATTCGATAAAAGCGAATAAATCTTTTTTATTTTTAACAGTTCTTTACAAAAAGTTATATCTCAAAAGAGTTTTAGGAAATATCATGCCGAATATGAAAGTTAAAGGACAAAAAATCTACGTTAAGCCGATTTATTGGATTATTTTTTGGACTTCAAAATTAATTATTCTTATTTTGATGATCATTTTCGTTCTCAGTGAGTTTACGAATGTTTTAGACGGCATTTGGATTTTTTAACGCGAAGCGAACAAAATTTGGCTCCGCCGCGCGCGAGCCGCACCATTTTTCATAAAACAGCTCAAAATCGCACATCGTTTTTTTCAAAATTAGTCAAAATAAAAAGCACGTTCGTTTTTCAAAAAAATAATTTGACGAGGTGAATACACCTCGTTTATTCTTCAACAATGCCATCCAATTTTTCTGCATCGGAATCATCAAATGTTTGCTGAGCAAATCCGGAATCCTGTTCGGCGACCTCGCTTGAAACAGGTTCTTCACCCACAAGCTGCTTGACCGCTGCGACACTGACAACTTTATCGTTCTCGGCAAGCTTCATAATGCGGACGCCTTTTGTATTGCGCCCCTGTTCACGAAGCTCTCCGACACTGGTTCTGATTATAATTCCTTCCGTGCTTGTAATGATGAGTTCATCATCTCGACCGACGGATTTCACCGCAACGACCTGCCCGTTTCTCTCATCCGTGACGATGGACATAACACCCTGAATGCCACGGTGCTTCTTGCGGTATTCATCAAATGAAGTCACTTTTCCGTATCCGTTTTCGGTAATTGTTAAAAGTGCTTCTTCGGTGTTGACAACGTCCATGCTGACGACAGCGTCGCCCGGCTTTGACAGACGCATACCCATCACGCCGCGGGCGGATCTGCCCATCGGACGTACTTCTTTTTCATCGAAGCGAACCGATTTGCCGCCGCGTGAAACCATAACAACTTCACGGGTGCCGTCGGTTTGAATCACATTGACAAGTTCATCGCCGGGTGTAAGCGTTGTCGCGATAATGCCCGCTTTTCTCGGGTTCTTGAAGTCGGTGAGCGGCGTTTTCTTCACCGTTCCTTCTTTCGTCACCATCATCAGGTATTGACCTTCCTTAAATTCAGAAACAGGAATAGATGCCGTCACAACTTCGTCTTCCTTTAAATCAAGGAAGTTGACAATGGATTTGCCCTTTGAAATTCGGCTTCCTTCCGGAATTTCATACCCTTTCTTCCAGTAAACACGTCCCTTGTTCGTGAAGAACAAAATGTAGTTGTGGGTTGATGAGACAAACAGGTTGACAACGATGTCTTCCTCTTTTGTTTCCATTCCGATGATTCCCTTGCCGCCGCGGCGCTGGCGTGAATAAGTGTTTGCAGACAAACGCTTGATGTAGCCGCGGTTTGTCATCGTGATAATCACATCTTCTTTTTGAATGAGATCTTCATTGTCAACGTCAAAGCCGCCGTGGATAATCTGCGTCCGTCTGTCATCGCCGAATTTCTCTCTCATTTCCACAAGTTCATCGCGAATGATTCCGTATTTGATTTCGTCGCTTCCGGAAATCTTTTCAAGCTCTTGAATTTTTGCCAGAACTTCTTTGAGCTCATCCAATATTTTTTGAATTTCCATGCCGGTGAGCCTTTGAAGTCTCATTTCCAAAATGGCTCTGGCCTGAATGTCGTCGAGTCCGAACTTTTCAATCAACCCGTCTCTTGCAGTTTGAGCGTCTTCGGACGCTTTGATCAATTCAATAACGGGATCAATGTTGTCAAGCGCAATTTTCAAACCGTTTAAGATATGTTCACGCTCGCGGGCTGTTTTCAAATCGTGAAGCGTTCTTCTCTGAACGACTTCCATTCTGTGCTTTAAGTAGATTTTCAAGAGCTGCCGCAGTCCCATAACGCGCGGGACACCGTCAACAATCGCCAAATTGATGATGCCGAAGCTGTTTTGAAGCTGCGTGTGCTTGTAAAGCTGGTTCATCAGCACACTTGCGTTTGTTCCGCCTGTCAGTTCCATAACAACACGGATACCGTCACGATCGGATTCGTCCCTCAGATCGGAAATTCCCGTAACTTTTTTGTCGCGGACAAGTTCGGCAATATTTTCAATCAAACGCGCTTTGTTGACTTGGTAAGGCAGTTCGGTCACGACGATTCGTTCGCGGTTGCCTTTCATTTCTTCAATGTGAGAAACGGACTGAATGCGGACACTGCCGCGCCCGGTCTTGTAAGCGTTGATAATCCCTTCGCTTCCCAAAATAACGGCGCTGGTCGGGAAGTCCGGCCCTTTGATAACGGTCATTAATTCAGCGACATCCGCGTCGGGATTGTCAATCATCATAACGGTTGCGTCAATGACTTCCGTTAAGTTGTGCGGCGGCATATTCGTTGCCATGCCGACAGCAATGCCGGTTGAGCCGTTGACGAGTAAACCCGGAAGTTTTGCGGGCAGTACAGTCGGTTCCTGAAGCGATTCATCGTAGTTGGGACGAAAGTCAACCGTGCTTTTGTCCAAATCTTCAAGCATTTCCGTGGAAATTCTTGCCATTCGGGCTTCCGTATAACGCATCGCGGCCGCTTCATCACCGTCAATGGAACCGAAGTTGCCCTGCCCGTCAATAAACGGGTAGCGGAGGGAGAAGCCCTGCGCCATTCTGACCATTGAGTCATAAACGGCAGAGTCACCGTGCGGGTGGTATTTCGCAAGCACGTCACCGACGACGTGCGCTGATTTTTTCGGCGGTTTTTCGTAAACCATTCCGTTTTCTTTCATGGAAAAGAGAATTCTGCGATGAACAGGTTTTAAACCGTCGCGGGCATCCGGAAGCGCGCGGCCGATGATAACGCTCATAGCATATTGAATGTAAGAGTTTTTCATCTCGTCGTTCAGCAAAACGGGACGAACGGCGATTCTTTCTTCATCCGCAACCGGCATTTCGTCTTCGCCGTCATCGCCGCCGTCGCTTTCACCACTGCTCATTCCGACGGCATCTGTTTTTATTTCATTTTCTGTTTCATCAGGAAGTTCAGAGCGGCGGATATACTCGTCAAGGACTTGCTGCTGTTGGTGTTGCTGTGAAGTTTGCTGCTGTTTTTCAGGTTGATTATTTTCATCCATCTTCGGCACCTCCTTAAATATCCAAATTCACCACTTCTTTGGCATGCGCTTGAATGAATTCTTTTCTCGGGAGAACTTCATCGCCCATCAAAATTGAAAAGATTTCATCCGCCGCAATCGCGTCTTCAATCGTTACTTGGAGCAGGGTGCGCGTTTCCGGGTTCATCGTGGTTGACCAAAGCTGCTCGGGATTCATTTCACCAAGACCCTTGTATCTGGAAACCGTAATGCCTTTGTCTCCGACTTCTTCCAGCTTTGCTCGAAGCTGCTTGTCATTGTAAGCGTAATATTCCGCTTTGCCCTTCTTGATTCTGTAAAGCGGCGGCTGAGCGATGTAAACGTGGCCGCTGTTGATTAAATCCGGCATGTAGCGGAAGAAGAATGTCAGAATTAATGTTCGAATGTGAGCGCCGTCAACGTCGGCATCGGTCATAATGACAACTTTGTGATAGCGAAGCCTGTCAAGCTCCATGTCATCGCCGAGGCCTGCGCCGAGTGCCGTAATCAGTGACACGATCTCGGTGTTTTTGAGTGCTCTGTCCATTCTCGTTTTTTCCACGTTGAGGATTTTTCCTCTGAAGGGAAGAATCGCTTGAAACGCTCTGTTTCTGCCCTGCTTTGCGGACCCGCCTGCCGAGTTACCTTCGACGAGATAGAGTTCGCAAAGGGACGGGTCGCGCTCGGAACAGTCGGCCAGTTTTCCGGGAAGCGTGCTGACTTCAAGCGCGCTTTTTCTGCGGGTGAGTTCTCTCGCTTTTTTAGCGGCCTCTCTTGCTTTCTTTGCAAGAAGCGCTTTTTCCAAAATGGCGGTCGCAACTTTCGGATTCTCTTCAAAATATTCAGCGAGCCCGTCGGTGACAAGCGAATCAACAATACCTTTGATTTCACTGTTGCCGAGCTTTGTCTTTGTCTGGCCTTCAAATTGAGGCTCTAAAAGCTTCACGCTGATGATGGCGGTCAGACCCTCACGGATGTCTTCGCCGCTCAAAGACGCGCCGTCTTTTGTGTCTTTATCGAGGTTATTTTTCTTGATGTAATCGTTGGCAACACGGGTGAGCGCGGATTTGAAGCCGACCATATGTGTGCCGCCTTCGGTTGTGCTGATGTTGTTTGCGAAAGAATGGACGTTTGAATTGTAGCTTTCCGTGTACTGCATCGAAATTTCAACGTCGGTTCCGTCTCTTTGACGCTCAAAGTAAATCGGGTTTTCGTGCAGGACATTTTTGCCGCTGTTTAAATATTTGACGAATTCGACAATGCCGCCTTCGTAGTAAAGGTCATGGTATTTCTCTTTGGTTCCGAGAGAGCGCCCGGATCTCTTTTTGCTTCCGCCGCTTTCTTCGCCCGTCTCATCATCATCCAATCCGATGTCAGCAGTGATGTCGGAATCGTCTTCGGCGATGTCTCCGAATTCATCGTCTTCCGTGCTTTTGGGAAGTCTGAGGTCTTCGGTAATGATATGAATGCCTTTGTTGAGGTATGCCAACTCTCTCAGGCGGTTGAGCAGGATATCGTATTTGAATTCCGTTGTTTCAAAAATTGTCTTGTCCGGCATGAATTGAATCATCGTGCCGGTTCTGTCATCTTCGTATTCACCGATGATTTCAACGCCGGATGTCGGAACGCCGTACGCGAAGGTTTGGCGGTAGACTTTTCCGTCTCTTCTGATTTCTGCAATCAGCCATTCCGAGAGCCCGTTGACGACGGAAACGCCGACGCCGTGAAGGCCGCCCGATACTTTGTACGTGTCTTTGTCAAACTTCCCGCCGGCGTGAAGAATCGTTAAAACAACTTCTAAAGCAGGTTTTTGATATTTCGGCTGAATGTCGATCGGAATGCCTCTTCCGTCATCGAGGACGGTGACGCTTCCGTCTTCGTTAATTGTCATGCGGATATTTTTCGCGTATCCGGCAAGCGCTTCATCAATGCTGTTGTCAACGACTTCATAAACAAGATGATGAAGACCGCGCGCGTCCGTGCTGCCGATATACATGCTCGGCCTTTTGCGGACGGCTTCAAGCCCTTCCAAAACCTGAATATTGGAACCGTCATATTTTTTCTGTTCGTCCATAAAATTTCCTTCGTATTTGTTTGTGTGATTTTGATAATTTATGATAAATTTGATTTTTAACCGAAGAATCAATTTTTGTGATTTTTTATGTCTTTTTGAGAAATTTTTATCTATCTTCTGTTATTGATTCTATCTTCCGATTCGGATTCAGTTAAAATGTTATGGGGTATGCTAATGAAATTAGCTTTTTTGTAATTTTTTACTTTGGAATATATATCTCCCGTGCCTGTTTTCAGAACGGTTTTGTTAATGCAGAGAAATGAGTTGTTTTTTTCAAAATAACTTGAATTATTTTAAAAATTTAAAAGAAAACAAATCAAAAATTGTTTCTTTTGAAATGTTTTAATCATTTAAGAAAAATCAACGTCAAAAGAGCTTTTTCTTGCCTCTGAATTCTCTGCTCTATTCTACATATCTTAATGATAAAAAAAGGGTCTCAATGTATATAAATTTATTTAACTACTTCGTTTTTCGCATATTGATTTTCAATTTAAAAATTATTTTTATTTTTTCAGTTCGATTAAAATATTTTTTATCTTTTTTGGATTTTTTAACAACTTCTTTTGCTGTTGTTTTTCAAAAAAGGTTTTGTTTTTCATTTTTTCAAACAATTATTCAAAAAATGAATCACCATTTTTTAAAAAGTTTGATGAAGTTCGGGCAAAATAAAACAAAAGATAATCGAAAATCGAGGGTGACTTTATTGTCGGATAAATAATATTGGGGCGGCTCGCGGGCGGGCGGCAGCGCTGCCGAAGCGGAAACCTAAGGGCTGCTGCAAACGCGAACCTGTTGGCAGCAGCGCCCACGTTCGCGTAAGCGAACGGATGTGATAAAAAAGAGCAGATACATGCGGCAATACAAACGGCAGGCAGAAGCAGCCAACACTAAACAGCAGCGGGAAGAAACAAAATTTGAAAGGCAGTAGGTCAACTTTATTTTCAGTTTATGGGCAAGAATCCGCTAATTTCCGTTTTCTCGCTTCGGGTTTGACCGCTCCTGCGGACCGGCCAAAGCTCAAAAACGAAAATTAGCGGTCGTACGTGAGGATTCATATATTTTTGAGTTTTACTGAAACATCGTTTTTCATTTTGATTTTCTTGAAAAATTGGAACGTCGTTTTTTTCCATTAAAATCTAAAATATTTTTAGAGTTTCATCGGGCGTTCAGGTTTCATCTCTCTACCGAAAAACCGCTGTTTAGGCTTCTCTTATTCATTTAAAAGTAATCGGTGAATATCCTTCAGCCTCGTTCCAAACGCGTTCTGCTTCAAATCCCGTCAATTCAAAGACAAACGCTTCAATCACCATAAAGATTTGATTTTCTTTTCTGACGCATCCGATTCGCGCGTCTTCGGCGCGTCCGAGACCCGCATGAAGATGAACGACAGGCTCACCTTTTTCTCTGAATAAATTGCCGACGCCGACGATTTCATGCGCATTTTCAAAACTTGCCCACATTTTGTTTGGCGGCCGCTCATTCTTCTGCGGTCCGACAACCAAACTGCCGGCTTCAACTGCGCCGAGTAAAACAAAAGTTGCGGCTTGAATATTTTCAATTGACGCGAGTTTTTTCAATGATTCTAATAAATCTTCACCGTGATTCATTCTGACGGCAAAGACACGGCCGATTTGTCCGACTCTGTAATCCATGAAAAGGAGTTCTTGTTTTGGTTTAAAAAAGTATTGTTTACAATAACATTATAAAAGAAAAAGGAAAAAAGAAAATGAAAGATTTCGCTTTCATTTTTGTTTCAATCAAATCAGACAATACTTGCCTTAATGATTTTAACGTCTTCAGCCGGCCTGTCGCCTCTTGCAGTCTTAACCTTGCCGATTTTGTCAACAACATCCATGCCTTCCACGACGATGCCGAAAACGGGGTGTTTGGAAGATCCCGGGGGCTTGTCCCAGTCAAGGTAGGTGTTGTCAACGAGGTTGATGAAGAACTGGCTGCCGCCGGAGTTCGGGCCCGCGTTGGCCATGGAAATCGTGCCGCGGACGTTGGAGGAGCCTTTGACGAATTCGTCTGGAATCGCATATCCTGGGCCGCCCATTCCGTTTCCGTTCGGGCAGCCGCCCTGAATCATGAAGTTCGGAATCACGCGGTGGAAAATAATACCGTTGTAAAAGCCGTTTTCAACAAGCTGTTTGAAGTTGCCGGCAGTAACGGGCATGTTGTCGTACAATTTGATTTTAATGTTTCCCATTGTGGTTTCAAATAAAACTTCTGTCATGTTTTCTTCTCCGATAATAATTCAATTGAATAAAGAATGGAAATAAACAAAAATAAAAATAAAGCGCGGAGAGGGAGATTTGAACTCCCGAGGTGCGAGGCACCACCGGTTTTCAAGACCGGCGCCGTGGGCCGCTTGGCTATCTCCGCATTCACGATTTGCAGCAGAACTGCAACACATAAACACGATTCGGATATATAATGATTTTTCAAAACGAAAAGGAAAAATCTGAAACTCAGAAAATAATACGATACACGAAAGGTGAGTAAAAAGCAGAAACATTCTGCTTTACTTCGGCTTATTCAGCCTTCTCTTCTTTCTTCACGGTTTCAACGTAGCGGATTTCTTTAAGGTTTGTGTTTTCCAAAATTTCTTTGGCCAACTTGCCTTTCATGAAAAGCCATCTTTGGTTGAATGTGATTCCCGTCGGGATTTCAACGTCAGCGACATCGCCGCTAACCTTCACGTCAGCATCTGAAACGCCTGTGTAAAGCGCGAAAAGCCCTTTGATTTTGTCTTCGGGTGTTTCCAAAAGAGTTTCAACTTTGTAGCTGTAGGTAACGGTCTGTCCTGAAAGCGGGCTGTTGAAGTCGATTGTTGCGCGGCGGCCGATGACTTTCGTCACGACGCCCTGACGGCCTTCCTGTTCAATAACCATGCCGATCTGCGCCTTGCCGTCTTTGAATTTGGATGTGGAAACGGATTGAATCAAATCTTCTCTGGGCATGCCGAAAGCTTCTTCGGGGGGAATTGCTACTTCACCTGATGCGCCGACATCTTTGCCTTCCAATTCCTTGTCAAGGCCTGCAATCGTGTGACCGTAGCCGATGATAATAACGTCGCCGCCGTAAAGACCCTGCGGCGTGTAAACGCCTTCTGCTTTCGCAACTTCTTCTTCGGTGGTGTCAAAGACCTTACCGTCTTCCATTTTACCGGTGTAGTTCAACCGGACAAAATCTCCTTTCTTCAATGCCATAGTTAATCACTTTTGAGAGCGAATCCTCTGATTCATAATCGAATAAAAATAATTTGAATCGTTACGCGAAGGCGTTACGATAAGAG
>JAIRKA010000038.1 GCA_031260345.1 Methanosarcinales archaeon
GAATATTCTCAGCTTTACGAAGACAACAATTTGTCCGAACTCAATAAATTCAATTTCGATTCGGAAAAGGTGGCTTACGGCGGCATTCGAAGCACAAAAACATTTACCGCGAAAGTTGACGGGGAGCGCTATTCCGGAAAATCAAGGGCGGAATTGGTTGAATTTACGATTCCGTTTTCTTTTGTTCAATACAATCCTTGGATTTTGGAAACGGCAGAGCTTACAGAAAACCAGAAGAATGGCCTTGAAATTTTGATTGCAGATTATTTTAAGGATTCGAAAAACAAAGGCAAAACGCCTTCATACGTCGGCTTTAAGGAGTTCGTTGAAGACCCGTTCAATAAGGAATATTACACGGAACAAACCGACAAAATTCATGAATCGTCTTACGGCGGTATCGTCAGAAAGGCGCTTAACAAAACGTATGAGCGTATTTTTGATAAAGACGCGAAGCCGATTACGGAACTTTTCAAAACCGTTTTCAAGCCGGGACAGATTTCCGTCTTTCCGACGGAATACATTAATAATTCACGTATCCGCGATTTGATTGTTCTCACGATGATGACGGTTATCGTTGACAACAAGCTCAATACTTCGGGTGATGAAGACGTGAAGAACACGCCGATCATTTTGGTTTTGGATGAAGCCCATCGCTATTTATCAAGCTCAGCGGGAACATTGTCCGGCAAGATTATTTCAAAATTCGCAGAGGCCGCAAAGCAGGGTAGAAAAGAAGGCCTCGGTCTCTTTTTAATCACGCAGGACCCGCAGGACATTGAAACGGAAATTCTGAAACAAGTCAACACGAAAATCGTGCTGAACCTCAACAATGACGCGGCGATTAACGCTGTCAAAGTACCGGCGGAATATGAAAAGAGGATTCCGTATTTGAAGAAAGGGCAGATGATAATTCACAGCCCGGACAATGGGGACATTGTCGAGATTACAGGTTTGTCGAATTGTGTTGTAAAGCATGAATGATGGAAGAGCAGACGGGGTGCCGAAGGCACCCCTATAAACAAACACCTGCCTCCCCCCGCCTCTGAAAAATTCCGAGTGAAACGAGGAATTTTTGCAGACGATGATTCACAGCCCGGACAATGGAGACATTGTTGAGATTACAGGTTTGTCGAATTGTGTCGTAAAGCATGAGTGAGGAAAGAAATGAATCAGTCAAATTCTAAAAATGTGATAGTGCATGGCAAAAATAACAGTACAAGGTACAGAAATCGTATTTTACAAAAAGGAGCAGGAAGATTATATTTCACTGACTGACATTGCCAAAGCCCGTGACAAAGAGAATCCTTCACAGATAATTAGTCTGTGGTTAAGAACATACAACACTATTGAATACCTCGGTTTGTGGGAAAGGCTGAACAATCCAAATTTTAAACTCCACATTTATGAGGGGTTTAAAAATGAGTCCGCTAAGCCACATTTTTGGATGTCGCCTCAAAAATGGATTGCTGAAACAAATGCTGTTGGCATGACATCAAAGTCCGGTCGCTACGGAGGGGGAACGTATGCTCACTCTGATATTGCTTTTAAATTTGCAGCATGGATTTCGGCAGAATTTGAACTTTACCTTGTGACTGAATTTAAACGGCTGAAAATTGAAGAGCAAAAAGTATTGGGTTGGTCGGCAAAACGCGAATTGGCAAAAATTAACTATCATATTCATACGGATGCTATTAAACAGAACCTCATCCCTGCCGAACTGACACCGCAGCAAATTTCGATTGTTTATGCAAATGAAGCCGATGTGCTAAATGTTGCTTTATTTGGAGTGACCGCCAAAGAATGGAGAGAAACAAATCCTAATCTGAAAGGCAATATTCGAGATTATGCTACAATCAATGGATTGATTTGCCTCTCGAACATGGAAAACTTGAATGCAATTTTTATCGGCGAAGGGCTTTCGCAGCAGGAACGATTGATAAAATTAAATCAGATTGCGATTCAGCAAATGAAAATTTTGGCGGAAGTGGAAAATAGAAAAATATTGAAGTAATATTTTGAAAGTGTAAGGTTTCTGCTTGATGAAGCTGGAAGTTTGAAAACAATTAAAAAGCCGAAAATTGAATTAAAAGAAATGAAAAGGAGATAGAAAAATGTTGGTGACCGCTGCAGGAATTTTGGTAATAATTGCGATGTTGTTTTTGTATTTGATTCCGATTGTCGTTTTTTTGATTGCCCTTTATTACATCATTAAAGCCGCCGTTAAAAAGGGAATTTTAGAAGCAGAAGAAGAGAAAAGAATGAAAGAATTGAAAAATAAATTTCAAGAGGAATAAAAATGATTGGGATTGGAACAGCCGAAATTTTACTAATAATTATGGTATTGTTTTTGTATTTGATTCCGGCAGCTGTTTTTTTGATTGCTCTTTATTATATCATTAAAGCCGCCGTTAAAAAAGGAATTTTAGAGGTGGAAGAAGAGAAAAGAATGAAAGAATCGAAAAAATAAATATCAAGAGGTGTAAAAATGATTTTTGGGTTCGGAACAAACGAGATTATACTGATTTTGCTTGTCATCATTTTTCAGCTTTTGCTGATTGCGGCTGCGATTGCCCTCGTATTTTATTTGATTAATCGAAGAAGAGATGAAAGAAGTTAATTTTCTTTTTTTACATCAATACTTTCACCCCACTTCGCTTTTTTCTTTATATCCTCGAGTCTTAGAGTATTCTGCCTCCCCAAACCTAATTGAAAATATAACCGGAGGTCTAAAGGATATGATAGACATGAATGAAACTGAACTTGCCGATTTACATGAATCGATTCAATTAAAAAGCAGCAGCGGTGATCTCGTCTCCCGTGCCGCGTCAATACACAAACTTCTCGCAGAAAACGGAGCAGATGTCTCCTTTGAAGAGATTGAATCAAAATTAAAACAAATGACGGACACTTTTAAAGTCCCCGCAACGGAAGCTCAAAGAAGCGTGACGAATGCGTTTTTGAAAAAATACAATATTTCAAAGACGAAAGTTTTTGCGGGGAAAGGAACGGCGGAAACCAAAAAAATATCGGAGATTTCAGCGATGGTCGGAATGCCGGACACTTGGGTCAATCTGACCGGAAAAGTCATTCAAATTTGGGAAAAAAGCCATGAAAGCATTGCGCAAGCGGGACTTGTCGGCGATGAAACCGGAATTATCAAATTCACGATTTGGAGCAACTCCGAAACAGAGCTGCTGGAACTCGATAAAACGTATGATTTTAAAAATGTGGTTGTCAAATCATGGAACGATAAAGCAAGCATCACATTAAACAAAGCATCGGCAGCCGTGATTTCAGAAGCTGAGATTGCTGTCATCAAATCCAACGAAACCGTAGGAAATACAGGCGAAGCAAAGGACCGGACGAATGAGCTCAGAACGGTTGCCGAACTTCAGCAAGGCGGTATTTGGACGGACTTGAAAGCGAATGTCGTACAAATTTTTGAACAAACCCATGAAACGATTTCGTTTGCGGGTATCCTCGGCGATGAAACGGGAACGATGCGCTTTACCGTTTGGAAAACTTCAGAGATTGAAGAAATGGAAGCCGGAAAAACATATTTGTTCAAAAATGCGATCACAAAGGAATGGAACGGCATGGTTTCGGTTGAAATCAACCGCATCGGAAAAATCGAAGAGACTGACGAGAAAATCATTGCGAAACCATCCGTTTTTGAAGTCTGCGGCTGCGCCGTTGACATTCAGGCGGGATCGGGTTTAATCAGAAGATGCCCGCAGTGCAATAAAGTCATGTCAAAAGGCATGTGCGGCGAGCACGGCAAAGTCAAAGGAAAATACGACCTTCGAATCAAAGCGGTATTCGATGACGGCTCAAAAGCGCATGAAACAATTGTTAACTGTGAATTGACGCAGAAACTTCTCAACTTGACATTGGAAGACGCTGTCATGACGGCAACAGAAACATTGGATCCCGAATGCATTAACGATATTATCAAAACGGAATTCATCGGCAAATACTTTAATGTTCGGGGAGCGAAAACAGATCGCTACGTCATCGCTGAAAGTATCGAGCGCGCCGATTCCGTTGACATGAACAGAATCTTTTGGTTAAAAGAACTCGTTTCAGAAGAGTTGGAGGCGCTGAACCAATTTTCATCCGATATAACCGGCTCGAAAAGAAAGAATGAATCGGGAATGGGAGTTGAAATGGGAACCGAAGAGGAAGCCGAAGCATTAAGTACAGATTTTGAAGAATTTGAAAAAATGTTGAGTGCGATGGATTCCGAAACAGAGTCGGATGAAGATTTTGGAGTGGAAGAGAATTTTGAAATGGATGAAAGTTTCGAAATAGATGAAACAAAGGTGATCTAAATGCCCGGATATTTCAGAGAAATTGCCGTCCGCATGTTTGCCAAAGAGCTTAAAGACTCCGACTTGGTTTATCGCGAAGAAGAGGAGCAGTATGCGCCTCAGTATGTGCTGACGCCGACAGGCGCAAAAGCGAACCGCGTTTTGATTTCCGGCGTTTTGACAGAAGTCGAAAATATCGGAACGAGTTCGGAATACTACAGAGCCAGAATTGCGGACCCGACCGGAATATTTACGATTTACGCGGGTCAGTATCAGTCAGAAGCCGCCCGCTTCTTATCGGAAGCAGAGACGCCTTCGTTTGTGACGATTGTCGGAAAAGTGACGTCATTTACAACCGATGACGGCAATACGATGCTTTCAATCCGCCCGGAATATATTCAAAAAGCGGATGAAAAAGACCGCAGCATTTGGACGGCAGAGACGGCCGAAAAAACATATGAGCGGATTATTGCAGCCGAAGCGCAAGCTGAAGCGGCCGAAAGCGAAGAAAAAGGCGGAAATGAAAATATCAAAAACGCTCTAAAGCATTATACGCCCGAATTTACCGAATACAGAAAGATGATTGTTCAGGCGCTGGAAACGATTTCAGCGTCATCCGATTGAGTCGTTCGTTTACGAATCCTTCCTTTTTGTATAAAACAGGAAGGTTCGGTTCTTTTTTTGAAAAACGGAATTTAAGATAAGATAATAAATAAGGAAATCAAATAAGAAAACATGAAGACTTATCTCCAAATTTGGTACAACAGTAACGGAGACTGTTCCCCGCCGTCGGAAGTAAATAATCGTCTGACGTCTCTCGGATTTAATCCGGTCCGCGGTCCTTACGACTATGTTTATGAATGGGAAGCAAACGCTGTTATTGACGATGTTTTAAGACTCGGCGACAAAACGCATTTGACTTTGGCCGGTACAGGCGTGCTGTTTAAAATCGAAACGGATTAAAACAGTCACTTGAAAAGCGGAAAACCGGAGTTACTATTCATGACAAAATGCCAAGCATGCGGAAAGGAAGAGGCTGCGCAAGAAATTTGCGGCGTCTGCGGAAAAGCGTATTGTTCCGACCATATTTCAAGACAGAAACATAATTGTTTTGTCGATCCGAAAGGCGTTCATATGGGACAGACACGCGTTTATACCAAAACATACGGGACGGGCGCGGCTAAAAAAACGAACCCGCCGAAAGCGGACTATTACGATAAAGATCAATTTGAACAGCGTCACGGCTATACGGCATCGCGTTCGCCGCCGCTTTGGAAAAAGATTCTGAACAGCCCGACTTACATCATTATTATTATTTGCGTGATTTTGCAGCTTGTCGGTCTCGGAGCGTATATTTTTCAAAACCCGATTCTCGCGTATATTTTCAACTCATTGGTTTTGTTTTCAAGCGTTGATGCAATCATCGCAAGACCTTGGACACTGGTTACGCATATGTTTTTACACAGCCCGACGAATATTTTTCATATTGCGTTCAATATGATTACACTGTATTTCTTCGGCAGATATTTGGAGCAGGTCATCGGCAAGAAGTCATTTGTGTTGATGTATTTGGCTTCGGGAGTTGTTGCCGCACTCGGATTCCTTTTGATAGAATATTGGATAACAGGAGGCAACACAGTTGTCGGGCTGGTCGGCGCAAGCGGCGCGATTTTCGCTGTTCTTGGAGCGGTTGCCGTCATAAATCCGAACCTTCAAGTCTTCCTGGTTGTTATCCCGATGAAAATCAAATATCTGGTTGTCATTTACGGCCTTATCAGCGTTTTGCTCATGGGTGACGGCAGCGTAATTGCGCACGCTGCTCACTTAAGCGGAATTATCGTCGGATTGGCTTTCGGTTACCATTACCGCAAACGTTTGAGAGAAAAAGCTCAGAAACAAAATTATTATTGAGCGGTTTTGCAGGACAAATGATTGAAAAACTTTTGAGATTGAAATGACAAAGTCGCCGTTTATCGGAAGAAATTATTTGAAACCGCCCGAAAACGAACGTGTTTCGATTGTGGTTTTGGATTTTAAAAAGATGTATGCCTGCTGGCTTCCGGGCCTGAGGCATACGCTTTATTTTGATGAAGAGCCGCAAACGGAAGAATTAAAGCGGATTCGTGAAATTGTTTTGCTTGAAGTTTTCAGCATGGACGGCAAATATTTAATTGAACTTCATCCGGAAGATTTTGAAAGGTTTGAAACGGCTTACGCTTTGTTTTCAACCTATGGCGGCGAACTTTTCTTTTACAGGAGAAAAGAAGGGCGGCGGATGAAAAAGTATTTTGATTTCAAGCCGAAGCAAAAAGCTCAGCCGCATATTCGAAAATACAAACTGGGTGAAGCTTTGAGCAATTTTTAAGCTTTTTAATGCTCTTTGAACGACGCTTTTAGAATTGCTTAAAAATTAATATTTTACTCTGCCGAGTTAAATATGACTTCCAAACGGAACAATCAAATAAGAAAAATAACATTTATCTTTTTATCAATATTTAAATAGGATTGTTGTTTATTTGGATATTGAGTAATCATTATTATGCTGTGGTTTTGCAGCCTCTGTAGTTTGTGTTATTAATTGCCGTTTGTATTTAATTATTGCATCAGTGTCATTATTGCATCCATGTGCCGCAATATTGCAACGTGTGTAAATTGTAACGGTCTGCGCCTGTTTTCGGGAGCGGCTGTCAAGGTAATCATTATACGGGTCTTGAAATTATGTCAAATACAAAATCCGGATTCGGATCCATTACAAAATATTTATCTTCTAAAAAGGAAAACGAGCGGAAGAGAATCGGCCTTCTTGTTGACGGGCCGAATGTTATCCGCAAAGAATTCAACGTTGACCTTTACGAAATCAAAAACTCTCTTAAAGAATACGGAAACGTGAAGGTTGGGAAGGTTTTTATCAACCAGTACGCGTCCAACAAGCTGGTTGAAGCCATTGAAAATCACGGTTTGGAACCGATTATTTGTTCCAGTGACGTGGATGTCCGCCTTGCTGTTGAAGGGATGGAGTTGGTTTACAACGAGAGCATTGACACGATTGCAATCGTCACGCGCGACGCCGATTTTAAACCGCTCCTTAACAAAGCGAATGAGAAAGGCAAGGAAACCATTATTTTCGGCATTCAGCCGGGTTTTTCAATTGCCTTGAAGAATTCCGCCGACTATGTGATTTTGCTTAAAGACGCGAAAATGTCTTATGAAGATGAAGACGGCGAAATTCATTTGCTGACGGTTGACGAAGAAGAAGATGCTGAAGATATTGAAATCGGCAAAAGAGAGGATGAAAACGAAAACCGCCGAGGGCTTGAAACGCCGAGGCAGAGGCGTTTTGAAGTGATTAAAAGCAAAGACGACAAACTTCAGTTGAACGATTGATTCGTTTTGACTTATTCCACTTGTTTATTCTTTTTTTCAGCGGCCTTCGCGCGCGAGCTGCTCCGATTTTTATAATTTTCAGCTTAAGCGGCCGTTTCTCTTTTCTATAATTTTCATTTAAGCTGCCTCCGCTTTTCATTATTTTTAAAAAAGCCAAACATCCAATTTCGTGAAGAGTGTTAAACCCGAACGCCCATTAAAACCTTAAAAAATGATAGCTTTTAGATGAAAAACGGCGTTCCAATTTTTCAAAAAAAATAAAAGAAAAGCGATGTTTCAGTAAAATCAAAATTGAATGAATCCCCGCATACGACCGCTAATTTTGATTTTGGTCTGAGCGAAGCGAAGAACAAAAGCAAAATTTGCGGAATGCTCAAAAAAGAGACAGGTACAAGCGAAAGAATGCTCACCTGTCTCGAGCGAGTTCCTTCTTGCGACTGTTTTCGTTGCTGCCTTTAGGCTGCGTCGCTACGTGCATCTGCTCTTTTTTATCACATCCGTTCGCTGACGCGAACGTGCCGTCATTACCTTGCTGTTTGCGTTGCTGTTGCCTTCATTGCTGCTGCCTCCGCCGCGCGCGAACCGCTCCGCTTTTCAAAAATTTAACCAAAAAGTGCCTCTCACCTTTTCACAATTCAACACCAGATTCCGGCTCATGGCTTAAATGATGAAAAGTAGAAATAAACGCCCCGACTGAGATTCGAACTCAGGTCGAAAGCTCCGGAGGCTCTCAGGATATCCGCTACCCTAACGGGGCTGTTTGTTCTTTTTAATAAAAAAAGGCGGTCATTTTTAATTCAAAACGACCGCCTGTATTTTTCAGCGTCCCGATTGAGACTCGAACTCAAGTCGAAAGCTCCGCAGGCTTCCAGGATATCCACTACCCTATCAGGACACGCTGAGACTCATGAATGGCGAATATAGAATATAAACCTTATTATCGGTTCGATGCGCTTTTAAAAAAAAATGATTACCCTTCATCTATGATGATTTCATTCGGATCTGTCGGGTCGGGATACATCAAAACCAGCATTTTATAGCAGGATATCAGAACAATCTTGCAGAAAATGTAGAGCGGAACCGCAAATATAAGTCCAAAGACACCGGCAAGCTTCAGGCCGGCAAGCGTCAGGATCACTGCCATAAAAGAGCTGATCTTAACCGTTTTCATCACCATATTCGGCAGGATAAAGAAGTAGTCAAAGAGCTGAATCACAATAATGATACCAATGACGGCAAACATCACTTCCGTTCCGAGTGTATACGCGTAAACGGTCACGGGAATTGCGGGCAAAAGGAAACCGACATACGGGACGATGTTGAACAAACCCATGAAAACTCCTGCAAAAAGCCAATGCGGCATGCCGACAACATAAAATC
>JAIRKA010000035.1 GCA_031260345.1 Methanosarcinales archaeon
CTTAATTCTTTTAATCGTTGCCGGGCGTTTTTTAACGAGAATTCTGTGGCCGCAATAGAGACAGCGGACACCTGCGTTTTCATAGTCGATGTCAAGCTCTCTTTTGCAATGGGAACAATAATAAGACAAGTAAGTCACCTTTTTAATTCGTTATGAATCGTTCTGAAAAGTCGAATTATAATTAGAATCATAATTAGATAATTCAACATATATAATTAATGTCGATACCAAAAAATAATAAAAAGAAAGAAGAAACAGATATGGCCCTCACAGCCTCTGTTTCATTATTCTTCGTCTTCTTCGTCCAAGAAATCATAGTGATATTTCATGGAGCTGTCAGAAAGCGCATTCTTCATTGTGTTCTGGAAGGTCTTGCCGACTGAAGTTTGCGGAATGAACGTGCCGCCTGCGAACTTGAAGCCGCATTTTCTGCATTCCCAAATGCCTGTACCGATTCTTCTGATGGACGGAAGGTCACATCTTGCGCAGGTGTGCGGGCCTCTGGTACGTCCTTCAAGGTCAGCGACGAGTTTTCTGTCTCTTCTGCCGTATCTGACGCCAAATCTGCCGGCAGATCTGGAAACTTTACCTTTGCGTGAGTTTTTCTTAACCATAATGTTTCACCTTAACTAAAACGCCGAAGCGCTCTATAATTTTGAAAATTTAAACTTGAATGACTCAAAGGCGATTGAAGCCGAGGGAAGCGATTCGTATTTGAAGCCGCATCAGCCGTGACGTTTGAATCAAAAAGGTTGAAATGTTTAAAACAAGATTCAACCTCTTATAGAAAGATGGGATAAATATCTTTCCCTTATTTCGGCTCCCTTCTCCCTGGCGAGATTGACCATTTCTATGACTCTCTCGGGAAGCAAAGGTTCTGCGCCGCTCTTCTGCATACCGGAAAGCGCGCCGTCCTTCTCCGTAATCACCGTGAGCTTTGTATCGCAAACGATTTCTTCATCCAGTGTCGGGTCCAGAATGAGCGTGTTGTCAATGCTGACAACGGTAACACCGACCGGAGTATTCCGAATCGGAAGCGGAATGGACTTAAAGCCGTTTGCCTCATCAGCGGGAACAACCGTGGTCATCAAAGCGGCAATGGAAGCCAGACAAGAGGCATCGACAATGTTTCCGGCATCGTTAATAACACTGATGTCAACGAAAATCATCCAAACAAGTTCGCCTTCTCTGATACACATCTTTTCCAAATCAATGCATTTGGATTCTCGGATTCCGCGGTCAACGATTCTGGACATTTCAATAGAATCTTCTCTCGGCGGCCCGGCCTCAAAGTCGGGGGACGCAAGCGGATTCAGCTCCATGCCGGTCATAATAATGCCCGAGTTCGGCGCGTCAGGGAAAGGCGTTCCTTTCTGCAATTTGATGCCGACCAAAATTTTTGTGTCACCGTATTTGACATAAGCGGACCCTTCCGCCTTGTCGATGACATTTGTTTTGACGGAAATGCCGCGCATTTCTTTGAAATCGCGTCCATCTGCGCGCTTGCCTTCAACAATTAAATTGTGAATGTAATCTTTCTTTAAAGCGGAAAGTATTTCGTTAGACATATTCAGTCCTCCTCGCCTTCATCTTCATCATCGTATTCAAATTCATCTTCGTCTTCCTCATCGCCTTCTTCGTCAAAATCAGAATCTTCCTCAAGGTCATCGGCTTCAATAACGAAAATATCGGTTTCTTCGTCCGCCTCATCCTCGAAATCGGAGACGAAAGATGCGATTTCTTTTAAGTCATCGGCATCCATCTCATCTTCTTCGATGACAACGATATCCAAATCATCATCATCGAAACAGGTTGCGGCCGATTCTTCAAAGCCGCGGATGACTGCAGAAACACCCTTTGCGAGGCGTTCGGAAACTTCGGCAACGAAAGCGTCAATATCGTCTTCATCTATTTCTTCATCGCTTTCATCGACATCGAAATCATCATAGATGGGGGCCGGCACCGTCGCCTGTGTCACATCGTCGGTTTCTTCTTCATCATCCATAACGGACGCGAATTTTTCTAAAAGCGCCGCTTTCTGAATTGCAAGAACTTGGCGGCAGCCGTTTTGAACAAGCGCCATCGCTTCTTCGAATTCGGACGGCGTTAAATGTCCGTCCATTTGAATCAATGTGATTCTACCGTCTTCCGTCATCGCAATCGGTAAGTCCGCTTCGCCGTAATTGTCTTCGGGCTTGTTCAAGTCCAAAACAATTTTGCCGCCGACTTTACCGGCAGCGCAGGAGGAAACAAGTCCGCGCATCGGGATGCCTGCATCAACGAGCGCAAGTGATGCCGCGTTGATTGCGGCCGTTCTTGTTCCGGCATCGGCCTGAAGAACTTCAACGAAAATATCAATCGCTGCTTTCGGATAATCTTCTGCGAAAAGAACCGGTTCAAACGCTTCGCGGCTGACTTTTGAAATTTCGCTGCTGCGGCGGCTTGGTCCGGGGCGAGCACGGTCTTCCACGGAGAAAGACTGCATGTTGTATCTGTAGCGGATGACTGCTTTTCCGGCCATCTGCATGCGGCGCGGGTGCGCTTCGCGGGGACCGTAAACGGCGGCCAAAATTTTGTTTGCGCCCCATTCCAAATAGCAGGAGCCGTTTGCGCGCGACAGGACGCCGATTTTAATTTTCATCGGGCGGATTTCATCGTGCTTTCTCTGGTCTGTTCGAAGACCGTTCTCATCAAAAAAAACCGTATCGGTTTGGTTTGAACTCATTTCAATTTCTCCAAATAAGTATAATGATTAAATTTTTCCGTTCTTGACTCTCGTTAATTTATCTTTTGTCTGTCTGTTTCATCGGTCTGATTTACTGCTTCCGCGAACGGGTGGGTGTATAAAGAAAATGCTCTTAAAACAGGTACAGTTACCCTGCTTGCATGCTTCGGGCTGCGTTAAGCGCGGTCTTGCCGCAGGCTTCTTTTTCACATCCGATCCGGCCGGCGCAGTTGATTCGTTTGGAAGGAAATCCGAACCGACAGCGGCGTCTTCAACGGAATGTCCGACAACGACGTATTTGCCGACGGCCGGGATTAAACCGGATTCTTTTTCGGACTCTTTTTCGAATTCCGCTGCTGATTTTCTTTTTATTCTCGGAAGAGATCTCAGTTCAGCATCGGAGGATTCAATCACGGGCGCATTCGAAGCGGGTACAGCATCTGTCCTCTTTTTTCGGGGAACGGATTTTGTGTCGGGCCTTGCTTCGAGTTTTGTTTCGGATTTCAAGTCCGTCTGCTTTTTCGGTTCGGCCGGTTTCTGCTTTGCCGCATCATGTGCTTTGCGTCCGGCAGACTCATATTGTTCATTAATAAATGCTGCCGTTAAATCGGTCAGTCCCGGAAGGCGGGCATCAGCTTCGATTTTTTTCAAAGCTTTCATTAATATATCCATATCAAATGAGTCGCCGTTCATCCAAATGCGGCCGTTGCCGCCGACGAAAACATCGCAGCCGGTTTTGGCTTTAAGCATTGAGATCATGGCGCCGGAGCGTCCGATAATACGCGACACTTTAGAATAGAGTACTTCAAAAAGACGTCCTCTCGTCAGTTTTTTGCAGACGGGGTCTTTGTATGTCAATTCGATTTTCATTTCCGAATTGACGTCCGTCACTTTCAGCAAAACCGTATCGCCGAGGTTGAAATGTTTGGTCATCTCTTCGGCGGGAACGCGCTCCGGATATTCGGTGACGTGCAGAAGTCCTTCGTAAGGGCAATTTATATCAAAAATCCAATTCGATGACGTGACAACCGTCACATAACCGATAATGAGATCGTTTTTCTTCGGCATGTACGGGCCGGAAAGCGGGTGAACCGAAAACTTTCCTTTCTGAGCCAAAAGTCCGCATACGGATGCGTAGACTTTCCCGCCGGAAATATAAGTTCCTGAACCCGACATTGCCGGGTCATCGGACAGCAATTCTCCGGGTATAACAATTCTCTTTTTATCCATTCTATCCTCTGTCTTACTGGTTTGAGTTTTATAACGTACGTTTTACTTATTTTTATAGTCTTTCACGAAATATGGAAAAAAGACGGTGAAAATATTATTTAAATGGTAAAATGTTGAATAAAATTGAAAGAAAGAGGAAAATTAAACAAGTTAATAACCGTTTGACACTAATAAATAAAATAAAACTAAAAAATATGGCAGAAGAGTTTGGAGGAATTAAAAATGGCGGAAGAATTTGGAGGAATTAAAAAAGGCGAGCCTCTCAAAAATATGTACAACGATCAATTTTTCGATAGATTTACGAAAGATTTGAAATGCGTTATCAGCGATTTTGACGCTTTCGAATTTGTTTCTCAAATAATGGACGATGAATGGGAAAACAGAGAATTAAAACAACGAAATGAGCATATAGCAACTGTTTTGAGAAACTTTTTGCCGGCAGATTATAAAGAGGCAATCGCCAAAATACTCGAATTGTTGGATTCCATAAAAGATACGTTGCCCGATTTTTCGGAAATAAACGATACTCAATTTAGTTTATCATTGGAATATGGATGGATTTTGGACAGTTTTGTAGAACAATACGGCTTGGACGATTACGAAACCTCTGTTCGGGCGATCGAGAAAATCACTCAGTTTACAAGTTGTGAGTTTAGTGTTCGTCCTTTTATTATCAAATATCCGGACAAAATGATGAAACAAATGTTCGTTTGGTCGAATCACGAACATTGGGGCATCAGGCGGTTAGCGTCAGAAGGCTGCCGTCCGCGCCTCCCTTGGGCGATGGCTTTGCCGAATTTGAAAAAGAATCCTGCGCCGATTATTCCAATTTTGGAAAATCTTAAAAACGACCCGTCGAGGTTTGTGCGGCTAAGCGTTGCTAACAATTTGAATGATATAGCAAAAGATAATCCCGGAACAGTCATCGATTTGGTTAAAAAATGGCAAGGTGAATCGAAAGAAATAGATTGGATGATTAAACACGGCTGTCGAACACTCTTAAAACAAGGCAATCAGGATGCGATGGTATTATTCGGTTTTGGCTCTGTCGCAAAAAATATCAGCATTCAAGATTTCAGTATTTCCGCGCCCAAAGTTAAAGTTGGAAATTCGTTGGAATTTGAGTTTAAACTGTTGAATAAGAACAATGAAAAAGCCAAAATTCGACTTGAATACGGAATTTATTACCAAAAAGCGAATGGAATGCTGGCGAAGAAAGTTCATAAAATCAGCGAAAAAGAATATGCTGAAAATTCGACAGCACGAATTACTCGAAAACATTCTTTCAAAGTCGTAACAACAAGAAAACTTCACCTCGGACTTCACCAAGTTGCTGTCATAATCAACGGAAATGAATTTGAAAAGTACGATTTTGAACTGATTGAATGAGAAACAAAAGAATTTAAAGAAAAAATGAAAAGATTTTAAGATTTCAATCTTTCGGCGCCGCCGCATCTTTAATCAATTTTGTTTCCGCCTCTCCTTTTGTGATGTGATTTAGCAGCGCGTAAAAGTCCGTCTGCATACCGGCAGGGATTCTGACAACCGCAATCCATGAGCCATCAGACTGCCATTCATTTTTCAGCATTTTCCCGAAATTGGAAATATCGCCGTACGCTTTCGGCGCGTAGAGCGGCGGAATTTTAATGGCGACGCTGACTTCTTCGAAGCGGATCGGGAGAAGCGGACGAATCGCTTTCATTGTGATTTGAACAAGCTCGTCAACACTTTTCATCGGGTCAATATTGACTTTGGCTTCTTCCATCGCAATCTCAATGCGCTGCGGCGGATGCGGCGTCATTGTCTGCGGGTTGACGGCGTTTTGGGCAATAAATGTAACAACTAATCTTCTTTTTTCTTCCAGGAAGCGTTTACGCTGCTCTTTTGTCAGCTGAATTTCACCGTTTTTTAAAATAAGAGCGGCAATTTGTAAAACATCTCCTGTTTGAAATGCTGAAACAAGATCGGATTCGGCAACTCTGTCGCCGCGGCTCGCGTTTTCAAAAACGATTTCAGCCGCCAAAACATCTGCGATATTGATGTTTTCTCCGCGCTTGTAAGCGAGAGCAAGCTCGGGATCAACGAGAATTTCAAATTCTTTGCTGCCTTTTTTAATATGAGCCGTAACGGCATCGTCAAGTGAAACCATGAAAATCAAATCCTGAATTTTGATGATACTTAGGTCGGCTTTGTTTAAAAAAATTGCTCAAATTTTGCTCAGGTTATCGCCCTCGCAAAATTTGCTGCCGCCGCACGCGCGAGTCGCACCAGTTTCAAAAAAATAAAATGGAAAAGAACCCGCAATTTTTCAAAATAAACAAAAAAAACGGGAATAAAAAAATGGAAGATTCGATTAAATATCGAGATCTTCTTCCCGAGCGGGAGATTCGCATGCGGAAGCTTCATCTTCCGTCTTCGGGTATTTTTTATAAATCTTGTCGGCGTAAACTTTGACCTCTTCCGTTGTTAATTTTCGGAAATCTTTGCCGGAAACCGGAATGACACCGACTTCAAGCGTTTCAGGCTTGAACTTGCCGTCTGCGGCTTTGTAAAGCGCTTCGACGCCGAGCAAAATGGCATCGTCCAAAGACATGTTTTCGTTGTAATCGGCTTCGAAAACTTCGATGACGGGCGCGCGGCCTGCTCCGATCGCCGTTGCTTTGTATTCCAAAAGCGCGCCGCTCGGATCTGTTTCAAAAAGGCGCGGATTGTTGTCTTCAACGCCTGCAATCAGCAAAGAGGTGCCGTAGGGGCGTGTACCACCGTACTGTGTAAAAGTCTGCTTGTGGTCACAGATTTTTTTGGAAATCACTTCAACACCGATCGGTTCATCGTAAGAAACGCGGTTGACCTGAGCTTCAACGCGAGCGCGGTCAATGAGAGCGCGAGCGTCGGCGACAAGGCCTGAAGTGGCGGCGCCGATGTGGTCATCGATTTGGAAAATTTTCTCAATGGAATTGGATTCAATCAAGCGGCTGGAAACGCGCTTGTCCACCAATAAGACAACTCCTTCCTTAACCTTAATACCGACAGCGGTCGTTCCTCTCTTAACGGCTTCTCTGGCGTATTCCACCTGATAAAGGCGGCCGTCCGGAGAAAAGACAGTACTTGCGCGGTCGTACATTTGAGGGGCCATATCTTTCATGATTTTGAGTCTCCTGTTTTTGTCTTTAAATTCAATTATTTTTTTAATTTGTTTGGATTAAGTTTTATTTTTAAAGTGAATGAGTATTTAAAAATAAATGTGATTTTGTGAATTTGAAATATTTATGAATTTTTGATTTTATATGAATCAAACAATATAAAGATTCGGAAAGTTGTGAAAGACAAACGATAAATTAAATCAATTTCCCTTTTGCAGAAACTTTGTCTGCGCGCCTTTGACAGTTCCCGAAACGCCCAATGTCTGAACAATGACTTTTTGTCCGTCAATCATCGTCATAAACGCCAAAACGCCGATTGTATGCGTTACGGAAGTGTGTTTGCATTTAATGATTCCGACATTGTTTTCAAAACCGAGAACGGAAATGCCGCAGCCGGCAAAACCGACATCGCCCAAAACAGTGCATCCCGTTTGAGAAACAGCCGCGATGAAAGCGTTTCTTTGAACGGGAACCTCACTGACGACGACAACGGCAATGTATCTTTTTCGATTTCGAAGTGACGGTAAGAGCGGTTCCAAATGAATACACCTGTTCTAAAAATAATACAGATAAAGGGAACATAAATGGATTTAAGAATTTTGTTCAAAGCTGAATAATCAATTCCGAATAATCAGCCGAAAACTCCGTTTTTCACAATGAATGTGATCATAAATTAAATTGCGCTTAAACTGCAATAAAATGAATAACGTTTGTAGTTTATAAATACACCGATATATCGAGAATAGAAATTGAATGAGCGGATCGTCATAAAACATTAACGGTCAAAACAATCATCAAGTAAAACAAATTCATCATTTAATCATTCAAATCATTTTCAACGATTTCAACGCCTGACATAATCATTTTCCCCGACTGCTGTCTTTTGCGCAATTCAATAATTTCCGCCGGGTTTAAAGAAACGGCAGCCGCTGTTTCCTCTCGAGACAATCCGAGCAAGCTTCCGAAAGCTTCACACTCATAAGGGCCGCGCGCATCGTAAAACGAATCGGCGCCGCTGAACAGCAAAACGGGAACACGATATTTTCGAAGAATCGGAATCATTTCCATGCAGTCCGCTAAAATTTTACTTCTTCGATAGCCTTTTGTCTGCAAAAACGGATAGATATCAAATCCGAAAGCGGTTTTTTTATCTTTGGCGATTTTCGCAGCAATATGATTAATTTGACCGACGCTGACATGTAAATTCGGACTACTGTTTTGAGCTCGTCCTTCCGAATAAGAAACAGGAATCACCAAATCAACATCCAATGAATCAGCAGCGGCGCGAATCACTTTCTCATCCGAAGAGCGAATGGCAACAAAGTCGGCGTTCGGCCTTTCTTTTCGAACGGCGGAATAAAGTGCGTTTTCATTTTCAGCTTCGATTTCAATGCCTTTGTAATATCGAACGGGATGATTGAAATGAGCGGATTGGGCAGAACAATCAGCCAAAAGAGATTTGCAGGCATTTGAAAAAGCGGAAGCCGATTTACCGCTTTTTCTGAAAAGAATAACGTCCGTTATTCCGAAGTTTTTAAAAAATGAATCAATATGTTCTCGAAATGAAAAAAAATCTTCGGGATCGAGCTCTGCGCCTGCGGCTATTTTTGAACAAAGATCATCGATAAAATCAGCAGAAACGTAATCAAAATAATTATTTTTGACCAAATAATTCCTCCACGATGGGACCGGCCTTTTCCCATGATTTCGGATAGGTTTCGATTTTGACGCGAACGGAAATCGCGTCTGAGGACTCTGTAAACTTAAGTTTGCCGTTTGCTGCGGCTTGCTTTGAAAAACGCATGTAAAAATTTAAATCGTCATCCAGTCGCTCGGGCATTTGTTCGCGAAGCGTTTCCAAATCTTCTTCGCTGATATTGTCTTTGAAAAATTGAACAAATTTAGAACAGGCTGCCTTTTTCTTTAAAACGGCGGTTTTTATATGAATCGGATTTCCGAAATGCCCTTCGGTTTCGATTGTCTCTTTTAGGTTGTTCAGTTCAGCTTTGAGAGAAGCGTCTGCTGCACATTCTGCCAAGGTGCCTGATGCATGCCCGCCTCGCGGCGCGCATGCAACACCCAAAAAAAAGTCCAAAGCCGAATCGACTTTGGACAAATCTTCTGTCGCGTGCGCGATGACGCGAAAATTGATATGATGAATCAATCACTTTCCTCTGTTCATGTGTGCGCGAAGGCTCGGTCTGTTCTTTTCAGAGCCGTTTCCGCGGACCATCAAACCTCTGCCTTTCTTGCCGGCGCTGGTCAGGCCGCGCTGTGCTCTTCCGCGGTTGGCGGGGTTGCAGATCCAGTTCAGGCGCTTGTCGCTCTGAATCACAGGGTGGCTCGGGTCAACGAGAATAACTTCGTACCACTTGAATTTACCGTCTTCTGCGACCCAGTAAGAGTTGAGGACTTCCATGTTCGGATATTTGCGTCCGGCACGTTCCTCGGCAATTCTCTGGATGCTTTTGCCGGCGGTAATCTTTCTCATACCCATGTTGTGTGTACGTCTTCCGCGGATGTAGCGGGGAAGTCTGAGACCGCCGCGTCTGACTTTGGCGCGTACGACGATGATGCCCTGCTTGGCTTTGTAGCCGAGGGATCTGGCACGGTCAATTCTTGTCGGGCGTTCAATTCTTGTAACGGAACCTTCTTTTCTCCAAACCTGGAGGCGTTCCCATCTGAGCTCATCCACGTAGGTTTCTTCCGGTTTTTTCCAGGCATCCCTAACGTATCCATAGTAAGATTTTACCATTGTGTTTCACCAATTTATTATAGTTTCACGGTTCAGCCGCATGCTTTTTGCAGCCACATTCCAACGGGACGGATCCCGAAATGAAACATGGGCTGTATTCATTCATAGCATTTAAAGGTTTTTAATAAGGAAGAATTGAAAATGAAAGCAAAAGGAGTGAGGAGAAAAGGAGAGGGGGTAAAAAACAGAAAGGAAAAGAAAAAAGGAAAAGATGAAAGGAAAAAAATGAAAAACTAAATCATTGAGTTTTTAATTTGAGAATTTCTTTCACAAAGCTGTCAATTCGAAATGGCTTAACCTCAAAATTGATTTCTGTCGTTTTTTGGATTATGGCCTTGAGCAGAAGAATCGCTAAAAGCGGAATGGAAAGGATAAACGAAGTCAGTGTCCATTGGCCTCTAAAAGCTCTGTAAAATTCAATTCCACCGATTGCGATAAAGATGAAGGCTCCTGCAATCTGAATAAACATCTCCGGATTTGAAAACGTATAAATCGCCATGGAAAGAGAGATGAAAACGAAGGAAATGAAATAACAAGTATAGAAGACAGCAACAAAATAAACAATAACCGTGATGAAGCTTTTTAAAATATTCAGTCGCCTGTTTTCACTTTTTATACTTTGATTAATTAAATCACTCATTTGCAAAACCTCCGTCAATAATTTTAAAGACTTTTTAAGATTCGTTTTTTAACTTTTTAAACTCCCTTACAACTGCATTATACATAAAGTTGATTCCGAGCAACTGAAACAGGAAATATAAGATAATTGAACCGGCAGAAGAAACACTTTCTAACAAGATGAACCATAACTGATTGTTCTGCCCAAGAAAAATTGCAAGTCTTAGAAGAAAAGATGATGAAAATAAGATTAAAGCGGCACTGATAAAGCCTGTCAGAACGGACACGGAGACAATAAACAGATAAGCTGCGCTGTTTATCAAAGTGTAAATGAAAATTTCTTTATTGACAAGTTCCATAAAACAAACTCCAAAAGTATAATAAATGAACACAAGAGACACAATGAAAGAAAACTCAATTGATAAATTGATATAAAGTCATATTGAAATTTTTAAAAAGCGACTCTTTAAATACTAGCAGTAATGAAAAATGGCGAAAAATATAACGGAAGAGCAGAAAGCAAATGACAGAAAATAAGCAACAGCAAAAAACAAGCAGGAAATGAAAATGAACTTAATTGAAAAAATCATCGTCGAACTCGACCAAAACGGCATCCAATCCAACAAAGAAATCAACTTCTCAAATCTCAAAATCGCCGCCGACATTTTGAAAGAATTGAAAATAAATGAAGAAACGGCGCTTTTATTTTTCAAAGGGAATCCGATTCCGTTTGATGAAAAAATCGAAGAGATCGGACTTTCAAACATTCATGACGGCGATTTCCGCATTTTAAAAGTTATTTTTGATGAATAAGACTTTAAGACGGGAAGTCATTAAAGGTATTTCAGAAATATTAGTTATTACAAGGTTTGATTAAATAATGACTGAGTCTCCGGAAAAAACGGAGAAGCTTGTTTTCATTTTTGATGTTGACAGTCTTCCCGAAAGTAAAATTTCCCTGTTTCTTAAAAGAAGTATAACGCCTTCCAAAATCGAATGTCCGCTTTATCGCTTGACGCACAGCGCCAAAGGCTTAAAGCCGGAAGTGACCGAATACATGGAAAAATTCGGCCTTGATTACGAAATTCTTTACAGAGATGAATTTATCAAAAAATACGAAGGCTTTGAAATCTTCGGCACATTCAAGATTGCTGACACGACTTACCCGTCCGTTTACATTGTTATCGGCAGCGACAGAGAGGAGCGCCAAATTTACGAACTCGTCGCCGCGCGCTATTTTAAAAAATGTGATTCCCTTTCCTGTTTCGGTCGCGTTTTGGAACGCAAATATTCTCAGTTTAAAGAACTTGGGCCCGCTGAATTCAAAAAAGTAAACACGCCGGGATACAAACAAAATAATTCCGAAGAAAAGGATGAGAAGGAAGAAAAGAAGCAAAAAATCGAAAACGCCCAGCAAAAAATCGTTGACATGGAAAACGAAATGAAGAAAAAGCAAAACGAGTAAATTGTTAAAGCAAAATTGCTAAAACAAAAAAACAAGCGAGAAACGATTATAAAAAACGGCTAACCACTTTTGATTTCTATGCCCGAGCCTAAAAAATTAGAATCCGATTTTTACACACGCGACGTTTTGGAAGTTGCGCCCGATCTGATCGGCAAAATCCTTGTCCGGCGCCTGCTGACAGGAGAAGAGCTGCGTTACCGCATCACTGAAACGGAAGCTTACCGCGGTGAAGAGGACACGGGCTGTCACGCCAAAGCCGGCAAAACGAAGCGAACAGAAACGCTCTACATGAAAGGCGGGCACACTTACGTCTACCTCTGTTACGGTGTCCACTTCTTAGTCAACGCCGTCACGGGAGCGGAAGAACAGCCGCAAGCAGCGCTGATTCGCGGCGTTGTCGGCTATTACGGACCCGGCCGATTAACAAAAGCGATGCAGATAACAAAGGATTTGAACGCTGTTGACCTGACCGCATCCGATGAAATTTGGATTGAAGAGGATGGGACAAAGCCCGAATATGTGACGGGAAAAAGAATCGGAATTGATTATGCCTGCGAGTATTACAGAAACATCGAATGGCGGTTTACGGCGCCGAGCGAAATTAAGCCGAAGAAAGTCATAAAAGCAAGAGCCAGCGCTGAAAGCAACTTACTAACAAAAAGGTAAGCTGCTTTAGCTGCTTTATTTCGTTCGTTCCTTGACATTATTTCGATTGTTAATATGTAACATCAACTTTATTTCTTTACATTACTCGGTTGTTGATATATAACACCGGCTTCATTTCTTTTTGCCCGCACTGCCGACCAATCATCATCCAGAGAGATTTGAGACACCGGATGATAATTTGCAGCCAAAAGTAAGCCCCAAAGACTGTCACGGTTAATATCATAAGTTTTTTTCCCTTTAGATTTAGGATAGGAAATCCACAGCAGCCCGTCTTCCTTACACGCTTTTATCGCTTGCGGAAACCTTTGTGTAAATTGTTCCCTGCTTTCCACAAACAAATGGACAAAATCCGCTTGACCTGAAGCCGACCAATTTAATTCATCTGTTGACGGATAATTTGTCGGCGCAAATAGGGCCTTTGCTGTAAGAGCGGATTTAATTTTCATTTTTTTGAATATCGAAACGTCCATTAACACACCTCGACAATGATCAACCCGAATTGTCGATTTCATCGTTATCTTGAAAATAAACCGTTTTGTTATAAAAAGTATTGATGCAGAAAAAAAGAACGGGGAAATAAAAGAGTTGATGCAGGAAAAACAGGAACTGGTGAGCATAAACTTTCTATTTATTTTTTAACCATTTCAAGCTCATTTTCTTTCTTATCAAGACTTGCGATTTTTGAACAGTTGTTGCTTGCGATTTTTGAACAGCCGCCTCCTGAGGAGCAGCCGGTACATCCCGTTTCGCCTTTTAATAATTTGTGAATCTGCCGGAAGAGGACATATGCCGCGAAAAGAAGCAGTGTATACACCAAAAGCTGCGGCAGCAAAGAAGCGATCTCTGTCATTTTGAAATTTCCTGATTTTTTTGTAATTGAAAGTCAGCTTCCCAAAAAATGATTCTGAGGAAGCTGTTTTTGGGACTCCGACGGTCATGATAAGTACTGCACGGTCAAAAGGCCGATGCGGTAGACGATGAATGCGGCTGTATAGGCAATGGCCGTCTGGTAAGCGGCTGCAAAGATTGCCAATTTCCAGCTGTTGAGTTCACGCTTAATTGTTGCGAAGGCTGCCAAACAAGGCAGATAGAGTAATGTGAACACCATGAAAGCGAATGCCGTAACGGGTGTAAACAATGCTGCAAAGTCTTCGGACGTGTAAAGAATTTCAATCGCTGAGACAACCGCTTCTTTTGCTACGAATCCTACAAGGAGTGACATGACTGCGCGCCAGTCGCCGAATCCGAGCGGTTCAAAGAAAGGCACCATTAAGTTTCCGATGACACCGAAAATACTTTCGGCGGGATCCTCGGCTGCAGTAAGTGTAAAGTCATAACCCTGGCAGAACCAAATGACGATGGAAGCCAAAACGATGATCGTACCGGCGCGGATGATGAAACCGCGCGCTTTCTCCCAGACATGTTGAAGATATGTATATAAGTCGGGAAAGCGATACGGCGGAAGTTCCATGATGAACGGGGACTCCGGACCTTTGAAGATTGTTTTCTTTAAGAGCCATGCAGAAGCGATCGCAACGGCAATGCCGAGCACATAAAGCGTCAGCATGATTAAACCCTGGTGCGCGGAGAAAAACGCGCCGATGAATAAAACATAAATCGGGAGACGGGCGCCGCATGACATGAAAGGCGTAATGAAGATTGTTGTTTTACGGTCCATTTCATTATCAAGCGTTCTTGCGGCCATGACAGCGGGAACGGTGCAGCCGAAGCCGAGGAGCATCGGAATGAAACTCTTTCCGGAAAGACCGATTTTTGTAAAGATGCGGTCCATTAAGAACGCGACACGGGCCAAATAACCCGAATCTTCCATAAGCGTCAAGAAGATAAAGAGGATGACAATCTGCGGGATAAATGTTAAAACGGCGCCGACGCCGGCAATAATGCCGTTAACGACTAAATCAGTCATCCACGCGGCAGTCCCGGCAGCCGTAAACCACCCTTCAATAAATTCGGAAAGGGTTTCGCTGAAAAAGACTTCAATCAAGTCGGAGAAGAATGCGCCGACCGGGCCGAACGCGAATTGGAAGATAATCCCCATCAAGACCAAAAAGATCGGGATGCCGAGCCACTTGTTTGTCAAGACGCGGTCAATCTTTGCAGTGCGGTTCCGCTGAATGTTCTTTTCACCTTCATGAACGGTTGCGGACACGATTTTAAAGATATCACTGTAAATTTCAGCGGACTGTGTATCGTAATCGATATCTTCCGCGTGTTTCAAGAGAGCAGGGTCAAACTTTTTCTTTTCGAAAGAGTCTTCCGTTTTGAAAGCCCTGTTTTCAAAATTGTGATCTAAAATATCATTCGTTTTTGCAATTAAACGTTCAATGCCGCCTTCTGCGGCCTTTGAGGACTTGTAGCCCATCAGTTTAGCGACTTTTGAAGAGAAGCTTTTGCCCTCGATTGCAGAAATCGGGACGACCGGGATACCGAGCATGTCAGACATTTTCTCGAAATCAATTGTCGTGCCGTTTTGCTCGACTTCATCCATCATATTCAGCGCAACAATCATCGGGCTGCCTAATTTTTTGAGCTGAAAGGTCAAATAGAGATTGCGCTCCATGCTTGTGGCGTCAACAATGTTAATGACCAAATCGGGTTTTTCGTCGATGATGAAGTTGCGGGTGATGATTTCTTCCGCGGAATAAGGAGTGAGTGAATAGATGCCGGGCAAGTCAACGACGCTGACGGTTTCTTTTTCATCCGCGCCGGGTTTTGTTTTGGTATAAGAGCCGATCTTTTTCTCAACGGTGACGCCGGCCCAGTTTCCGACTTTTTGGTTGGATTTGGTCAAACGGTTGAAAAGGGTTGTTTTACCGCTGTTGGGATTTCCGGCAAGTGCAATTGTAAATTTCGCGGCGTCCGACATGTTTTAAGCATCTCCTTTGACGGACGGGGAGCAGCTGCGGCACTCTTTGATATCTTCAACGAAAATGCTTGACGCTTCTTTCTTGCGGATGGAGAGGTTGTAATTGCGGATTTTGAGTTCCATCGGGTCACCGAGGGGCGCAATTTTAACGACTTCAACCGCCGCGCCGGGCGTAACGCCCATACAAAGCAAACGATTTTTAAGGATATTATTGCCGCCGATATTCACAACTTTACAGGAATATCCGGGTTTGACGCTGTCTAAAGTAACTGCCATAACTGCTCACTTAATAATTTTACCAATCACTGTTGAAATGAAGCAAATAAACAAAAAATGATCAAAGACAAAAATTATGCAACGAAGAGAGGACTTTCTGAGAGACAACTATTTTTGAATCTAACATATTGTTTTTCATTCATTCAATATATTTCGCTTAGACGAAAACAAACCATACTCAAACATCTAAGTATATAAATCTGTTGAATGATAAAAACGAAATATTTTCGTTAAATAAAAACAGATTTTACAAATGAAAAACAACCATTAAGCATCGTTTATAAAAAAATTCGCTAAGTAAAAATATATTTGAAAACAATAAGAATTTAAAAAATCAGAGCATGTTTCTTCTGAAACTTTTTCCTCACGTCTTGCTTTTTTCGGGCGGCGAAGCAGTTGTTTCAGACATACAGACAAATTTAGATAAAGGAAAAGGATACCAATAAACATCATAACAAACATTTCGGTATATTAAAAAAGATTAAAGGCTAAAAAGATTAAGGGAAAAAGAAAAAAGGAAGAATAAAATGGATTTGGAAGGTTACGCCGCATACTTAATTCAAAATGAAAAAGACGATGCACAATTCAAGTTAAAAGAAAAAATAATCGAGTTTAAAAAAATCCGCAGCAAAGAATCGGAATCAAAAATAGAAGCGGAGGCTGATATTTTAGCTGCCGCGGTTCTTGAAGAAACAAAATCCGCGCTTTTCGTTAAAGGCGATATTTTTGAATATCAAAAAAGCGGTGCTTCAATGGGGGAATTCGGAATCGGTTCGCGCGGCGCGGGCGACTTTTACGTTCATGAAAAAATCGGAAAAGTGATTGGAAAAACAACCGCCGTTCTGGATTCTTCAAATATGGATGACTCGGGCGTTGTCGCTCTTGAAAATGATTCAAACGGTTCAAACGATTCAGCCCCGGCTGATTATTTAGTCGTGACTATTGACGGAATGCACTCCCGCCTCAGCGCGTTTCCATTTCTCTCGGGATTTCATGTTGCAAAAGCGGCGCTTCGCGACATTTACGTGATGGGCGCAAAGCCTGCCGCGATGCTGTCCGATATCCACGTCGCCGACGACGGTGATGCGGCGATGATATTCGACCATTTGGCAGGCATCTCCGCCGTGTCAGAGCTGTCCGGAATTCCTTTGGTCACGGGAAGCACGCTTCGAATCGGCGGCGACATGGTGATCGGCGAGCGAATGACGGGAGGTGTCGGCGCTGTCGGTACAGTGAACGCCGAAGGGCTGACGGCCCGAAACAAAGCCAAACCGAGAGATTTGATTTTAATGACTGAAGGCACCGGCGGCGGCACGGTGACGACAGCCGCGATTTATTCGGGATATGAAAAAGCGGAAGTTGTCGTTGAAAAAACGCTGAATATTGATTTTTTAATTGCAGTGCAAGCTCTTTTGGATTCAAAGGAAAAGCTTCATACAAAGATTCATGTCATGACCGACGTTACAAACGGCGGTGTCCGCGGCGATGCTTATGAGATTTCAAAAGAAGCCGGCGTCCGCCTTGTTTTTGACGACAGCGCGCTGACCCAATGTGTCGAGCCGACCGTCTTTGAAATGTTTCAAAAATTGGAAATTGATTTCCGCGGTGTTTCAATTGATTCACTGCTTGTGATTTGCCCGTCCGAAATCGTAGAAGCTGTTATCCAAACGGTCAACGGCGCAGGCGTTAAAATGTATGTTGTCGGTCGCGTTGAAGAAAAGCAATCGGGAATGGTCGATACGGCACTCGTTGTTGACGGTGTCGAAAAAGAGTTCAAGCCGATGTTTCGAGAAGCTGCTTATACGCCGATTAAAAAAGTGATCGGCGAAAGAGCGCCGCCGGAATTTGAAGAAATGAAAAAAGGAATAGATGCGGCGGCGGATGCGGCGATTGAAAAGAAAAACAGGATTGTGAAGAGGATTCAAAGCAGAAAATAATAACAGTAGTTCTCTAAAAGTTGATTTTTTCAATTTTTTTCAAAAAACAAATTAAAAACGGTGTTTCTTTGCTGAATCAAATAAATGAAAAGTTCACGTAACGACCGCAATTTTCGGTTCCGTGAGCGCCAGCGAACGGAAGCGAAAAATGCGGCTTATTCCCCACGACAAAAATAAGACAGTTGTAGCATTCTTTTGTTGTTTTATTAGAAACTGTATTTTTAGATTCGTTGTTGCATGGGAACGAATCTCCAACTCCTCCTTTCATTCGCTTCGCTCATGAAACTCGTCGTTGGAGGTGGTTGTTTTGGTTTTTCAAACATTTTTAGATAAAACCGAAACATCACTTTTTAAAAATATTAAATAAAAAAACGAACGCCCTCTTTCGTTCAATTCTGAAAAGAAAAAACGGCGTTCGGGTTTAAAAAAATAATCAAAATCGATGTTTGTTTTTGATTTACAATAAAATAAAAAAGCATTTA
>JAIRKA010000058.1 GCA_031260345.1 Methanosarcinales archaeon
CTGCAGCGACTGTAAAGAAAAAAGTAAGAGCATTAGGCATTAAAATTTTGATATATTCTATAACCATTATGCAGCCCCACTTTTATATGTTTAATTGATAGAAGTAACAAACTGTTTCATTTTTTATTCTCTTTCGCCGCCTTCACCAATTCCGTAAAAATCGGCGATGCTCTCTGCGGTCTTGATTTAAACTGCGGATGATACAAAGTGCCGATGAAGAATTTTTTATCGGGCAACTCAACGATTTGTTTCATTCCTTTAATGTCGCCCGAGAAAACAAGTCCTTTTTCTTCGAGAACTTTCACAAACTGATTGTTGATTTCGTATCTGTTTCTGAATCTCTCTAATACCGCACCTTTGCCGTAAATTCTTTTGGCAAGCGTTCCGTCTTTGATTCGAATCTCGTATTCGCCGACTTTCATAATGCCGCGGAATCCTGAAATATCACACTCTTTGGATGTGACGTCAACAACCGGATAGACCGTTTTTTCATTCAGTTCCGTTGTGTCGGCGCCTTCCAAACCCGCGACATTTCTTGCGAAGTCAACGACTGCAGCCTGCATGCCAAAACCGATTCCGAGGAACGGAATATCATTTTCACGTGCGAATGCAACGGCCTTGATAATGCCGCTCGCGCCTCTTTCGCCGAAAGCGCCCGGAACAATGATGCCGTCGTAATTTTTCAAATTTTTAAAGACGGATTCATCTTCTTCGATTTTTTCCGAATTGACAAGCTCGATGATGGCTTTAATGCCTGCTGCCGCTGCGCCGTGCTTGACGGCTTCAAAAATACTGATATAAGAATCGGGCAAATCGGTATATTTGCCGACCAATGCCAAGCGAACAGCTTCGGAATCCGGAATTGCGGCGACTTTTTTCATTTTGTCAACCATTGTATTCCAATCCGTAATCGGCGGATTTTCGGGAACTGCCAGGCTAAGCGCCGCGATTAAATGGTCTGTTAAACCTTGGCTGTCAAGAATTTGCGGCAGCTCATAAAGAATCGGCACGTCGTAAGCGCTGATAACACATTCTTCCGGCACGTCACAGAAAAGGGCGGTTTTCTCTTTTGTCTCTTTCTTCAAAGGAAACGTTGAGCGGCCGACAATATAATCAGGGGATAAACCAAGCGTTCGCATCTCTTTCACCGAGTGCTGCGTCGGCTTTGTTTTCTGCTCGCCCTGCGTGTCGTCAAAGAAAAGTGTGACATGAACGAATTTCATATTTCCGGGCGGCTCTTCATTCTTCATTTGACGAAGAGCTTCCATGTAAAACATACTTTCATAGTCGCCGACAGTGCCACCGATTTCAATCAAACAGACCTCGGCGCAGCTTCTTTGAGCCGCTGTTCTGAGTTTATGTTTAATTTCATTTGTGATATGAGGAATAATCTGAACGGTTTTTCCGAGGAATTCACCGCGGCGCTCACGATCAAGAACAGTGGAATAAACGTTGCCTGTTGTAATATCATGGTCAGCCGTTAAATCAATATCTAAAAAGCGCTCGTAGTTGCCGAGGTCCAAATCGACTTCGCCGCCGTCATTCAAAACACAGATTTCACCGTGCTGAAGCGGTGTCATAATACCGGCGTTCACATTCAAATAAGGATCAATTTTGATCGCCGTCACCTTGTAGCCTCTGTTTTTCAGGTTTCGGCCAATGGATGCCGTTGTAATCCCTTTGCCGAGACCGCTGATAACTCCGCCCGTAACAACAATGTATTTCATATCTGATAGTCCTGCCTGCTCAAAAATGTCAATTCAAATTGATGATATTATAACTGATTTAAATTAAAATATATCCGAATGGGCGTATAAATAGTTAATGTCAAAATGGGCATCTGTACTCCGTTTTTTCTGTTCGCTTTTAATCTATGGGCAATATGGACGGCGTTGGTTTGAAAAATCGGTTTGGGGCTTCGCTGCGCGCGCGAACTGCGCCATTTTTCTTTAATTTTTCATGAAAGTTATCCGCCCGTTTTTCAAAATTTTAAAAACCTAAACATCCAATTTTGTGAAAATGGTTAAACCCGAACGCCCGACAAAACCCTAAAAATAAAAATGCATTAGATTTTAGATGAAAAAAACGGCGTTCCAATTTTTCAAAAAATGAAGAAGGACGATGTTTCAATAAAACCAAAAATTAATTGAAACCCTACGTACGACCGCTAATTTTCGTTTTTGAGCTTTGGCCGGTCCGCAGGAGCGGTCAAACATTAGAGCGAAGCGAAGTGAAAAAACGGAAAATTGCGGAATGCTCAAAAAAGAGGCAGGTACAAGTGGAAGAGTGCTCACCTGTTCTGAGCGGGTGCCTCCCCACGATGGTTTTTGTGCTGCTGCCACTTACTGTTTGGTATTGCTGCGTGCATCTGCTCTTTTTTATCATATCCGTTCGCTGTCGCGAACGTGGCTGCCTTTACCATCAGGTTTGTGCTTCTGCTACTGCCATCAGGTTTGCGCTTCTGCCGCTGCCAGCAGGTTTGCTGCCGCCGCGCGCGAGCCGCTCCGCCTTTCTTTAAACTTTCAGCCTGCCCATCGTTTATCCATAATTCGATATCGAACTTGGCACGTGATTTTAGCGGTAAAATATGATTATTCTTTTATTATGATCCAAAATAAAAAAGAAGCAAAGGATTGCTCCTTTGCGAATGACTTGTTGAAATTTTAACAAACACGATAAAATCAAAACTTCATGGAAGGTGAAAAAGAATTGCAGCAGTAGTTATCAAAGACTTCATCTTCAACCTCTGCCAGCTTTTTCTTATAATCCTTTGATTTCGGGTCGTATTTTTTCATTTTTTCTTTAACTTCCGCGTTCATTTGGTCAAGAATTTTCTGACTGAACCCTTCCGTATTTTGTGACGTGAACATAGTTCATCATTTCTTTGCATTATTAAATTCAATTTAACCGCAATTTTCGTGCAGTTTCCCCGTACACCAAAATTGCAAGAAGGACAGCAGCCTCAGCCGTAAATTGACTGTTTTCAGCCGACAAAAGACTGCCGCATCAATATTTATCAGATCCAATTCATGATGAGATGAAAGTAAATCCCGGATGAACAACTTTTATTCATCTTATTGATATCTCCTTTAATGAGATATATATCTGATGATTTACAATGATTCCAATGAATGATTCCGACTGCCTGCGATTTGAAAGAGTAAAAGGTAAAGTCAGCCCAAAACGCGCAGATCTCTTTCGTTTCTCAGCACAATCTGCAGCGCCCCGTTATACTCTCCAACCGAGCCCCTGACGCCAATCATATTATCCGCGTCAATCATGGAATAAATGGAAGACGCGCCGGAAGAATTTGGAACAAAGACAGGCAGAACGGTTCGATCGACGCACTCGATTTGAATGTTTAAATGGCCGCCCGTAAAAGTCATTCTCTTGCTCAATACTTTGCCCTCCGTATAAACCGTTTTCCCGATATCGGCTTTAGTCGGCACAACAGAATTGCCGGCATTCATCAGCGCTTCATTGTCCGCCGAAATGACAGCGTACAGCAAAAAGACGGTTGAAAAAGCCATCAAAAACAAAAGAATGACAAGTTTATTTTCCGTTTTCATTGTAAATTCCTCAAATCGAAATAATGCGGCAGACAGATATAGATTTTGAAATTTTCAAAAACGGAAAGTTTATAAAGACTCCATCTCCAATCAAAGAAGTTAAACTTTTATGACTTAGCAGGAGTTGTAAGCTGCTGCATTGCCGCTTGTATCTGCCTTGAGCTGTCACTCGCATCTGCTCTTTTTTATCACATCCGTTCGCTTATGCGAACGGGACCGCCGGCTACCTTACTGTTTGCGTTGCTGCTGCCATCTTACAGTTTCCATTCGGCAGCACTGTCACCGCGCGCGAGCCGCATCTATTTTAAAAAATACATTAAAAACAAAACACGCGTTTTCAAAAAAATGAAAAACGGGGAGCATGCTTTTGAAAAAAATGAAAAAGAAATTGACTTTTAAAAAAATAAAAGAAAAAGAACGAATTATTCAGAATCCGCTCCTTTAATTGACAAGGCCTGATGCGAACACATGTCAATGCATATACCGCATCGGATACATTTTTGAGTATCCATCGCCAGACTCCAGTCGTCGGCAAACGAAAATACTTGGGCCGGACAGACCGAAATGCAGGCGCCGCAGTCAACACACTCATTTTCATCTCTGTCGATGAACGTCCTCAAAAGCGTTACCTTAATGCCGCGCGCTTTTAATTCGCCTTTGATGATATCGGAATCCTTGTCAATGACTTCAAGGATGATTTCGCCGCCGGTTGAATCCACATGAGAGGAAACAATACTGACGAGAACTCCTGTTTTGAGAATGATTTCCGATAAAATCGGCGACTTCACACTTTCGGCCGGAAAACTGATTTTAAGTTTCATTCATGCTTCCCCCTTGTAAAAAGTTGACTGATATGTTC
>JAIRKA010000065.1 GCA_031260345.1 Methanosarcinales archaeon
CTATGGGGAAAGCAATTGAACCACGCTTTCCAGATCTTAAAAATTGTAATAAAGAACTCGAAAGTAATGTTGGTTTTTTGTTAAATTGGACTCATATTCGTCATAATAATCTAGAAGGACACAAAAAACTTGAAATTTTGGAACAATTAAGCAACGAAGAGTTAGAGAACTTGTATGATTGCATTTATGATGTTTTACTATATTCATTCTTGACTCTTGACTATAATTCAAGACTTAAACAAGAAATAGAATCTCTAAAACCAAACAGATCATAAAGAGAGAAACAGATTATGAGCAATTACATCAAGAATATTGAACACAGTACGGTTTTGCCGCTGGCGGAACAGGTTGCGTATCAAGAAGGTCAGATTGTCAGTAAAACATTGGCTCAAAACAACCGTCTCACTTTAACATTATTCGCTTTTGATAAAGGCGAGGAAATCAGTTCTCACGAATCCGGCGGAGACGCAATGGTTTTTGCTTTGGATGGCGTCGGAAAAATTACGATTGGCGGAAAAGAGTATCTTCTTCATAAAGGTGAAGCAATTGTTATGCCTGCCAATATCCCACATGCCGTTTATGCCGAAGAGCGTTTTAAGATGATGCTGACGGTTTCATTTCCTGAAATAACACCTTTAGTGCATCTGTAATTGTATTTAAAATGCGAATTGTGTCACCGCTGGTGACACAATCTCATAGATAAAACGTGGGATTCAAAACATGGATACTGTTATTACTTTTTTACTACTCCCGTTATTCCTTATTAATTTAGAAAATGTATTAAATGGTTGAACTATAAATACATTAAATAAAGCGGGGAAATGGTCATGAATTCTGATAATGAAACGAATTGCCTCATTTGTGGCAAGTCTATTGTTTATTGCCAAACAGCGTATGAGGCTCAATGTTCCGGATGCGGCGAAAAAATGACAACCAATGCCGAGTGCGAAAGCGGTCATTTCATTTGTGACGCTTGCCATGGCTCAAAAAGTTTGTCCGTGATTTATTATCACTGCCTTAACACAGATAAGCGTGATCCGATTTCGATTGCTTCTGAAGTTATGCAAAGCCCGACTGTTCATATGCACGGGCCGGAACATCACGTTTTAATCGGCTCCTCTTTGCTTGCCGCTTATCATAACTGCGGCGGAGATATTGATTTGGGCAGCGCGCTTAAAATGATGCAGCAGCGCGGGAAACAAGTTCCGGGAAGCATTTGCGGTCTTTGGGGAACCTGCGGCGCGGGAATCAGCGCAGGCATTTTTATGAGCATTATCACCGAAAGTACGCCGTTTTCAAAGACGGAGTGGCGGATGTCTAATTTGCTGACGGCTGAATGTCTTAAAAATATCGCGGAATCAGGCGGGCCGCGTTGCTGTAAGCGCGACGGGTTTTTAGCGATACAAACCGCCGTCAATTTTGCAGCAGAGCATTATCAAATTCAAATGGAACTTCCTTCAAAAATAGAATGTAACTTCTCAAAGATGAATAAAGAATGTTTGAAAAAAGGATGCCCGTTTTTTGTGTGAATAGCAAAACAAGTAAACACTAAACGAATAATCCGAAAAAGAGAGGTCTCAAAATGAGTTGTCCGAATGTACAAGAGTGCGCTTGTCCTAAAACGACTTGCCCGAATCATAAAAAATGCTGTGATTGTGTCATAAAGCATAAGGAAACGGATAGTCTGCCGTTTTGTTTATTCCTCGATAATGAGGGAGATAAAAGCATGGAAAATTTATATCGTAAATTGAAAAGTAGGTTTGAAAAATAATATACTTATTTGTCAGCCATTTTATAAGAAATAAAGCGCGTATATAAATATAAAACATCTCTTCAAAAAATCTGAATCTTGTGATACAGTCGGTTTTGGATATAACTGAGTTTGAATAATCCAAATGGGCTTGTAGCTTAACTTTATTCTTTTTTCAAAATAGATTATATATACTAATTTTGTTATTTGTTAATATATAATATTTGAGGTTAATAGAATGGAAAGGCAATTAAAATCTTTGACGGATATTTTTGAACGTAATATTTTTCGTATTCCCGATTATCAAAGAGGGTATGCGTGGGGTGAAAAAGAAATCACTAATTTTTGGAATGATTTAGTCAGATTAAGACCAGAAAAAGACCATTATGTTGGTGTTTTAACATTAGAATCTGCTAAAGAAAACAAATATGAGAAGTGGATTGGAGATACATGGTTAATTAAAGCTCGCAAGTTTAAGCCGTATTATGTCGTCGATGGTCAGCAAAGACTGACAACCTCAATAATTTTAATAAAGTCTATCATCGAATCAATGGAATAGAGGAATTTGAAAATATTAAATTTGACTAGTCTTGACAATATCCGTAAAAAATTTATATCCGAAGTTAACGATGAATCTGGATTAGCAAGTTACTTATTTGGATATGAAAAAGAAAATCCAAGTTATGAATATCTTACAGATGTTATTTTTGAAGGTAAAAGATCAAAGAAAAATGTTGCTCATGAAACAGTTTATACTTCTAATCTTGCTTGTGCTAAATCCTTTTTCAGTGAAAAGCTCCAAAAAATGACCAACGATGAATTGGAAGAAATTTTTTCAAAAATTGCTTATTATTTTGCTTTTAACACATATGAAATTTCATCTGATATTGATGTATTTGTTACTTTTGAAACAATGAATAATAGAGGGAGGCCATTATCCTCTCTTGAATTGTTAAAGAATAGGCTTATTTATCTTTCTACACTATTTGAAGAAGCCGAGAAAGAGGAACATAAAGAAAATAAAAATATAATGCGTGTGGAAATAAACGAATGTTGGAAAAAAATCTATCACTTATTAGGGAAAGGCAAACATAACTTGCTTAAAGATGATGAATTTTTACACACGCATTATTTTATTTATTTTTATGATGAGGAGTTTTATCCTGATAGGCATTCTACAGAAGACTTTTACCGTGATTTTTTATTAGAACATTATTTTGTTCCAGAAAAAATCGTTACAAAAGAACTTACAGAAAAGCATGTATTTGATTACATCAATAGTTTAAAGGATTGCATTGAATACTGGCATAACATTAGTAATCCTGATTTCTCTACATATAAGAAAGACATCCGAGAATATTTGAAAAAGATAAATTATTTACTTCTTCAACCATCTTTTTTAACGCACTTTTACTCTCACGATGTCCGAAATAAAGCACTTTTGTTAATGTGTTTGAAAAAAGCAAAAAATGAACAAGAAATATTTAAGTTTTTGAAAGATTACGAGAAATATCTTTTTTTAGCAACATTTGTTCCCCCTCGTTACAATAGTTTTGTTGAAGCTATTATAAAATTTAACAAAAGCTTACGTAAGGATATTCCATCTTTAAAATCCGGAAACCTAACTGTATCAGATGTTACAACTAAAATAGAAAAATTGAACAAGGAAATTTTAACATCAGATGAAACAAGTAAGGCAATTCTTGATCATTATAGCAGGGAAGGTTTTTATCGCAGCCCATTTATAAAATATTTTTTATCAGAATATGAAACAAGTTTAATGAGCCAAAGCGGTTCTGGAACTGAAAAGCTAGATCGTGACAAAGTCTTTAAAGAGCACCATTATTCTATTGAACATATATATCCAGAACAGGCTCATGATAAGTATTGGACTGATAGATTTAAGCATTTTAATCAACATCATAAAGATTCATTACGTAATTCATTGGGTAATTTGTTGCTTGTTTCAAAGGAGAAAAATAATAAATTGGGAAATAAATCATTTCCCGATAAGAATGGACGTAACCCTTATAGTCCCGCTAGTTATTCAAACGGATCTTATTCTGAACACGAGGTTTCTACAAATAGCGAATGGAGTGCAAATCAAATACGTGATCGTGGAATAAAACTTGCGGGTTTTCTTAAGAAAAGATGGGGGATTAAAATAGGTACTAACCGAGCAGATACTATCAAATTTTTGGGTTTACAAAATATCTCATTCATCCCGCCTGCTAAAGTAAATTCACCCAAACATACTAAAGAATAATAAATCTATTTTGGAAACCTTTATATGTCATGACTCCTTTCTAAGCGGTCACCTAAAGGAAAATAGCGTATATCTGATTATTTAATATCTTATTTTGATAGTAAAACACTTCAGGGTACTTTATTTTCGAACGCAACCTGCTTTTTCAATTTTTAAGCAAACTGCGTGAGTAGGATTTTTATTTCAAAAATCTTGCGGAGGAAAATAATGGGTAAAAGAACACTTGTAAAGCTCTCTCGAAAGACAAATCCGAGAATGATCAATCTTATTTTGACGCTGAAAAGCGCCAGTGCAGAAAACGACGCACCGATCTGGAACGCCATTGCCAAGAAATTGGAAAACCCGTCCAGAAACTATGCCGATGTCAACTTGAGTCAAATCAACAGACACGCCAAGGAAAATGATGTCCTTTTGGTTCCGGGAAAAGTTCTCGGCGCCGGTGATATTACGTTCCCCGTGACCGTTGCCGCTTTGAACTTCAGTGTCGGCGCATTTGACAAAATCACCGCTGCCGGCGGTACATGTGTCCGTATCGAAGAAATTATCGAAGAGAACCCGACCGGTTCCGGCATCAGAATTTTCCAGTGAGGTGCAAAGATATGACAGTTATTGACGCAAACGGATTAATTATGGGACGTCTGGCAAGTATTGTCGCAAAGCGTCTCCTTGCCGGCGAAAAAATCGACATTATCAACTGCGAAAACGCAGTCGTTTCCGGTGACAGATACGCAATTTTTGCAGACTACCGCCACTCTGTCGAAAGAGGACGCCCCGAACACGGCCCCTTCTTCCCGAAGAGACCGGAAAGAATTTTGAAAAGAACAGTCCGCGGCATGCTTCCTTACAAAAGATTGAGCGGCCGCAAAGCCATGGCAAACCTCAAAGTCCACGTCGGTGTGCCGGCAGAACTGAAAAAGGAAAAGGCCGAAACAATTGATGCCGCAAGCATGACCCGCCTCAGCTCCTCTAAATATGTGAAGCTCGGCGAAATCGGCAAAAATCTCGGCGCTAAGGTGGAGTGATTTAAATGGCAGAAAAAGTTGTAAACACTTCAGGCAAACACAAAACAGCTGTTGCAAGAGCAACCGTTAAAAAAGGAACAGGCATTGTCAGAATTAACAAAACCCCGCTTCCGATTTACGGCAACTGGCTCGTCAACCAAAAGGTTTCCGAACCGGTCAACATCGCAGGCGAAGCGGTTATTTCAAAGCTTGACATCATCGTCACCGTTCAGGGCGGCGGGTTTGTCGGTCAGGCAAATGCAGCCCGCACGGCAATCGCAAAAGGCATCGTTGAATTCACCAACGACACTGCTCTTCGCGATGCATACGCAGAATTCGACAGAAACTTGCTTGTCAGCGACGCCAGGCAGAAGGAACCGAAATACTTCGGCGGTCCGGGTGCCAGATCCAGATACCAGAAATCATACAGATAAAGTGATAAAACATGATACCGGTCCGTTGTTTTTCATGCGGGAAAGTCATTGCTTCCGGATATGAAGAATTCAAAGCGCGCGTCGAAGCAGGCGAGGACAAAGGCCAGATCTTAAACGATCTCGGCTATTCCAGATACTGCTGCAGAAGAATGCTTTTGAGTCATATCGAAATGGTTGACGTGATTGCTCCGTACCAGTAAGAAAAGAATCCATTCAATTGATGAATGAGCGGCAGAGGCAGACTCTTCTCCTCTGTCCGGTTCATATTGAAATTGATAACAGCGACGGACACAGTTCCGGGTGAAAGGGTATGAAACTCCAAGTACAAGAATATACACGGTTCGAAAGAGCCAGAATTGTCGGTGCCCGCGCCCTTCAAATTTCAATGGGTGCCCCCGTCTTAATTCAGGATTATGAAAAATCAGGCGCTGACCCGCTCAATATCGCTCTTGAAGAGTTTGAGAGAGGCGTCGTTCCGATTACCGTCAAGAGATAACGGCGGTTTCAAATCACGAATTCGGGTCGGAAAGATTCGAAGAAATGTTGCGGCTTTATTCAATTATCGCTTGCAATTAATGTGATTCACATTCATCACTCAATCAGTTAAGGAAATTAAACATTAAGGAATCAATTTTTAATTCAAAATCAAAGGTGTAATAAAATGGAAAACCAAGAACAATTCGCAGCCGACGAAACGGCAGCAAACGCAAATGAACAGAATTACCTCGTCTCCATTGACGAATACTTGGCCGCCGGTGTCCACATCGGTACCCAGCAGAAAACAAAAGACATGATGCGCTTCGTTTACCGCGTCAGAACAGACGGTCTTTATGTCCTTGACATTCAGGCCACTGATGAAAGAATTATCGCAGCATCTGAATTGCTTTCCAAATATGACATCAACCGCATTCTGATCGTCTCTTCCAGACAGTACGGTCAATTCCCTGCAAAAATGTTCGCAAAAGCAACAGGCTGCCGCTCCGCACTCGGACGCTTTATTCCGGGCATGCTTACCAACCCGAAGATGGACCGCTATTTCGAACCCGAAATCGTTATCGTTACAGACCCTGCCGGTGACGCTCAGGTCATTAAAGAAGCCTGCGACATCAACATCCCCATTATCGCGCTTGCCGACTCCAACAACTTAACCAAAAACGTTGACCTTGTCATCCCGACAAACAACAAAGGAAGAAAAGCGCTTTCACTCGTTTACTGGCTTTTGGCAAGAGAACTCTGCAAAGCAAACGGAACACCCTTCAACTACGAACTCGCCGATTTCGAAGTTCCGCTGTAATTTGAGCTCAATCAATTTCTTTTCATTTTAAATTTTTAATTCTTTCTTGAACAAGGTTTTCCTTGTTCTCCTATTTTTATTTTTACGCGAAGTGGCGAACCGGACTTTTTGGGCGTGTGAAGCGGCGAGTCGGATTAACATAAAATGAAAAGCGGAGCGTTTCGTGCGCGCGGCACAAACCGCAAAAATCGCGTAGCGATTTTTCAAACAAACACCGCCCTCCTCCTGCCCCTTGAAATTTTGTGAGGGCGAAGCCCGAACAAAATTTGTTTAAATCATTACAGCCTTATTCCCTCTTATGTCAATGACTCTAGGGCTGGCGGGAAAGCCGAACGCCGGAAAATCTACCTTTTTTAAATCCGTTACGATGGCGGATGTTGAGATTGCGAATTATCCTTTTACAACGATTCATGCCAATCACGGCGTCGCTTATATTCAGACGCCTTGCCCGTGTACGGAACGGGAGAAAACATGCGGCAAATGCAAAGACGGTATCCGCTATGTTCCAATCGATATTATTGATGTTGCCGGTTTGGTTCCCGACGCGCACAAAGGAAAAGGTCTTGGAAATTCTTTTTTAGATGACTTGAGACAAGCGCAGGCCATTATTCATGTCGTTGACGCTTCCGCTTCAACGGATACTGAAGGACATCCGATTGACCCCGGGTCAGGAAATCCTGCTGCAGACATTGAGTTTTTGGATTACGAGCTTGAAATGTGGATGTTTGAAATCCTCAACCGCAATTGGGCCAAACTTTCCCGCAAAATTAAAGCGGAAGGAATTAAGATTGAGGAAGCGGTTGCCGGCCAGCTCAGCGGCGCAGGCGTGACAATTGAGCATGCCAATTATGCGCTTCATGACTCAAATCTGTATTCGGCTGAGCCGACAAAGTGGACGGAAGACGATATGATTCGTTTGTGCCGAAGCATTCGAAAAGAAAGCAAGCCGATGATTATCGCAGCCAACAAGTTCGATGCGCTTGACGCTTTGGGAATTCCGATCGTTTCAGTTGAGGGAAAAACTATTATTCCGACAAGCGCCGCCGCTGAGCTCGCGCTGAAGTCTGCGGCCAAGGCAGGCGTTATTCATTATACGCCGGGCGCCGGCAGTTTTGAAGTCGCCTGTGTTATCAATCCGGCGCAGGAAAAGGGATTGAACGCCGTGAAAGGCTTGCTTGACAAACACGGCAGCACAGGCGTTCAAGAGTGTATCAACCGCGCCGTTTTCGAACTGCTGGATATGATTGTCGTTTATCCTGTTGAAGATGAAGGAAAATGGGCCAACAAAAACGGTGTCATGCTACCTGATGCTTACTTAATGAAGCGCGGCTCAACGTGCAAAGAATTGGCTTACAAAATTCATTCCGACATCGGTGACCATTTTCTGTATGCAGTGGATGCTAAAACCAAGATGCGCCTTGCGGAAAAGCACGAACTTCAAAACGGCGACGTCATTAAGATTGTATCAACGGCAAAATAAACAAAAAAATAAGTAAAATAATAAAACAAAATGAGAAAAATCGATTAACGCTTAATCAGCATTTCGGCGGCGGAATATGACTCAAAAAGATGAAGACAACGAATTAAAAACACTTTTGCTGATCTTAAATGAAAGTGACCTGCTTGATCCAAAGAGCATCAGCAATTTGTTTTCTCGTTTTTCCGTCATTGAAAATGAAGGTATTGAAAATTTAATTGTTTATGTTGATTTTTTAAAAACAATTGATGAAGACACCAAAAGATCTCTTATTTCTTTCTTTAAACGGCAGATGCAATCATCGGTAGCTGAGAATTTGTTTTCTTCTGAAAGATTTAAAATAATTGAAAATTATGAAAACAATCGGTTTTGTCTCAAATTCTGTTCAGAATCCGTTTCTGAAGACCTCTCCGTCCTCTTCGTTTTCGGTGTCGGCGGAAGAGATGAACTGAAGCGAATTCTGTCAAACTTCATCGATTCCTGCAGGTCGGGGGAAGTGTCTCCTTCTGCGATGACCTCTGAATATATCTCTAGTCGGTTGAAACTTCCTTTTGAACCGGATTTAATTATTTCTCATTCCAAGCATACGCTGACGGATTTTATGATTTGGCAGACGGTTTATTCTGAATACTATTTCTTTGAAAAAGATATCAGCCGAATAACTGATTCTGATTTCAGAAAAGCTTTTGACAATTTTTACAAGCGGGAAAGGCGCTACGGCGCTTGATTTTTTCAGGTGATTTCATTGTACTATGTTTTTGTCTGTCCAACGTGTCAGCGGCATGCGCAATTATGGAAGCCGGGCGCAAAGACAGTCGGCTGCCAAGGCTGCCGCGCTCAAATTCAAACAAACAGCTTGCGCGTTTTCGGACCTTTTGAAACACACGCCGAAGCGGTTGAAAAGCGCTCCGCCGTTCAAGCCGAACTCAGCCAAACATCGGGAACGTTTAATCAAAATAAATCGGCGATGACAACACCGTCGGGAAAAAAAGTTCAGATGAAGCCGCCCAAAGCCAAAAAACCGCGGCAGATTATTGTTGACGTTCTCAAAGAAAACGGCACGATGATTGTTGCCGACTGTGAATATTATTGCATGGAACGCGGTGTTGACAGTGAAGCGTTTCAAAAGGTCCTTGCAAAATTAATTGAAGCGGGAGAAGTTTATCGGCCGGATAAAGGATTGGTTGCGCTTGTTTAACTCTTTTGTTTTTTAGCTGAGCAGCATATGCTTGTTTTTTGAATTCAGCAAAACAAGGGTTTGGCTAAATGAGAGATTTCACGAATAAATGGTTTAAATGAGAAAGTTTAAATGAGAAAGCTTTCGTTTTTCATTTCAATCTCATTTCAGCTTTATTTGACAAGGTTTATTTATGACGACAAAATGCCGAAAATGCAGCACGCCCGCAATCATTTATCAGCCGTATTCCGGTCTTCACTTGTGCAAAAAACATTTTTTTGAAGATGTTGAGCGCAAAGCGAAGCTGACAATGCGCCAGCGCTATCCTGTCAGAAAAAATGACGTCATTGCAGTCGCTCTTTCCGGCGGGAAAGACAGTTCTGCCGCTCTTTTGCTGATGCACAAAATTTTCGGCGACAGACCGGATATTCGAATCGTTGCCATTACGATTGATGAAGGCATTGAAGGTTACCGCAATTTCTCAATTGAGCGGACGCGTGAAATGACAAAACAGCTCGGCATCGAACATATTGTCAAATCCTTCAAAGACGAATTCGGCAAGACAATGGATGAACTCGTTGTTGAAAAGAAAATGGTTGAAAACCGTTACAGCGATGACAAAAAAGAAGTCGGTCCGTGCAGCTACTGCGGCGTTCTTCGAAAGAAGATTCTGAATAAAACCGCCCGCGATATCGGCGCAACCAAACTCGTTATCGGACACAATTTAGATGATGAAGCGCAAACGATTATGCTGAATCACTTCCGCGGCGATGTCGAGCGAATGGTTCGCTTTTCAGCTGCGAACGAACTTGACGGATTTATTATTCGTGTCAAGCCGCTTCGAAAAATTCCCGAAAAAGAGGTTGCTCTTTACGCTTATTTGAATGACTTGCCGATGGAGTTGACAGGATGTCCGTATTCATTCGGCGCGCTTCGAAAAGAAGTCAGACGGCTTATCAATACTTTTGAAGTCAATCACCCCGGAACAAAATACTCACTCGTACGCGGCTATGATACAATGGTGCCGATGATTGCGCAGGCGTTGGACACATCGGCGATGCAGGACTGCCAAATCTGCGGCGAGCCCTGCAATGACACCGTTTGCCAGGCATGCAAAATGCTTGAGAAAAAAGCAATCGAATAAGAATGCTGTAAAAGGGTGAGGAAAGGGTAAAAGGATTGAAAAACAAAACGGGGAAAGGAAACCCCTCGGAGCTGCGCTCCGAGTTGACCGTTCCTTCGGACCGGTCAAGATTAAAAATTTATTCAATCACGAAAAGATACAGATAAGTGAGTCCCAAAAGGATAACGAGCAGGAGAAGGTTCTTCATTTTGACAATATGCAAAGCATGATCAAATGCGTTTTCCGCCGACTCTTCAATTTTATGCAGACCCATGATGTTTTCCTCAAATGCGTTTTTAGCTTTTACAGGAACTCAATATCGTTCATTTCATTTAAATCTTACTTAAATTAAAATAAGATGATTCTCCTATCCGAAGTTATTATATTCCTAATTTGAATTCATTTAAATTACCTTGAATTTGAACTAAATTTGAACTTCATTTAAATTATTATTGAACTTAAACTTTGGGTTTCATTTCAGTTTTTCAGATTATTTTAAAAAATAAATGTGATATCATGTCATTAAAAGCACTCAGAACACACTTTACAAGGGAAATTAACCCCGAAGCGGACAACGGCCAAACCGTAACGCTTTCCGGCTGGGTCCACGAAGTCAGAGACCTCGGCGGCATCACTTTCTTGGTCCTTCGCGACAGAACAGGCCGTGCTCAAGTAACGCTTGTTAAGAAAAAAGTGGATGCTGACCTCTTAGAAACAGTCAAAAGAGTCAGCCGCGAATCCGTCGTCACCGTCACCGGAACCGTCAAGGCTGAACCCAAAGCGCCGAACGGTTACGAACTCCTTCCCGAGTCAATCACAGTTATCAGCGAAGCAGAAACGCCGCTTCCGATGGACACGACCGGCAAAGTGGATGCCGAGCTTGACACGCGCCTTGACAATCGCTTTATGGACCTCAGGCGCGAAGAGCAAACCGCTGTTTTTATCATCCGCGATGCCGCCCAAAAAGCAATCCGCGACTTCTTTAAGGAAAATAAATTCATCGAAACCTCAACCTCTAAAATTGTGGCAGCCGCAACAGAAGGCGGAACGGATTTGTTCCCGATCAGTTACTTTGACCGCGAAGCTTTCCTCAACCAGAGCCCGCAGCTCTTTAAACAAATGCTTATGGCCGCCGGACTTGACCGCGTTTATGAAATCGGCCCGATTTTCAGAGCGGAAGAGCACGACACAAGAAAACACCTTAACGAAGCGACATCCATCGACATTGAAATGAGCTTTGCCGACCACGAAGATGTGATGGAGGTTTTGGAAAACATGATCGTTTACGTTTATGAACAGGTCATTGAAAAGTGTCAGCCGAGTTTGACCGTTCTTGAAAAAGAACTTCAGATTCCGAAACTTCCGTTTTACAAATACACTTACGAGCAGGTTCTTGACATCCTCAACAATGAAATTCCCGAAATTGAAAACAAAATGCAGTTCGGCGATGACATCGGAACGCAGGCTGAACAGCTTTTCGGCGAATACGTATTCAATAAAACAGGCGAGTCCCACTACTTTATCGTTGACTGGCCGACAGCAACAAAACCGTTCTACGCGATGCCTCACGAAGACCGCCCCGAAATTTCAAAGAGTTTTGACATGATGCACCGCATGATGGAACTCTCCTCCGGCGCGCAGCGTGTTCACCAACACGATTTGCTTGTCGAGCGCATTACGGAAAAGGGCTTAAACCCTGACGGGTTTGAATTCTATTTAAAAACATTCCGATACGGCATGCCCCCGCACGGCGGTTTTGGCGTCGGCGCAGAACGTCTGATTATGACAATGCTGAGCTTAGATAACGTCCGCGAAGCCGTTTTGTTCCCGAGAGACAGAAGAAGACTTTCACCCTAAACAATGATGAAAGGGACAAAAAAGACAAGAAGGGAAAAACATGACAGATAGAAATCAAGCGAAAGAATCACCCGAGAAAAAGGCGGCCGGAATTTATGCGGCCTCCCTCGTCCAATCCGGCGATGCCGTCGGCCTCGGCACCGGGTCAACGGTTGCTTATACGATTAAAGAACTCGGCCGCCGTGTCCGCGAAGAAGAATTGGACATTGTCGGCGTTGTGACTTCGTACCAGTCAGAAGCAATCGCCATCGAAGCTGGCGTTCCGCTGACAACACTTGCTCAAACACCGAAGTTGACGATTGCCATCGACGGCGCCGATCAATTCGATGAAAATCTTTTCGCAATCAAAGGCGGCGGCGCGGCGCACACGCGCGAGAAAATCGTTTCCATGTCTGCCGACCGTTTTGTCGTTGTCTCCGATCCTGCCAAAAAAGCAAAAACACTTTCCACTTTCGTTCCGATTGAAGTCATGCCGTTTGGAAAAGAACTTGTCATGAAATCGCTCAAAGCAATCGGCGGCGACCCCGTTCTTCGCGCAGCTGTCAAAAAGGACGGTCCCGTGATTACGGATAACGGCAACTTTGTCATTGATTGTTCTTTTGGCGAAATCAAAAATCCTGCGGAGCTTGCGGCAAAATTGTCTCAGATTCCGGGTGTTGTCGAACACGGCATTTTTATGAATGTCGATGAAGTCATCATCGGAAACGCAGATGGAAGCATTGAAGTGATTAAAAAGTAAAGATGAAAACGATTTTGTTTTCATATTTCTTTTTAAAAATAGTGGTGCAGTTTTCAAACATTAAATGTTGAAAAACGGAGCAACTCGAGCGCACGACGATAGCCGCAAAAAAATCGCGAAGCGAACATTTTTTTTCAATAAAAATCATCAAATCTCTTTTGAATCTTGCCTGCCGATATTGGATTTTCAGAACCGGCTTCATCGAAATCATTATTCTTTGAAGTTC
>JAIRKA010000083.1 GCA_031260345.1 Methanosarcinales archaeon
GTGGCGGTTCTTTTCAAAAAACTCGGCGACACTGATTGATTTTTGCCTTTTTGCCAGCTCTTCCGCAATTGGGGTTTTACCCATTTCTTCCATAAAAAACTCCTTTTGAAAGATTTGTAAATTTTGGGATATGTGTTAATTTTGAAATATGTCTTAATTTTGAGCTCCATTGTGAAGGTATGCTTCCTAACCATTCGTATTTGGCGGATTTGTATTCTTCAGATGTCTGCATGCTCATTCCTCACCACCCTCTTTCTTAGAGTCGGTGAGCGCCTTTACAGCCCGATCAAAGTCGCTTTCCAATTGCTTCATCTCACGGGCGCGGTAGATTTCAAATTCTTTTTCAGCTTTTTCAATCGCTTGGGCGCGGGTTACAGAGCCGGTGTCGGTCAAAATATCCCGATTCAGCGTTGAAAGCTGCTTGTCAAGGAATTCACTCCAATCGCGCATAGACATCGGCTTTTCTTCAAGCGCCTGCAATTCGGCATAGCCCAAAAAACCTTCCGTGAGTAGGTTGAGGCGTTGCAACTCTATCTCCGAGAGATAATTTTTGGCGATGCGCACATCAGCTTTGGTTATATAATTGCCTTTAAAATTAGTCATGCCAACCATTGGCTTTTGATTATCTGCGCGTTCATAAATTACTTCGGCAGCCGTGTGTTTATGTGCAGCATAGTGCATTTTGTTTTGCACGGCAGCAAAAAATTCCTGTGAATAATCGGAACGTGGGTCATAGTCGATGGAGGTGGCGTAAATATCCGTCACCTGTTGCCACAGGTTTCTTTCTGATGAGCGAATATCGCGAATGCGTTGCAAAAGTTCACGGAAATAACGTCCGCCGCCATTTTTCAAACGTTCATCGTCAAGCGTAAAACCTTTGCGTATGTACTCATTGAGTCTTTTAGTCGCCCATTGGCGAAATTGAACTCCGCGCTGTGATTTTACGCGATAGCCGATGGAAATGATTACGTCGAGGCTGTAATAATCAATCTGCCTTGTAACCTCTCTGTCACCTTCGTTTTGAACCGTTGCAAATTTTGCAACAGTTGATGTTAATTCCAATTCTCCCTCGTCAAACACATTTTTTATGTGGCGTGATATGGTTGATTTGTCTCGTTCAAAAAGTTCAGCCATTTGGTCAAGCGACAGCCAAGCCGTTTCCTCGTCAAACCGCGCGTCAACAGCTATTTTTTCATCATCCGTTTTGAACAGAATGATGAAATCCCCTCTTTTTCTCATACGTCTGGCACCTCATCCAAAAGCTCTTCGATTTCAGCTTCTAATGCCCTAATGTTGGCAATACCCCAAATGAAACTAACTACCGAATTATAGGTTTGGTCATCCATGCTTATAATCACCTATGATTTTTTTAAAAATATTCCGGCTAAAACATATTCTTAGGTTTTTCTTCCGGCACGATTTCAAAAATGTCGTTCCAATTCAAGATGCGTCAAAGTAAATAAAGTTTAAATCAATTATAACAGATGAAATACAGAAGCAATTATCGTTTTTATAACAATGCCTTCATTTCAATCAAATCTTCGGCAATCATGGCAGCTTTTGACTTTTCAATGAGAATATTGCCGCCGGTCATGATGTAAGACGGAAAGACGCGGATATCGCCGTAATAAAACTTTTCTACCCTCAATTTGTAAGTCGAGCCCGTTGGTATGACGGCTTTTTTTGTCTTTTTTTTGGCAATCGCGTTAAATGATTTTTTAGCAACGTCGCCCATCAGCATCACCGCTTTCAAATTCGGGAACAAATCAAATTCTTTTTCCAAAACAACGGCGTGCTCCAAAATCGTTTCCGTTTCAATCGTGTATTCCGTTTTCGGCGTTTTAACGGCGTTTGTTACATAAATGCCGAGCGCGAGCAAATCCGAGCCGTTTGCAATCTCAATTCCTGCCGATTTAAAAAGCATTTTTGTTGTTGTCATATAATCAGGCGCTCCCTCCGCATAAAAATCATCCGCGGGGATTTTCGGCGAAACTTCATTAATCATCATCACTTTGATTGCTTCCGGATTGACAGTGCAGTCCGGTAAAACCGGTGTTTCATTTTTTAAAAGACCGTTTGCTTTGATAAAATCGCCCAAATATTGTTTCATGTCAACTGTCATAGAAATCCTTTCAAACTATGATAAGTATATTAATTAATGCTTTGTATAAAGAGTGAAAGTACTAATGTTTCAAAAATCCTTCAAAAAATAAAAACAAAAATTGTAATTGATTGACCGCTCCTTCGGACCGGTCAAATTTCAAAATTTAAGCAATCCTAATTTCGGCAATGATACAATGATTTCTGCTTGCTCTTTATTTCCCGTTTTATCCGAAAATAATTCTTCTGCCGCTCTTTCTGCCGCAGCCGATCAAATTATTCTTCTCGAAAGCCGCCCGTCAGCTGATGTTTACAATCAAATTAAAAGAGAAACGGGCGCCGAAAAAATCTTCCGTCTTTCTGTTTTTTTAACGGCCAAAGGGAAGCTTCTCTTTACTGCGCCGGCCGGACCTGATATGAATTCCGGTTTAGAAGACTTGGAGTTTTGCGTCAAAGCCGGACTGCCGCTGATTCAAAATCTCGGAATCAAGCCCGAAGTCGGTATCATTTCAGGCGGGCGCGCGGGAGACCTCGGCCGCAATAGGGCTGTTGATCAAACAATCACAGATGCCGAAGCGCTTGTAAAGAAACTCGCAGCTGTCGGGATTTCGGCGAAGCATTACACAATTTTAATCGAAGACGCTGTCAAAGAAGCGAATTTTCTTATCCTGCCGGATTCTTTGTCGGGCGAGATGATTCTAAAAACTGCTGCCGGAATCGGCGAAGGAATCGAAATCGGCAATATTCTTTTGCTTAAAGCCCCGAAAGGAGCTGCAATTCAAAGCAGCAAAATTTACATTGAACAGCTGACCCAAAAGGCTGATTCAAAAACATTAGAAATATTAAAAGAAGCATTGACTTTTTCATTCAGGTGAATATCATGGAAAGTATCATGGAAACGATTAATCAGAAGCGTTGGAAAGATTCGAG
>JAIRKA010000026.1 GCA_031260345.1 Methanosarcinales archaeon
AGTGTCACGCTCGCTTCCGGTCCGACAACCGCGCCGACACACGCTGACGGCACTGTCCTGTTCATCGGGTGGAGCCAGACCCAGACAAGCATCCTTGAAGCGGCCGACACCCTTCCGGCCGACATCGTGTACGCCGGTGCTCCTTTCACGGTCGCTGCCAACACCAACCTGTATGCTGTCTGGGTCTTTGACTCCGACGGCAGCGTCCCCCCATCCGGCGGTGGAAGCGGCACAGGCAATGCAACCGTTGTCAATCCTGAAGAAAGCGTTCCCCCTGAACCACCGTCAGACCCGGGTTACGAGATCCCCGAAGATCCGTCCGACCCGGGCTACGAACTCCCCGAAGAAAGTACACCGATCCCAAGTATTGTCTTAATATTCCTGATCGCATTGGGTGCTTTCATTTTCGTGTGGAGACGGAAAGAGGAAGAAGGAAAGTAAAAGGTATAAGCCGCTGCTTGCAGCGGTTGTTTCTATTTTTTTTAAGTCCGTTTAAATACGTTTATCTGTTTTTGAGCTGCTTCTATTTTTGATTTCTTACGATATCTTGGTTTTATCGGGCGTTCGTTTTTTATTTTAAGTTTAGAAAAAAAAGATGTTTCAGTTTTGCTTCAAAATCTGCCTCTTTAAGGAGGTTTACTTTTATTTCTTAGAAAAATAATAAAAACAGAGAGCGGCTAAAATGAAAATTAAAAAACAGAGAGGAGAGGGGGAAGAATAAATATTAAAAAAATGGAGCAACTCACGCGCGCAGCGGAGCCTCAAAAAAATCAATAAATTAAAGTCCAAGCCAATTTATTATCTTCATCATCATAAAGATAAACTTCCATACTGCCATGGTCTTTTTCTTCGCCGAGCGGCTTTGCGCCGATGAACAAAACATCGCCGACTTCAATATCAGCGTCTGCCGGAACTTTGCCGAAATAAACGCGGCCTTTGGAAAACGGCTCTTCAATCGTAACGCCCTGGTATGTCATCGTCTTGATGACGTTAATGACAAGGCAGTCAAATCTGTCCGTTTCTAAAATTTCAACACCGGTTTCCATAATTTTTCCTTCCTTTTCGGTTTTTGATTTATATGACTTCAATTTCAAAAATGTATCAAAATTATTTGGATTTATCAGAACGGCTTCAAAAATAAAAAGAATGACGGTCAAATGACAGTCAAACAATTCACCCTCGCTGACCGCTCAAGCATAGAATTGCTGACAGTCATCGCCGGATCCGGTCTTTTTCAATTCAGCAAGCGCCTGCTCGAAATAGTCCGCTTTCACATACGCTTCATCTTCAATAATTGCGCGGTGAAGCGCCGTTTTCAAAACTTTGTGAACCAAATCTCTTCCGGAAAGACCGGCTGCTTCTTTTGCAAAGCGTTTTACATTCAAAGCCGAGTCAACGGGCAACGGAAATGTTTCTAAATTCGTCCGCAGAATCTGCTCCGTTTCATCGGCATTTGGCAGAACAAATCCGATTTCCTCTTCGAAACGGCTTCTGACGGCGGAGTCGAGTGATTGCATTCTGTTCGTTGAGCCGATCGTACAAACGCCTTTCCTCTCGGACAAACCGTCCATTTCCGTAATCAAAGCGTTGACGATTTCAACAACATCGCCGCGAAGCTCCTGATATTTGCGGTCAAGCGCAATCGCGTCAATCTCATCAATAAAAATAATGCACGGTGCCATGTCTTCCGCGCGCTCGTATAATTCATGGATCTGGCGCGCGCCTTCGCCGACAAATTCACCGATGAGCTGCGTCGCTTTCACAGGGATCAGCGGAACATTCGCTTTGCAGGCAAGCGCTTTTGCAAGCATCGTTTTGCCCGTTCCGGACGGGCCGTGGAACAATATATTTCTCGGCGCCCATTTGCCGAAAGTTTCGGGCGCTTCCAAATAACGCTCAATCAAACGACATTTCTTTTTTGCAGCCTCCTGCCCGATAATTTCATCAAAAGAAATACATGTTTCCGGCAGTTTTTCAGCAAATTCAGGCTTGGCGTTGGACGGCGCAATCAGTACTTTCGTCTCAGGGCCGATGGCAAAGCCTTCAGGGTCAACCGAAACGACACGGTAAGCAAACCCTTTGAACAATTCACGGTCGAAAAGATACATACCCTCCTCAACTTCCCATCCTTCCCACTGGTCACGGATATAAGCCTCAAACAAATCCGTGTCATCAATAAACGGATCATCATCAATAAGGCCGATGAGGGGATACCCTGCCGGTTTTAAAACAACCTCGCGGGCGAATTCGGTACCCGAACCTTCAAAATAAGGATTATCATCAAATTTCTTCTTTGAATTTGACTTTTGAGAGGCGCGCATCTTATATCAACTCGTTTTGTTTTTGTTGGATTTCATGAAGTGAAATTGGTTTTCGTAAAGTGAAATTAGTATCATAAAAATAATGTCTCATAAAAGAAATCTGAAATATTTATATTTCTATCGTTTTTGGGCAGTCATCTGTTCTGCGAGAAACTGCAAATCAAAACCTGTTCATCCCATTCAAATTCATTACTTCATTTTCGTATTAAAACTAAATGCAATACTGTTATATATCTAAAAAATCGCTCCAATCAAAATGACAATTCTTTAATAATTGTTCTCTGAAAAGACAAAACAGAGCATTCGTTTTATATTATGTCTGAAACATAAAGCGTTATCAATATGAATCAATCAATTTGATTTAAATCACAAACATAACCCAAATTAACCTAAAACCTAAACGGAGAACAAAAATGAAAAAGATGAATCAGCAAATGCGAGTCATCATCAGTTTGGTATTAACGGCTGTTTTTGCCGCGTTATATTTCTATTTCACGCTGCCCGCCCTTAATATTCAATCAACCGACTTGTATTTCTTTTTAATCACAATCGCAGTTGTTTACTATGCGATTTACATGCTTTTGAGCATGCGGGGTATGATCAAGCGCACTGTTGATGAAAACGGCCGCGTTGTTTTCACGAGCGAAAGCGACGGTGATGATTATACCAATGTTGAGAGAGATCCATATCTCGCCAAAAAAAAGCAATCCAAACAAAGAGCCCCGCTTTATATCGCAGGTTTGCTGTTCGTGATCGTCATTGTCGGAACGATCGGTTCAAGCCCGATTTTCCATGCCGACGCGTATACAAGACTCATTACCATTGAACCCGGAAATTTCGAAGAAGACATTGATGAACTTTCATTTGATCAAATCCCCTGGCTTGACCGCGCTTCCGCTCAGCGCCTCGGCGACAGAAGGATGGGAGAGCTCGCAGACATCGTTTCACAATTC
>JAIRKA010000054.1 GCA_031260345.1 Methanosarcinales archaeon
TTTTATGAGGGCGGCGAAGGAATTTGTCATCAGGTTCTGCCTGAACAGGGTTTTGCGCTTCCCGGCAAATTAATTGTCGGCGCCGATTCTCATTCCTGTACGTACGGTGCTTTCGGCGCCTTTGGAACAGGCGTTGGGGCAACCGATATGGCTGAAATTTTTGCGACCGGAAAGCTTTGGTTTAAAGTTCCCGAAACAATCAAAATGACAGTTGACGGCACTTTGAATAACGGCGTTTACGCGAAAGATTTAACGCTTTATTTAATCGGCAAAACCGGAATCGCCGGCGCAACTTACAGAACTGTTGAATTTTACGGTGACACAATTACAAATTTATCAGTTTCCGGAAGAATGACGCTTTGTAATATGGCGATTGAGATGGGCGCAAAAGCCGGCATCGTTCCGCCGGATGAGAAAACTTTTGAATTTTTGAAAGATCGTTCACAAGCCGAATTTGAGCCGATTTACGCGGATGAAAACGCGGTTTACTGCCAAGAAGTCACTTACCGCGCGGATGACATTGAGCCGCAGGTTGCCTGTCCGCATGAAGTGGACAATGTCGTCCCCATCAACAAAGCGGCAGGAATACATATTGACCAGGCTTTCCTCGGCACTTGTACGAATGGAAGATTGGAAGATTTGGCCGTTGCCGCTGATATTTTGAAAGGCAGAAAAGTTGCCGTTCGGACGATTGCGGCTCCTGCTTCACGAACGGTTCTTCTGGAGGCGGTTCAAAGCGGCATTTATGAAACGCTTCTTAAAGCGGGCGTCAGCTTCATTACGCCCGGCTGCGGCCCGTGCCTCGGCGCGCATCAGGGAATTATTGCCGAGGGCGAAAACTGCATTTCAACAGCCAACCGCAACTTTAAAGGAAGGATGGGGAAAGGCGGATTTATTTACCTGGCATCGCCCGCAAGTGTTGCGGCGGCGGCATTGAAAGGGGAGATCGTTGATCCGAGAGAGTATTTGTAAAAACCGTGAGCGAGGCGAGCATTTTTTTACGGCTGCCGCCGCGTGCGAGCCGCACAAATTTTAAAAAACAAAAACGAAAAGAGGGGCGCTTTTTTCAAAAAAACAAAGAAAGAAACGGTTTACCCTTTTGTAATAATATCGTAATCGACATTCGCTTTAACCAATTTCGGGACATTTCCGACAAAACCGATGTCACCGCCTTGAATTAAAACCGCCCCATCAACGCCTTCAACATTTGAAACGACTAAGAGCGCTTTTTCGATATTTTCGGCGCCCGTCTCTTTAAGCGCGTTTCCAAGCGCCGTCGCCGCCGAATCGGCAAGAGAGGGATTTTTTGAAAAGATAATTGCAGCGTCCGCTTTTCCGAAACTGATGGACGGGCCGACCGTTCCCGATGATGTGCAGATTCCGAGAATGTCTTCGGAAGGGGGAATTGAAAAGCCGAGATTTGAGATGCTTCCGGTTCCGGCATAAACGCCGACGACTGTCGGCTTGTTTCCTTTGTTATAAATTGCCATGTCTCCGCCGTTATCGACAAGCGCAAAAGACGCGCCGCAGTCTTTCATTTTTTCAACGGCAGCCCCGGCAATCGTTCCAGCGACGGTACTCATCGGGCCGATATCAAACATATTGCCGGCCTCAATCATTTTTTGAATCAGCGGCGGCGCGTTTTCATCGAGATCATAACCTTCGAGCGTCACTTCAAAAAAAGGATTCTGCGCGATATAATTTTCAATAATCAGGCGGCTTTTGAGAATTTCTTCTTTCGCGATTTCAATGAATTCAGCTTTATCCGCCAAAATCGTTGCAATCGTCTGCTTATAATGAAAATGCGCTTTCTGATACATGGCTGCAAATCACAAATAAATCAATCGTAGATGAACAATAAAATGAAAAGTAAAAATAAAGAAAGAGAATCAGGCAAAGCTCCGACCGCTCTTATTTAAATTAAATCTTGGAACGGATTTTATCCATTCTGGCAACCGCTTCGTTGATGCGGTCAACTTCTTTGGTGAGCGCAAAGCGAATGTATCCTTCACCGACGCTGCCGAACCCGACACCCGGCGTTGCGACAATTCCGGCCTCTTCCAAAAGGAGCTTGGCAAAGTCCATGGAGTTGGTACCTTCGGGAACCGGGCACCAGAGGTAGAAAGTCGCTTTGTTGGGCTTCACTTCCAAACCGACGGAAGCGAGACCTTTGACAAGAACATCACGTCTTTCCTGATAGACCTTGCACATATCAACAACGCACTGCTGAGAAGAGGTCAGCGCGGTAATTCCCGCGCGCTGGACGGCATCAAAAACGCCCGAGTCGATGTTCGCTTTGACCTTGCCGAATCCGGCAATCATTTCTTTGTTGCCGACGGCAAATGCAAGACGCCAGCCGGTCATGTTATAGGTTTTAGACATGGAATAAAGCTCAATGCCGACATCCATTGCGCCGTCCACTTCAAGAAAGCTCGGCGCTTTGTAGCTGTCATAAACCATTTCAGAATAAGCATTGTCGTGAACGACAAGAATGTCATTTTCTTTAGCGAACTCAACGGTTTCTTCAAAGAATTTTTTATCGGCAATCGCGCCCGTCGGGTTGTTCGGATAGTTGAGGAACATCATTTTTGTCTTTTTGAGAACGTCTTTCGGGATGGCTTCATAGTCCGGCAGGAAATCGTTTTCCACACGAAGCGGCATGTCGTAAGGAACGCCGCCCGCAAATTTTGTGCCGATTGCGTAAACCGGATAGCCGGGGTTCGGGCAGAGAACAACGTCTCCGGGGTTCACAAACGCCAATGGAACGTGAGCAACGCCTTCTTTTGAGCCGATGAGAGACAGAACCTGCGTTTTCGGGTCAAAGTCCAAACCACGCATGTCTTTACACCATTTTGCGGCAGCTTCTCTGAATGCAAGCAAGCCGGTATAAGACGGATATCGGTGGTTTTTCGGGTCCGCTACAGCCTGTACCATAGAGTCAACAATATGCTTCGGCGTCGGTCTGTCAGGGTCGCCGACACCGAGGTCGATGACATCAACGCCCTTAGCAATCAATGCTTGTTTGGATTCGTCAATCGAAGCAAAAAGATAAGGCGGAAGCGTTACAATTCGTTCTGCGTATTTCATAATTATATTCCTCTAAAACGGAGCGGCTTTGAATTTAAGGTTTAAAAATTTAAAGTTTAAATTTAGTTTAATCAAATAAAATACAAGTTATAAAATGATTCGCACATTTCTATTTTTGGGGTACAGCATTACAGCATTTAATATTTTGCGCCTTGTTTTTCAAGCACAATGCAAACATCTTCAATCAATTTTAAAAAACAAAACGCGTGGAAACATTTTTAAAATGATAAATTGTTATTGAGTTGGAATTATCTGCTAAAAGAATTTTAATTTAATGAACATGATGTTATTATGAAATTTTATGGTCGAAATTGTGGGTCGAATTTTATTAATCGAATTTATGCTTCAAACGTTTGGTGAAATTTATGCGTCATGTTATGGAAATGGTCGGGAATGCCCGTGTTGTCATTGAAAACGGCAAAGTCATTGAAGTCGCCGAGCCTGAAATTAAGCGGTGCCCCCTTTTTGAAAAAGCGCGCGGCATAAAAGAAATTACGCCCGAAAAGATTAAAGAAAACATGGAGTTCCGCATTGAGAAATTCGGTTTGTTCACGCCGAATCGCCTGTTGGATGATTTTGAAGATTTTGTCGGCTTCGGCGCGTCTGAAACAATGATGTCGGGACTTTCACACGGCATCATTGACGCGTCCGTCAGCGTCTGCGACGGCGCGGGAACAGTGATTACAAATAATCCGTCGCTTGTTCAAGGCATGGGCGCAAGAATGTCCGGGCTTGTTGAAACATCTCCGATCCCCGAAACGATTCAAAAGATCAAAAATCGAAACGGCATCGTTTTGGATGAAAAAACGGCTGTCATTGACTCTTTGGCAGGCGCGAAAAAGGCGGCGGAAATGAATTTCAAAAAAATCGCCGTCACAACGACAAGCGCTGAGACCGCGGCGGCCATCAGAAATTATGAAAAAGAATTAAGCGGTGTTTCTTTTACGATTATCGGCGTTCATACAACAGGACTTTCAAGAGATGAATCAAAAATGATGGCGGAAAACGCGGATATTATTACGCTTTGCGCTTCAAAATGCCTGAGAGAAGTCAAGCCGCTGCTTCAGGTCGGCACCTCCGTTCCGCTGATTGCGCTGACACAAAACGGCAAAGAATTGCTTTTGGAACGCGCGAAATACGTGAACAGCACTCTTTTAGTCAACACAATGCCGCTTCCGTATCTGCCTGAACATAAGCAGCCGAAATAAACAGAAGAGGAAATAGTTTTGATTTCCAACACGACTTATGATGTGATTGTTGTCGGCGGCGGCCCGATCGGGTCAACCGCTGCCCGTTATGCAAAATTAAACGGAATTGAGCGCGTTTTGGTGGTTGAAGAAAACGCAAGCATCGGATCACCCGTTCAATGCGCCGGCCTTCTCAGCGTCGCTGCCCTGCGGGAAACAGACATTGATCCGAATTCTTCTTTTGTTTATAATTCCGTGAAAGGCGCGAAAGTCTATCCGCCGTCCGGAAAACAGCTCAAAATCGTCGGCAAAGAAACGAAAGCTTATGTTGTTTCCAGAAAAATGTTTGATCGAAAAGCGGCGGAAATGGCGGCAAACGCCGGCGCGGAATATTTAATGAAAGCGCAGGCCGTCGGTTTAAAAGATGCTGTTTTCGCTGATGATTCGGGTAACATGAGCGGCATGAAATACAAAGCCCTTGAAGTTCTTCACGCAGGTGTTTTAAAAACGTTTTATGCCAAAGTTATTATTGCGGCCGATGGTGTTCGAAGCAGCGTTTCAAAATTTGCGGGTCTTTCACCTTGCGAAAAAGTGCTTTCGGGAATTCAAATTGAAGCGAATTACCGAACGGAAGATAAAGAATTCGTTGAAATGTTCGTCGGCGGAGAAGCGCCCGGCTTTTTCGCGTGGTCAATCCCTGTTTCTGAAAATATTTCGAGAATCGGGCTCGCTGTTGATCCGGAATCAGTTCAGAAGTTGTCGGAAAAGCTTGAGAAAAAGTCATCGGAAGATTTTGCAGCCGCTTATGCAGTTGCTTATTTGGACAATCTTCTGACAAATCCTGTCATCTCAGAAAAAATACAGTCGGGATATTCTGATTTTGTTGTCGGCGGCATCCCGATCGGTCCGATGAAAAAAACTTATGCTTCCGGCTTAATGGTCGTCGGCGACGCTGCCGGCCAATGCAAACCTGTCTCAGGCGGCGGCATTTACACAGGAGCGGTGGCGGCCAAAATTGCAGCAATTGTTGCAGCAGAGGCGATCGCTGAAAATGATTTTTCCGAGAAGAAAATGTCCGAATACGAAAAGCGCTGGAAAAAAGAACTCGGGAAGGAATTTGACATCGGCATGCGCGCTCACAATTACAGAATGAAGCTGACCGATGAAGAAATGAACAAAGTTTTTGATGCACTGAATGATCCCGAAATTTTGGATTTGATTACCGAATACGGTGACATGGACCATCCATCCGTTTTGATTCAGAAACTCGTCCTCTCTAAACATTCGCTGAAAATGGCGAAGCTGTTTGGAACTTTTTTAAAAACATTGCTTTAAATCAGATGAAGATTGGAGTCAAAAACCGGATTTGATATTGGCTCATAAAAATGAAAAGCAGAGAAGCCTGCACGCGGCGGTAGCCGCTCAAAATCACGAATTGATTTTTCAGTAAAAAGCGAACGCCTCCTCAACAAAAAAGCATCGGGGAGAGTTCGCATTTGTTCCTGAGTACGGGCCTATTGCGATTCGAACGCAAGTCGACGGATGTCTTCACAACTTTATTGTTTCGAAGTCCGTCAGGATATCCGCTACCCTATAGGCCCTTTTTAAAAAATATCGGGCTCAAAGACGGTGTCTTTGATTTTATAGTTTTTGCAGCCGCCGAAACAAGCTGAGATTTATTCAAATTAACCGAAAAGGCCGAGAACGAATGAACCGATATGCGGCCATGTAAACATCATCACAAATGACAGGAAAATAAAAGCTGTCATGTATGTGGTCACTCTGAAAGAGAGCCGCACCGCCCTTTTTGAATTCATTTTGAGCTTTTCCGCAATTTTAACGAAATATGTCCGGAACATGTGACCGCCATCAAGGGGAAGCGCAGGCAGGCAGTTGAAAAGACCGACATAAAAGTTCAGCCAGGCAATCCAATAAAGCAGGTTCGCGATCCAGAAAATGCCGATTCCGAGGGGTTCAGCCCATCCGACAGGCTCGAAGAACTGCATCATCGTACCCGAAAAGCCGCCGAATCCTTCTCCGAGAACACTTAAAAACGGCATCATCATAACAAGAAGCCAAGCGCCCCAAATTGTTGAAACGGACTCTCTCGGGTTTGAAATATCAAACGAATAAAGCATTGACGGAAGCGTCTTTAAGAATTCGAGATAACCGGCTGAATTGAATACGCCGACAGAAATTCCTAAGAGACCGATATTGAGCGGACCGCCTGAATAAAAGATGCCGATAAATGCTCTTGACTCATTGCTGGGCGCTTCACCAAGCGTGACGGTAATATCTTTAATTTCAGTGACAGAACCGTCTTCATTAAATTCTTTAACTGTAAAAACGACAACGTCTCCGGGACTCTTTTCATTCATTGCCGCTGCAAAGTGTTCTGCATCAGTCACATATTCGCCGTTGATTTTAAAAATCAGCGAATTCGGCTGCAGCCCGGCGGCTTCCGCGGGCGACCCCGGCTGAACAGCTGAAACCAAAATTCCGGCGTAATTGATATTTTCGGCTGGCGCGCTTGTTAGAATTGTGAAATTTTCAGCTATCCGATCAAACGAAGCACGAACCGTCACGTATTCACCGGGCGTCACATCCGCAAGCGCTCGATTGACATCTTCCGCATTCGTTACTTTTTGGCCGTTAATGTCGATTAAAATCATTTCTTTTGTTAATCCGGATGAAACAGCCGAATTGTCTAAATCCATAATCTGAAGCGTACCGATCGGTGACATCGCGCCGACAACAGGACCAAAAAAGAGGGCGGCGGCAATAAGCGCAACGACAAAATTTGACATAACGCCTGCGGCCAAGATGCGGGAACGCTGTGTTTTGGTCGCGGCTTTTGCCCCTTCTTTCGTTTTCTTTTCAAACTTTTCGGATTTTCTTTCAGCGGCAGCCTGCATTTTTTCAGCCGACTCTTTCTCATGAGCGGCTTGTTCCATTTTCAAACGCTCATGTTCACGAATTTCTTCAATGGATGCCGTCAAATCATCAAAACTATTATAACCGGATTCAGCCTCGCTCTTTGGCTTGTCTAAAATATCCAGTTCATCGCCGTAAAGCTGATCGGTGTCAATCTTCGCAAATCCGCCGATTGGAAACAGCGCGGCGATGACTCCGACGGAATGAACCTTAACGTCTTCAACGCGCGCGAGTACCGAATGCATCATTTCATGAATGAAAATGGCAATGATAAGCGCAATTGCGCCCCAGACAAGCGGGATGAATTGGTTCACGCCCGGAATCAGGAAGATATTTTGGATTTCGGTGTATTCGTTTGGTTCCATCACCGTTCCGCTCAATATCATCCGAATCAAAGCGATATCGGATAAGACAATAAGCGAGAACATGAAAATCATGCCGGCGAACATCAATACAATGCCGATATTTGCAAACAATCTCCAAAATCGCTTCGGGCGAGCAATCTTATCGACTAAATCAAGGCCTCTTGAAGTTTCAATCATTAAAATCGGGCCGAACGCCGAAATATTGTATTTAGCCAATGTGCCTCTTTTTTTCAGCCAATAAACAATGGCCCAATAGATGAAAAAGGCAAGAATCAGAAGTTGTGTCGTTGTTTGCAAACAAATCACCTGAAATCCGGAAAAATGAATGTTTTTGATTAAAATTTTTAAAATATTTGATTAAAGTTTTTGATTAAATGCAGATGTGGATTAAAACCGTTTTGTTTTTGTTGATTATTTTTGTCGAGTTATTTGATAGAATATCTTCAATTTTTATTGACACCCGTCATTTTGATTGTCGCTTGCATCTGCTGTTTGCGCTGCTGCGTGCACCTGCTTGTTTTTACACATCCGTTCGCTGCCGCGAACATGGTCGCCTTTACCTACAGGTTTCTGCTGCGCCAACAGCAACTGCCTCCACGCGCGAGCCGCTTCATTTTTTCTTGTCAGCTTTCAACCCGAACAGTGCTTTTTCCATTTTCAATATGTAAATGTCATATGATTAAAACATCAAAAAAGAAATCAAGGAAAAGAAAAAAAATATTCGTTTTTACAAAAGGTAAAAGTGAAAAGCGACGCCTGCCGCTTTCCTAATAAGTTGTAAAAATCAGTTATCCAAACTTTCATCCATCCATTTTTCGAAGCCCGGATTGTAATCTCTGATTCTCAGTTTCAAAATAACGGGCGTTTCATACGGATGTTTCTTCAAAATGAAAGCTTTCGCCTTTTTCCATTTGTCTTCTCTTGTTTTGAAAAACACGCCGAATTCTTTTTCTTCAAACAGGCGTTTGTTCCACGAATAAATCGCGTCATGCTCTCTGATGTTGGCGCAGACAATCAATTTCTTTTCAATCATTTTTTCGGCAATGGACAAAACCATCTTTTTGGACGGAAATGTCGCATAGATGAAAATATATTGTTTTTTCTTCTTTTCAACTTCTGACATTTATATTTCTTCCTTTCCTTTTTACATCTCTTTTTCGGTTCAGCATACACGCGGAATCGGGTCTCCTGTCGGCACATCAACATATCGCGTGCTTCCGAGTTCCGATACCAATATCACTTTTCCCGGCTTCTCTTCCGTCACTTCGCCGATAATTTCCGCATCTTTGCCGTACGGGTGATTTTGCAGAAGTTTCAGAACAGCTTCTGCGCATTCTGGCCGAACGCCGATGACGGCTTTTCCTTCATTAGCGATTTCCAAAGGATCTAAGCCCAACATTTCACAGGATGTCAAAACCGCTTCCCGGATCGGAAGCTTTTCTTCATAAATACGAATGCCGACATTGCTTTTCTGCGCCATCTCATTGAGCGAATCGGCAACACCGCCGCGTGTCGGATCTTTCATGGCGGTCACCGCCCGCTCGCCGGCCGCGGTTTGAACAGATAAAATCGGCTCAATCATTTTCCAGAGCGGCGCCGTATCGGATTCTAAATCCGAATTGAATTCAAAACCTTCGCGTTTGGTGAGAAGCGCCATTCCGTGGTCGGCAATATAACCCGAAATGATCATTTTGTCGCCGATTTGAAGACCGCAATCACGAACAGGTTTGTCACAGATGCCGATTGCCGCGATATTAATCATAATCGAATCAAGCGCTGTTCCTTCAACAGTCTTTGTATCTCCCGTAATCAGCGGAACACCGATTTCCAAAAGAGCAGCGTTCATGGATTTGACGACTTTTTCCAAATCTGTAATGCTGAAACCTTCCGGGATAATCATGCCGCAGCTGACCGCAAGCGGACGCGCGCCCATGACAGCCAAATCATTAATTGCGCCGCAGATGGAAACTTTTCCGATGTCGCCGCCCGGGAAAAAAATCGGCTTCACAACATGGCTGTCGGTTGTCATCACGAGTTCAGCGGTTTGATTTTTATTCAAAAAATCGCGATCAAGTTCAATTGTCGCGCCGTCATCCAATGAATCCAACCCGACGGAACCGGCTTTCGTGTTCGTCAAGTTTTTTAAAATAACATCGCCGATCAGAGCCTGCATGAGCTGGCCGCCCGCGCCGTGCTCCATCGAAATTTTATTTTCTTTTGCCATTTTTTTTCGCCTCCGGTTCCTGTTCGTATGAATAGTCTATTAGGATGTTTTATTATTTGAATCCTTTTTGAATAGACCTCTTCGGAAACTAAACATTTGTTTCCGTGGAGGTCGAATTTATCTTCATTTTCTGCTTTTCTTTTCAAGCATTGCGTTTTCAATTGTTTTGACCCAAACATCCACGGTCTCTTCCTGCTTTTTGGATGTTAAAAGAATTTGAATTTTATCATTCAATGATTTGGCGTCGCGAACCATCGTTTCGGGATTGACGCCGACCGCGTCAGCAATATCAATCTTGTTGATGACAGCCAAATCAGACGTTTTGAAAATAACCGGATGCTTTAAAACGATGTCATCACCTTCGCTGACACTGACAACGACGATTTTCATGTCTTCGCCGAGGTCAAAGTCGGACGGGCAAATCAGGTTACCGACATTTTCAATGAATAAAATATCATAGCCGTTCAAATCATCTTTTTTGAGCAGATTATTGACGATATGCGCGTCCAAATGGCATTCTTTTCCCGTGTTTGCCGGAATCGTTTTAACGCCAAGCTTTTCAAAGCGGGCAGCGTCCATATCCGCAATCACGTCGCCCGCAATCGCCGCAACTTTGTATTTTTCACCAAGCGCTTTAATCGCTTCTTCAATCAAGGTCGTTTTTCCGGAACCGATCGCGCCCATAATGTTAACAGAGAAGACACCCGACTTTTTGAGAATTTCACGATTCTTATCTGCAAGCTTTCTGTTTTCTTTAAAAACATCATGACCGATGTTAATAATATGTCCCGTTGCCAAAAAATAATTCCACATTTTATCCCTCTTGTTTTTATTTCTGTTTTTAATTCTGGAGTCCGAATTTTTAATAAAATCTTGAAAAAACTTTAATGATTTACAATTTAATGATTTGAATAATTTCAGTTTTTAATAACGGCATGCCTTCCTTATTTGCTTTCTCTCGTCCTTGTTTCAAATGAAACTTCAGCTTCCGCGCCGAGCGATAGCTTTTCTTTAAAGCGCACTTTCGCGGGTAAGGCGATAAAATGCGTACCGTCACCCATCGGCAGCAACGATGTCGGCCAACTTGAATGACCGACTTTTGCTGTCACCGCAATCAATCCGCGGTCTGCAAGATGTTCGAGGGGCTTGCTTAATTCTGTCGGTACAGAAACATAGTACCAACCCTTTTCTCGTTCAAAGCGTTCAACTTTAGCGACGAATGTATTTTCCATTATTACCTCGCTCCAAGATGATTTTTCGACTTAGCAGCTTAATCTAACCGGTCAATTTTTTCAATCTATGTCAATTGATTCGACAACCAGCTCCGTTCCACCGATGACTTCAACATTTTTGCCGCAAAGGGGACAGGCAAGTGACACTAAATATTCCAGCATATCCAAGTCGTCTTCCGGTTCGTCCGGTTTTCCCAAATAGCCGCAGATGCATTTGATTTCCGGATCAATGTATTCAAACGAATAAGAAGCGTTTTCTGCAAGCGTTCCTTCACTCACGGATTTTAAACTGAATTCAAGCTGAACCGGATTGACATGCGCAATTCGGCCGACTCGAACGCTGATCTGGTTCACGATTTTTGCGTTATTGTCTTCCGCTGTCTTCAAAACACTTTCCATTAAGCCAATCGCCAAAGAATATTCATGCATATTTTGCCCTCCGCTGCTTTCCCTTTGTCTGTTTTTTGTTTGCTTTTTGTCTGTTTTTCTCGTCTTTAATTGCGGCAGTATTTGTACCAGCTGTGGCACATGCCTTCATCACTGACCATGCACGGTCCGATCGGATTTGTCGGCTTGCACGCTTTTTCAAACATCGGACAGTCAGCAGGCGTCGCCTTTCCGGTCAAAATCGCTGCGCAGATGCAATTCTTCTTTTTCTTGCTGCGGATTTCGCGCAGTTTATTTAAATCGTCTTCGTAAGCGGTTTTGAATTTGACGGCCGCGTCATGCTCTTTGTATTTCTCTTTTAAACGGTAGCCTGATCCCGGAATAATTCCGAGGCCGCGCCATTCTGTGTCAACGATATCGAAAACTTCTTCCATTATCTTAATCGCAATCGGGTTCCCTTCCACTTTGACGGCGCGCATGTAAGCGTTTTCAACATTTGATGTGCCTTCCGCGAGCTGATCCAAAAGCATTTTGATGCCGAGTAAAATGTCGTAAGACTCAAAGCCCGCAACCGCAAACGGATATCCTTTCTTTGCGAAATTTTCGTAAGGGATGGTCCCTGTAATCACAGCGACGTGGCCGGGCGCGATAAACGCGTCTACATTGATGTCCTGAACAAGCAGACTGATTGCGGGAGGCGTTAATCTAAGCGATGTAAAAATCGAAAAGTTGGGCGGCAGACCGCGGCGGACGGCAGCGGCTGTTGTCGGAATGGTTGTTTCAAAACCGATCGAAAAGAAAACGATTTCTTTATCCGGATTTTCTGCGGCGAGTTTGACAGCGTCGTCAATTGAATAAACCATGCGGACATCGGCACCTTCGGCGCGCGCGTCAAATAAGCTTTCCTCTGTTCCCGGAACGCGGAGCATGTCTCCGAATGTCACGACAGTAAATCCTTTTTTAGCCAAAAGAACAGCGGTATCAATATCATCATCCGGCGTGACGCAGACAGGGCAGCCCGGACCGCTGAGAACTTCAATTCTATCCGGAAGTAAGCTGCGGATGCCGTATTTGGCAACCGTTCGCTCATGCGTGCCGCAAATATGCATGATTCGAGCCGGTTTCGGATAAGCTGCAATGTGTTCAATCAGCTTTTTCTGAACTTCCACCGGATTTTTAACAAACGGATCTTGCTTTGTCATCTTTTTCCCCGTGAGCGTTATGCGCCGATTTCATTGTCGTGCGCTTCGTTGGCAGCCAATAACTCTTCAAATGCTTCAAGGGTAAGACGCGCTTCTTCTTCCGTAATGACTGAAATCGCATAGCCGACATGAACCAAAATGTGGTCGCCGACACTTACTTCAGATGCGCCGCCGAGCAAATCTAAATTCACTTCTCTGAAAACGCCGCCGAAATCAACTTCAGCTTTGTTTTCGTCAATTATTTTGGAAATTTTTCCGGGAATTGCAATACACATGTTTTTCGCCTCTCATACGATATAATAACAGCAAGTTCTGCGGTAAACAATAATTTGATTGTGTCGTTTCTTTCATCCTATAAATAAATCTATGTCCTTGAAACGCCGATTCAGGCGAGAATGCTGTTTTGCAGACATCCTCTTCCCATTTTGCTTATTTTCGAAACTTAATTATGCTGCTGATTATCCGCTGAATCATTATTGAATTTCTCTTGAATCCTTTCATAATTTGTCATTTTAAATGATTCGATTGACGTTTTATTGTCATTATTTATCATTATAATTCTTGTGTTATTTCCTTATTTTATTTTAAAAGATTGGCTTAACCGATTTCGAATTATGTCTTCAATACATCAAATATTTTTAAAAAACGCTTTATTTTTTCCTTCAGCTCTAAAAATGATGTTCAACATATGCAAAAATCGTTTTTTAATTTGTCATTTTTCGATGCAATCCTGCATGTTTTTTAGTTAAAGATGTGGATAACGTTTATATACACCATACGGAATATAGTCTGAGGCTACTACTTTATAGTGTTTACAGTAGAGGGTTTTCAAATGGCTAGTGAAAAATTGAATATGATTGAACAATTCAAAAACCTTGATATTCTCAAGGTTGACCGCCGTACTTTCTTAAAGGCGGTGGCTGCCCTCGGAGCCACTTCTTTTGTTTCACTCTATGGAAATCAGCTTGCAGCAGCAATGTCTGAAATTACAGAAACAAAGGTTCTTTGGCTTCACGGCGCAGAATGTACAGGGTGTACCATTTCCGCGTTAAATGCGAGCAGTCCTGACTTCGTGGACGCGCTTTCCAGACTGAATGTCAGTTTGGCATTCCACGAGACACTTTTGGCACCGCAGGGGATTTTCGTTGACGGCGAATTGGTCGGCAACTCCGAGTTAAACGTCGAAATCTTATTGGATGAACTCGTCAAAGCAGGCGGATATATCCTCGTCGTTGAAGGGGCTATTGGAAACGGCCCGGACGGAACCGGTAAAATCAACATGATCGGAACGCACACTTTCAAAGACATTTACTCTAAAGCTGCCAAGAACGCAGACGCAATCATCGCGCTCGGTACATGCGCAACTTACGGCGGCGTTACGGTTACAGACAGTGCTACAAAGAGATACTGCGACTTTATGGGCGTCAACCAAACCGAACAAAGAAGAGGCGGCATGAACGCTCATCTCGGCATCAGAGACAAGCCCGTTATTAACCTGCCCGGATGCCCGGCGCACCCCGACTGGCTCTTCTTGACCATGGCAGCCGTTATTCTCGGCAGAATTGACTTAAACGACCTGAGCGGTGTTTTGGACAGAGAAGGCAGACTCAAAGTCTTTTATCCCCCGACCCACACGATCCACGACAACTGCCCGCGCCGCGGCTTTTATGACCGCGGAGTGCTCGACGTGAGATTCGCAGAAGGCGGATGCCTGTGGAAAGTCGGCTGTAAAGCGCCTTATGCCCATGGAGACTGTGCACTCCGAAAAAAGAACAGCGGAACCAGTGTTTGTATGCAGGCCGGCGGCCCGTGCATTGCTTGTGTTGAACCGATTTACCCCAACGGCGTCATGCCCTACTATGTGGAAACAGAAAGCGCAGGCATTCTATTCGGCATTAACATCGGAACCGTTGCAGCTCTTACAATCGGCGCTGCAGTCGTTGCAGCCGGCGTTCACGCTGTCCGCAGAGTTAACAAGGAGAAGTGATGAGAATGGTTAGAATTACAGTTGATCCCTTAACAAGAATCGAAGGGCACATGAGAGTTTCTGCTGAAGTCGATGCAAACGGCATCATTACATCCGCGCAGAGCGGCGGTACACTTTTCCGCGGTTTTGAACGCATGCTTCAAGGTAAAGACCCGAGAGACGCCTCCCTTCACATTTCCAGAATCTGCGGTGTCTGCCCGATTTCACAATCTATTACTTCAACAAACGCACTTGAAGAACTTTATCAGGTGTCTGACCGCGTTCCGCAGAATGCGCTTGCAGTCAGAAACTTCATTCAGGCATCAAACTTCATGGCAAGTCATGCAACGCACATCTATGTTTTATTCGGTCCCGATTTGGCAAACCCGAGATACAGAGACGTTTTGACCGGCTCAACTCTTAGATTGGGCGCAACGGGCGACGCACTCTGGAAAGAACTTCTCGGCAGGTTTGCGCCGATCAGCTACAGAATGAACGGTCAGGATATCCCTGCCGGTACAAGCTACTTGGGCGCGATTACCGAAAAGAAGAGACTTCATGAAGCAATTACTCTTTTCGCGGGCAGAATGCCCCACCCGGCCAGCATCGCCCCCGGCGGTGTCACATGTACGCCCGACCTTGGTGAAATCACAAAAGCCGCGGCGCTTTACTTGAAAGTCATGGAGTTCGTTCAGAACTACACACTCGGTGTGCCGCTCAACACATGGATTGAGAACACTGCTCAAGCCAGGTCACCGCAGGCAGCCGTTAAGTTCGTGACGGACCACCTTGCAAGCATCGTTGACAGGTCTACCGGCAACAACTTCTCCAGAGAAAACGGCTGGAAAGATGTCGAATTATTTGCAGCGTTCGGTTCCGAACTTGTCGGCGAAAAGATCCTCGGTCTTCCGGCAAGCTTAAAACTCGATAAACTCGGCGGCTACAGCGACCCGAGCAAAATTTGCTTCTTGTCCTACGGCGCTTTCTATGACAGCACGAAAGACGGTTACAACCCATCAAGCCCGGCCGGCGAACGCTTCATGACATCCGGTGTTGTTCGTGCGAGCAACATGAGGTATGAAAACCTCGACGCATCCAAGATTACGGAAAGCGTTGCGCGCGCGTTCTATGAAGACGAGGCGCCCAAACACCCGTATGAAGGAACCACTGTTCCGATTGCTGATGCAGACAAGATTAATTTTGAGGCACCTCAGACAGAAAAATATACCTGGCTCAAAGCACCGCGCTACGACGGCAATGCTGCAGAAGTCGGCCCGCTTGCCCGTATGCTTGTTGCGCAGGATCCGCTTATTACCGGTCTTGCTCAGGCTTTTGCAGAAAACGGCATGTCTCCGGCAAACGTTTACACAAGAATGCTTGCCCGTATGCACGAAGTCGCGGTCATCGCCCACAAAATCACTGATTTCCTTGATGACATTGACCCCGCAAAGAGATTTGCAGAGCCGCTTGACATGAGAGCAGGCAGAAACAGCAGAGGCGCAGGTCTGTGGGAAGCTCCCAGAGGCGCACTCGGTCACTGGATCACCACGAACAGATCCGGAAAAATCCAGAACTTCCAGGCCGTTGTTCCGAGTACATGGAACTTGGGCCCGCGCGATGAAAACGGAATTCCGTGTCCGGTTGAACAGGCGCTTGTCGGCAATGCAGTCTCAGGCTGTGACAACATCGGCGGCGCGGATTTCACGAACCCTGTCGCAATCTTCCACGTCGGCCGCTCCTATGACCCGTGTATGGCTTGTGCTGTTCACACAATTGACGCAACAGGAAAGAATGCTCCGAGAGATTACGAATTACTCTAAGGAGGTTTTCTAAATGTCAAATGTACAGAAAACCAAACTCGTCGTAGAACGTTACAACTGGGTTGAGCGCTGGACGCACACTTTCCACGCCATCGCCATGTTGGTTTTGATCTTTACCGGCTTAGCCATCTATTTCGGCTGGGGGCAGCTTATCTCGTACCATAACGCGCGCCTCTTGCACATGTTTATGGTTCCCGTTTTGCTCGCTACCAACTGGATTTTGGTTCCGTACGGAATTCTTTCCCACGGCTGGCAGGAAGGCGGCGTTAAAGGCATTGTCAAGCACTTCTACTACAACTATCTCTTCAACATAGAGGACTACCGCCGTTTGAAGGGCATGGTTCTCAACTTCTTCGGAAGGCAGAAGGAGTATCCGCCGTATACGGTTTACAACAAAGCGACAGGTCATTACAAGACGAAACTTCACCCGCTGTTTAAAATTTTCATCGTGGTTGAAGGTATGGCTATCTTCCTGATCGTCATTACGGGAATCGTTATTTACGCCGTTGACTGGAGTTTCATCGGTATTCCGATTGCAGAATGGCTCCTGATCATCTTCGGATGGATTTCCCCGATATTGAACATGAATGGTCTGCAGTTTGCACGCTGGCTTCACTTGGCTTTGACGTACTTCTTCATCGCCGAATTGATTTGCCACGCGTTTATTTTGCAATTCAGCTCTAAAAACTTCATGTACTGGAGATCGATTTTCGTAGACGGTAAAGAATATTTGGACAGCCCGATCGTTCAGGTTACCGACGAAGAAGAACACTAATGATATTTGAAAAGGAAAAGGAAAATTTTAAGGAAACCCTCTGTTTCCTTTTCTTTTTTTGGTCGGCCCGAAGGGGCGACCAAACTTGGAGCGTAGCTCCAAGTGGTCTTTTTTTATTTTTTGCGTTTTTACTCCTATTCTATGTCTCTTGTTTTTATAAAGAAAAACGGGGTATGTTTTTGAAAAATCAAAATGAAAAGCGGAGCAGCTCGCGCGCGTGGCGAAGCCTAAAAATCGCGAAGCGATTTTTCAGCAAACAACGCCCTCCTTCTGCAAACGCAAACCACCCTCCCCCTGCAAACTCAAACCGCCCTCCCTCTGTCAATGAAATTTTGCAAATGATTGGCCGCTCCTAACGGACCGGCCAATGACCAAAATTTTTTTAAAAACAAACGTTTAATACAATCTGTGCAGTCCTCTTATTCAATTGATCATTTCATTTCGAAGACCTGCATTTTTATTTAAATTCAAAATCGGCTGACTAATTATGACGATTAAAAAAACAATTCGGATTATAGGCTGCGGCAATTTATTGATGGGCGATGACGGCGTCGGTATTCATACAGTTGAAAAATTGACCGCGATGAAAGATAAGTTGGAGGGCGGCGCGTCTGTATCGGACCCGCTCTTTTCCGGGCTGTCCGCCGACGCGCTTACCTGTCTAAAAGAAGCCGATATTATGGATGCCGGCGTTTCCGGTTTGGATATGCTTTGTTTTATAGAAGGTTTTGATAAAATCATTATTATTGACGCGCTGAAAAGCGATCACAATCTCGGCGCGATTTTAAAAATTAAAGGCGAAGACCTTTTAGAGGGCGATGATGTCGGCAAAATGATGTCGTCTCACGATGTTTCTGTTCCGACTGTTCTTAAAATCGCCCGCGAAGTCCAGGGACTTCCCGAAATCGTTGTTTACGGCGTTGAAATTCAAAAACATCCCGATGTCGTAGATGTAACATCTGAAATGAGTCCTCTCGTTGCCGCGGCGATTGACCGCTTAATTCCTTTGGTTCTTGAGGAGCTTAATCTTTAATCTCACTTAATCCATTTTTAATGTATTTTCCGAAATGATAATTTGCAGGTAAAAAACAATGAAAATAAACGAAACAACGATTATTGAAATCGTTCTTTTTAGAACAAATGAGGGCGTCAATCGGGAAGAATTTAATGCTGAAATGAAGCAATGGGACGGTTTTCTTGCGCAGCAAAAAGGATTCATTTCGCGGGAGATCGCTGTTTCGGCAGACGGGCAATACGCGGATATTACTTGTTGGGCAGATTTAGAAGCACCCAAGTCGGCAGGAGAAAAAGCAGACCAAAATCCGAAAATATCAGCGCTTTTCGACAGCAATGTGAAGAAAATCGATCCAAGCACATTGTCTGATGAGTTTTTTGAAGTACCCAACGAGCATTTACCGAAAACGGACAAAGCAAACCTTATTGAAATTCTTCGCTTTAAAACAAAAGAAGGTGTCAATTCGAAAGATTTGAAAGCAGAAATGACGAAATACAGAGACTTTCTCTTGACAAATGGCGAGCAAGTGGGTTTTGTTTCAGGGCAAACGGGCGTGTCGGCCGATGGGAAGTATTTGAATATTTCGTATTGGTGCGCAGACTTGCAATCTAATGAACCGGCAACTTCCGAAATGGAAAAGTTTTTCAGCAGCATCAATGAAAAGATTGACGAAAAGACATTGTCAGATGAATTTTTTGAAATAATCAGCAGTACGAAATGACTACAAAAAAGAACTGAAAGAACGCCGGCGTACGAGTGGTTTTATGAAAAAGCCGCCAGCTTAATCATCAACTTGCTAAATGATAAATCAACAAAAAAATGATGGATAAGGCGTTTTAATCTTATCTTTAATGCTAATGTGTTTTCTATGTCATCGGTTTACAAAAAAATTCTGATTAAAGGCGTTGTTCAAGGCGTCGGCTTTCGCCCTTTTGTTTACCGGACGGCAATTGAAAATCAGATTTCGGGTTCTGTCATTAATTCAGGAAATATGGTTCAAATCTTGGCGGCAGGCAACGCCGAGAATATGGATTCTTTTTTATCGGATTTGAAGATGAAAAGTCCGCCGCTTTCAAGAATTGATGAAATTGATATTTTCGATGAGAAATTCAACAGCGCCGAATTCGGCTCAAGCGGCTTTTTAATTTTGGAAAGTTCTGAAGGCGAGTCCGGAAATTCTATCATTCCGCCGGACACCGCTGTTTGTCCGGATTGTTTATCCGATATGCAGCTGCCCGACAATCGCAGGTACATGTATCCGTTTACAGTGTGTACCAATTGCGGTCCGCGCTACACAACTGTCAAAAAACTGCCTTATGACCGCAAAAATACGGTTATGGAAGACTTTCCGCTTTGTGAGGACTGTTTGAATGAATATGCGGACGTCAATGACCGCCGCTACCATGCGCAGCCGGTTTGCTGCCCGAAATGCGGCCCGATTCACACGCTTGAGCAAGCTGCCGAAAACTGTTTGGATGCGGAAGGCGATTTAAGCTACAGCTTAAATGCTGAAAAATCAATCAGAAAGACAGTTGTTTTAAAATCCGGAACCGACGCGCTTAAAGAAGCGGCAAAAGCAATTGATGACGGTTTTATTGTCGCGCTCAAAGGGGACGGCGGTTTTCATCTTGTTTGTGACGCTTTCAATGAAGAGGCCGTCCGCCTGCTGCGTGAACGTTTGAAGCGGCCGGCGCAGCCCTTTGCCGTCATGGTTCGAAACGCTGCCGCTGCAAAAAGTCATACTTTAATTCGTCACGAAAGCGGCAAAGAATTGTCTTTTCTTGAAAACGCACGCCGCCCGATTGTCGTTTGCAATAAATCCGACTCGTATGCGCTTGCGCCGTCGATTGCGCCGAAACTTCATAATCTTGGAATCATGATTCCTTATTCGGCGGCTCATCACGTTTTGTTCAATTATTTGAAAACGGATGTTGTTGTCATGACTTCCGCCAACCTTCCAGGATTGCCGATGGTGATTGACAACGATGACGCTTTCTTCAAACTTTCCTCTATCGCTGATTATTTCCTTTTCCATAATCGAACGATTCAAAACAGAACCGATGACACTGTGATTCGATTCGTCAACGATGAGCCGATTTTTCTGAGGCGTTCGCGCGGTTTCGTTCCCGAAAGAATTCGCCTGCCGTTTTCGACTCCGGAGGGCGTTGGTATCGCAGGCGTCGGCGCCGAAATGAATAACACGCTGTCATTTGCAAAAGACGGCGATATCTTTTTGTCGCAGTATATCGGCAACACAAGGCATTTGCAGACGGCGGCTTACCATGCCGAAGCTTTTGAGACGCTTCAGCAGCTGACCGGAATTCGTCCTGAGATAATTGCCTGCGACATGCATCCCGATTTTAACACGACGCTTTTCGCAAAAGAGTACGTTATGCCTCTGGTACCTTCGATGCCCTCGGCCCCTTCGATGCCTCCGGTACCTTCGGTACCGTCGGGAGCCAAAAATAATTCCGGACTCATTCCGGTTCAACATCATCACGCTCACATCTGTTCCGTTATGGCGGACAACGATTTGCCGATTGATTCTGTTGTCCTCGGAATCGCTCTTGACGGTGTCGGCTACGGTGACGATCAAACGGTTTGGGGCGGTGAAATTTTAAAGTGTACTTACACGGATTATACCCGTTTGTCTTCGCTTATGCCGCAGCCGATGGCGGGAGGCGACTTGGCCGCCAAGTTCCCGTCAAGGCTTGTTTTAGGCATGCTTTATCCGTACATTCAAAACGAAACGCTTTCCGAAGAAGATGTGCTGTCTTTGGACCTTTATTTTCCCCGCGGAAAGGAAGAAGCGAAAATTGTTTTATCGCAGCTGAAAAACAACTTCAATGTTGCGGTTTCAAGCAGCTCAGGGCGTGTTTTAGATGCGGCGGCCTCTTTGCTCGGGCTTTGCGGTGAGCAAACTTTTGACGGCGAGCCGGCAATGGTTTTGGAATCCGCGGCATACCGTGGGGTTTTGGAATTGACAGCGGCATCGGATTTATCTCATCTGTCTTTTCTAGCAGATACGCTGAGCTCTGAAAATATACCGACGTTGAATGACCTTTTTTATTTCCGTCCGATATTCAAGCAAATCAAAAATTCAGATGATACCGCTCATACTGTCTTTGATACTTCCGCACTTCTTTATTCTCTTTATTTGGAAGTTGCGGCGGGCGAAAATTCACGTTTTACTAAAAATCAATTGGCGGCAATGTTTATTCATGCATTTGCTGAAGGAATCAGCTGTTTGGTTTTAAAGCATGTCGAAGAGGCCGGAATTCGAACAGTTTGTGTTTCGGGCGGCGTTGCGAACAATGATTACATTGTTTCGGTTTTGGCAAAAACATTAAAAGAAAGCGGCATTGATTTATTAACGCATAAAAACCTGCCGCCGGGAGATGGCTGTATTTCACACGGGCAGGTAGCATCAGCGGCAGCACGGCTTTGGGTCGGGTTACAAACCTTTGATCTGTGAAATTGTATGAAATCCACACAGCCGACCGCTAATTCCGAATTTTGGTCTGAGCGAAGCGAAGAACAAAATCGGAATTTGCGGAACGCTCGAAAAAGAGGCAGATACACGGCGGAAATGTGACCTGTTTCAAGTTGATGGCAGCCGTCCGCCTTGCGTGCATCTGCTCTCTTTTATCACATCCGTTCGCTTACGCGAACGTGGCTGCCGGCTACCTTGCTGTTTCCGTTTCCGCTGTTACTTTACGGGTTTGTGTTGCCTGCAGCCTCAGCAGCGTCGCCCGCGCGCGAGCCGCACATTTTTTTTAAAAATCAAATCAAAATGAGACGGGGCTTTTCAAAAATCTAAACAAAAATAGACACCGCATTTAATAATATAAAAAAGAAAAAATTGAACGAAAAAAGAAACAAAGACGAAGAGATTACTCTTCATCTGCCGCTTTTGTTTTCGGCGGTCTGCCTCTCTTTTTCTTCGGCTCTTCGTCTTCAACGGTTTTCGTCACCATTTCTTCAACGTCCATATCAACGTTGTCGTCCCAATTTTCATCGGGCTCATTGGTTGAGTCAGCCGTTTCCGCTTCAAGCAAATCTTCGGAAGAAACTTTAACGGCTCCCGCAAGTTCCGCTTTGTCGGCGGCATTCTTTTGGGAACGGGTTCTTGCAGCCTTCTTTTCAACAGGCTTTGCGAGTTTCGGGTCGCTCGGATCAATTCTTTTGGCAATCAAACGGATGTCACCGGTACCCATTTTAATCGGCTGGCCGACAATGACGTTCTCGGTAACACCCTGAAGTTCATCAACGTTGCCGCGCATACCGGCGTCAAGCAAGTGGTTGACAGTCACTTCAAAAGCCGCTCTCGCAAAAACACTCGCCTTCTCGCCTGAAATACCGTGACGACCGATCTGCTTCACTTCACCGTCGCTGGTCATCAAATCAGCCACAAGCATGATGTGGCGGATATCGACGTTCAAACCCTGTTCACGAAGCGTACTCGTCGCTTCCGCAATAATCGCGTTTCTTGCCGCTTCAATACCGAAAACGGAGAAAATTTCGCTGATATTGTTGGTTGTCGTACGCGTCATATCAACGCCCAGAATGGCAATGACATCTTTTAAAGCAGAACCTTCCGTGTACAAAACATATTCTTCATTTTCACTGGCCTTTCTGAGAACGACACGCTTGATATCGTCAATGCCCTTTAAAGTGATATCATTGATTTTCTTCGTCAGCTGAAGCAGGTCGCGGTAGCGCTGGTCCTTAGGCGTCAAGTCAATCTGGAGGTTTTCTTCACTAACCTCAACGATAGCGTCCGGAATCTTATCTTTGAATCTCTCGGCGATTTCCATGAACTTCATATCACGTTTGTTCATCGCCTTTTCATTGATGTTAATGACGATTTTCATCTGCGCCAAGTCAGTCGTGACAGATGCGATGTGGTCGATTTGGGTCGCTTCAATCTCCCAGGCAACGCTCTGAGCTTTGTCGCGGTCAAAAGCGTAATCAGCTTTGTCTCTTTCATCCCTCAGACTCGGATCGTTTTTCAAATAAATCGTCATCGTCGGCGTACTCGGAATCTTGCGGGCGTCCACGATTTCAATCAAACGCGGCAAACCGAGCGTTACGTTAATTTCAGCCACACCCGCGTAGTGGAAAGTTCTCATGGTCATCTGCGTACCCGGCTCACCGATGGATTGCGCCGCAACCACACCGGCCGCGTCACAGGCTTCAATTTGAGACAATCTGTAGCCGACCAAAACACGGTCAATGACTTCCTGCAGTTCTTTTCCGGTCACGCCGACCTTGATTGCATCTTCACGAATTGTTTTCAAGATGTTTTTCGGAAGCGGCAAGTCTTGAATCATTGCCTGAATTTCAGCTTCTTTCAATTTTGCCATAATCAGACCTCCTTTCCTGTAACGTTTCTGAAAATACGGTGAACAGCCTCAGGTTTTGCGAAGTCACTCTTCGTCGGGTCAATGCCGTCTTCACCGTAAAGGAACTGTATCACCACGCCGCGCGTGTCGCGGACAGTGTAGTCCGGCTGAACTTCCAAGTCCTGCAGCGCGCTGACCAAACGGCGTTGGAGATAACCGGACTGCGAGGTACGAACCGCCGTGTCAACCAAACCTTCACGACCGCCGATGGAGTGGAAGAAGTATTCGGTCGGGTTGAGACCGTCTTTGTAGCTGGACTTCACGAAACCGTGCGCAGCCGCGCCCAAGTCGCCGCGCTCAAAGTGCGACAATGTTCTTTCACGGTAACCTCTGTTAATACGAGCGCCTCGAACGGCCTGCTGACCGACACAAGCGGCCATCTGCGTAATGTTCAAGATGGAACCACGCGCGCCGGAGCGCGCCATCATCGCGGCCGGGTTGTCAAGGCCCATGTGCGCGTCGGCAATCTTACCGGACTTGTCACGCGCCTTACCGAGTTCCTGCATGATGCGCATTTCAATCGTTTCATCCAGCGTTCTGCCCGGCAAAGGCTCAAGCTCTTCATCCTTGTAGGCCTGAATGAGTTTCTTGACTTCCTCCTCAGCTTCTGTGAGACGCATTTCAATCTGAATCTTGGCTTCTTCGGGGATGTCTTCATCGGCGATACCGAATGAAAGACCGGTTCTCATAATCGCGCGGATGGCCAGCTTTGTGACATCGTCAACGAACTGCGCGCCGCGGGTTGTGCCGTATTCTTTAATGATCGTATCCAAAATCTGCGCTTTAAAGGCGCCCATGGCTGTTTCATCAATTGTTCCGGCAATCAGCTCACCATCTTCAATGATAACGTAAGCGTCAGTCTTCAAGTCCTCTTCCATATCTTTGGTACCGACGTTGGAGGAGAATGAAATGTTGAGGCCTTCCGGCAAGATTTGACTGAAAATCTGTTTTCCGGTCCAGTATTCTTCACCGTTTTCATCCAAACCTGCGGGTGCAGGGAGTTCACGAATATTTGTTTTTCTGAGCAAGTCAAGCGCATCGTCTTTGCTGATGCGGCTTGTGACTGGGTTTCCTTTTCTTGTCAAAAGGAACATGCCGGAAATGTGGTCGTGAATACCGCCGACAATCGGACCGCCGAAACGCGGAGACAGAATGTTTTCCTGAACATGAAGCAAAATTCTGGCTTCAGCGCGGGCTTCTTCAGTCTGCAGCACGTGCATGTTCATTTCGTCACCGTCAAAGTCAGCGTTATACGGCGGACAGACAGCCGGATTCATACGGAACGTTTTTCCGTCCAAAACCTTGACGCTGTGCGCCATAATACTCATTTTGTGCAAAGACGGCTGACGGTTGAACAAAACAATATCACCGTCGCGGAGGTGTCTTTCGACAATCCAGCCGTATTCGAGTTTTTCACACAGATCTTCCTGGTTGATGTCCGTAATCTTAATACGGCCGCCGTCGGAGCGAATGACGTAGTTCGCGCCCGGGTAATTCGCTGCGCCGCGGCGGATGTGCTCTTTTAAGAAATCGACATTGCGTTCGGTGACGTGTTCCGGAATGGTCAAGACAAGCGCAATCGCAAGCGGCACGCCGACTTCATTGATGCTCAAGTCCGGGTCCGGAGAAATAACGGTACGGGCGGAGAAGTTGACACGTTTTCCGGACAAACTGCCTCTGAAACGGCCTTCCTTGCCTTTCAAACGCTGGGAAAGCGTCTTGAGCGGGCGGCCGGATCTGTGTCTGGCCGGCGGAATGCCTGAGACTGAGTTGTCAAAGAACGTGGTCACGTGGTACTGGAGAAGTTCCCACAAGTCCTCAATAATGAGCTGAGGAGCGCCCGCGTCTCTGTTTTCCTGGAATCTCTGATTGATTCTGATAATATCGACCAGTTTGTGCGTCAAGTCGTCTTCACTGCGCTGACCGGATTCAAGCGTAATGGACGGTCTGACCGTTACCGGCGGCACCGGAAGGACGGTTAAAATCATCCATTCGGGACGCGCATTTTCAGGGTCCATGCCGATGACGCGGATATCATCATTCGGAACGTTTTCAAAGCGGTCGCGGATTTCGGTCGGCGTCAAGCGCTCGCCGTTTTCGATGTATTCGGTCGGCTTTTCAAATTTGATGTCGTTCTGCTCTTCATCGCAGTACGGGCATCTTTTGACCTTGGCCGCTTCTTTGTAAACTTCGTTGATCAAATCGTCGGGCATGTGACCGATATCAATGACCGCTGCGAGCTGCGCCAAATAATTCGCTTTCTGAGCGTCGTTTAAAAGCAAACGGCTGCAGTTGCCGCAAATGGAGCGAAGCAGTTTGCGGATGGTTTTGTTGAAACCGACGTGAATCACTGGAACGACCAATTCGATGTGGCCGAAGTGACCGGGGCATTCGCCTGCCTTGGAGTGGCAAGTTTTGCATTTCAAACCGGGGTCAATCACGCCGAGACGGGTATCCATGAGACCCATCTCAATGGGAAAACCGTCTTCATCGTAAGTATCTGCCGTGATGACGTTGGTTGCGCTCATGTTTCTGATTTCTTTCGGGGAAAGCAATCCGAATTTAATGGCCGAAATTCTTTTCGGAATCTGTTGAATTCTTCTTGTCGCCATGATTACACCGCATCCTCAAGTTCCATTCTCGGCGCAACGCCGAGGGATTTAATTTCATCAAGCAGGAGCTTGAAAGAATAACTCATTTCAACAAGGTAAATGTCGGTATCGGCGCCGCAATTGGGGCAGACCGCTATGTTTCTCTGTCTGTCGAACGTGGCAATCATACCGCAGTTGCTGCAGACATATTCTTCATCCTTGTCGGACTCTTCCAATAATCTTTCTTTAAGGCACATTGCCGCACCG
>JAIRKA010000069.1 GCA_031260345.1 Methanosarcinales archaeon
TCCGATTTCGATTTCTCTGTCAAATCTGCCGGGACGGCGCAGAGCCGAGTCGATTGAATCAATTCGGTTGGTCGCGCCGATGACGAAAACTTGTGTCGTATCCATCATGCCGTCCATAACCGTCAGCAGCTGGGAGACGATTCTTCTCTCAACCTCTCCGGACTGTTCTCTCTTCGGCGCGATGGAGTCGATTTCATCAATAAAAATAATTGCCGGCGCGTTTTTTGCGGCTTCTTCAAAAAGCTCGCGGATTTTTTCTTCGCTTTGGCCGTATCCGCTGCGTATGATTTCGGGGCCCGCGATGTAATAAAAGTTTGCGCCGATTTCGTCGGCGATGGCGCGTGCGATGATTGTCTTTCCGGTTCCCGGAATCCCGTGAAGAATCAAGCCTTTCGGCGGGCTGATTTTTAATCTTTTAAAGAGGCGCGGCTGTTTCATCGGCAATTCAACCGTTTCGCGAATTTCAGCGAGTTTGTCGCCGAGGCCGCCGATGTCTTCATACGAGATGTGTTTTTTCCGGTAGCCGTTTGCGCTTTTTTCAAAAGAAATCTGTGTTTCATCGGTGATGACAACCGATGATTTTGAAGGCGTGACCTGCGTGACCATAAATTCAACCGTCTGCTTTTTCATTTCCGGCTGAGAAACGTCATTTAAGCCGAGCATGTCTTTTCGAACGGGAACGATGTCTTCTTTGACCAAATAGCGCTCTCTTAAATTGTATCTTATTTTATCTTCAATTTCGCTGTTCAGCGCGAGCCTTTCTTCTTCAAGGGGAGCAACCGTTATTTTTTTTGCGGGAACGACGTTTGCTTTTCGAATGGTGACTTTGTCACCGACGGTGACTTTTGCGTTGTAGCGGATAAATGTGTCAATTCGGACGGTTTCATCGGTTGAGCCGTCCAATATATTTGCTTTCCAAACGCGCGCTACCGTTTTTCGTTCGCCTTCGATTTCAACCGGTTCGCCGACGGAAAGGCCGAGCATTTCCATCACTTCGGGTGTCAGCGGGATGATCCCTTTGCCGTAATCATCGGTCGGGTATACTTTTTCGACTTCCATTTGGAGTTCATTGACTTGAGGTCTTTTTTGAACAGGCACATCCGATTCGATGAATTCATTCTTTTTCATAAATTTTCCCGCTTTAAATCTCTGCCGCAATCGTTTTCAAACAAACGGCGGCGTTTCTTCTTTATTTGATAATTCTATAAATACACTCGTTATAATTTATTTCTTTCCTTCCCACTTTTCAATTTTCACTGTTTTTTGAGTTCCGATACAGCAAACTTTAAAGCCAATCTCTTCCACTTTAATATTATTATGAAAGCTGTTTCTTTCTCCGTTCCTAAACCTTTCCAAAAATTTGACGCTGCCTCGGCCGAAAAGAAAATTATTAATTTTATTCGAAAAATCGTCAAGGATTCAGGTTCAAAAGGCGTTGTTCTCGGGCTTTCCGGCGGCATTGACTCGGCACTTGTCGCCGCGCTTTGCAGCCGCGCGCTTGGAGTGGAGAATGTCCATCCGATTTTTTTTGACAGCACCGAAACCGGCAAGCTCGATAATGTCGGTGATTCCTGTGATTTCTGTAATTCCGGCAAAGACACTTCCAAAGATTATCAGGATGCGGTTTTGATTTGCGAACAATTCGGCTTAACGCTTCAAAAAATCAATTTATTGCCGACATTTGACGCCGCTGTTTCTTCGTTTGGATTTTCCGAACCAAATTCGAATCTCGAAAATTTGGTCCCGTTCGGCAATTTGAAATCCCGTCTTCACATGTCTTTGCTCTATTATTATGCGAACAGCAATAATTTGCTGGTGATCGGAACGACAAATAAAACGGAGCGTCTCATTGGGTATTATACAAAATACGGCGACGGTGGGGTTGATTTAGATCCGATTGCGGATTTGTACAAAACTGAAGTCCGCCTGCTTTCCAAGTTCATGAATCTGCCGGAATCCGTTTTGATAAAAGCGCCGTCGGCCGGTTTTTGGGAAGGACAATCGGATGAAGCGGATTTCGGTCTTCGTTATGAACAACTGGATTATTTATTGTATGAAATTGAAAAAGCCGGAATTGAAAAATCGAACTCTGTTGATTCAAAAGAGATGGGAAAAGATATGCGAAAGGCTTTGAATCAAATTCATTTGACGGATGCTCAGTATTACTCTATTCTTCTTCGAATGAAAGCCGCTGAACATAAACGAAAGTTGCCGAAATTCCCGAAGATTTCTTCATTCAAGTAATTTTTATTTTCGTCCTTTTATTTTGAAAAAATCAAACGCTTTAAACCGCTTTGAGAAGTTCCGTTTGATATGGCATATCATGACCGAACAAAATCCGACATTGACATTTCTTCCTTTCTCCTACTCTTTTTCTCCCTTTTTCCTTCTTTTTTTCAACAACCCCATCGACAAAATTAAATGACTTTACGACATTTCCAGATTAATTCAAATTAATTCCGAAAAAAATCGAAATTTTGGTCATACTTCGTTCTTTTTCGCTCTTAATCATCTAATTCCACATAAAAACACCCTCAATCGATAACTTCAACCCAAATTATAGCTATCCCGCTCTCTAAATTGGTTGTCGTCGATTATCGACGAGTTCCTCGTTTTTATGTGTAAAACCAAGCCGATTTTTATTTAAATGACCGCAAAAGTTTAATAACCCTTTTGTCAGTTTTACCTCTGTATAAGCTCGGGTATTCGTAACTATCATTGTATTCGATATATTTTGGATATTTCAATGATATTCCGAACATTATTTCACGACACATTTCACAATTCGTCGAATTTCGTTCTTTTCGAATGCAAAACCCGCGTTTACCATTCTAATATGGAGGAAAATAAAATGCAATTAAAACACTTGTTAGTGGCATTAGTTGTTCTTCTCGCACTCGTCGGAACCGCAGCAGCAGCTGACTCCGTCGAAATCAGAAGTTCACTTATGACCACAAACGCAACAGGAACGATTGGTATCCAAATCGGGTCCACTCCCCTGGTTGTTGGCACAGATACCCCAACATTGAATTATCAAACATGGGCAGGCTTTTTCTACGACATGAATGATGACGTATCTACTGAACAAATTTATATTTGGCAGAATGGTACTGGCAATCTTGATATTGTATACTACACAGCACCTGCATTCATGAACTATGCCTTTGACTTCGGCAGTATAGGCACTCCGGCAACCCCTCTCGGTTTTGCAATCATCGGTTTCTTCGCAGAAAGTTACGTTGCACTTGGTGCCCAGAACATTACTACTAATTCAGCTGGAGCTGTTGTTGGAAACGTTTCTGCTAGCAGAATCGCACCGCTTGTTATCAACAGTGATGATTCATACTTGTTAAGAGTTGGTCAAACACTTGAGCTTGGCGCAGGCTATACACTTGTTCCCCAGCAGATTGATGTTAACGGCAGCAGAGTTCTTCTTGACTTCTACTATAACGGCACTCGAATTGACAGCAGTGTTATCAACTCCGCAGGAACCAACACCCAGTGGGTATACACAACAAGAGTCCTTGGTGTCAACAACACACAGGTCCTCAGAGTTAACGTTGACGAAGTTTTCCAGGGAACTGAAAGTAGCCTTGTTGAAATCAACGGTCTTTGGCTTGCCGACTACATGAACGCAACAAACATCACAAGCGATAACGATGTCGGAGAGTTTTCAGTCCGTGCCTCTAATGCTTCATTGACCTATACAGCTGAAAATATTTCAGTCAGTGCAGGCGAAAACATTGAACTCGGAAACGGAATTTTCCTCCGCACAGGTGACAATTTCGGAACGGCTGGCATTATGCAAGGTGTGTTTTACATCTACAAAGAATTCACTGAAGAAGGAACATACGAAATCCGCAGTCAGGTAATTGCTTTGCCTACCGCTGCAGTAACTGTTCCGCAATTCACTTTCGCTAACTTCGCAGCATTCTATTTCGATATCAACAACAACATATTGCCCACAGAGTCACTTCTTGTCTCTAATACTGGTGGTAACAACTTTACCATTACGTATAACACATCCGTTATGGCAACAAACTATACGTTTGAGGCATGGAATACTGTAGGACAGACAGCCAATAATTATAACATGCTTCCTCTCTTTGGTGAAGTATTCGTTCCGTTCAACAACGTTACCAGTGCAGGTCTTATCCAAAACCAAAACTTGACCAGAATCGCACCGCTCGTTACTGACAACGATGACAGCCACCTTTTGAGAACAGGTTCAACCCTTGAACTTGGCGCAGGTTATACACTTGTTGTTGACCAGATCAACGTCGATGGTAATCAGGCACTTCTCAGATTCTTCAACAACGGCAGAGAAGTCAGCAGCAGTGTTGTCAGCGACTCTAACCGCGGTACAGGCAACTGGATCCTCACTCAAAATATCATGGGTGTCAACAACACTCAGGTTTTGAGAGTTCATGTTGATCAGGTTTTCCAGGGTACTCAGGACAGCCTCGTTGAAATCACTGGTGTTTGGTTGATGGACTTCGCCAATGCAACACAGCTTAACCGCAGTGATTCATTTGGCATCTTGGAGCTTACATCTATCTCCAACACTCAGCTTCAATTCGTAGCCGAGAATGAAACAATCAACCGCGATGAAGAACTCTTGCTTGCAAACAACATGTCTCTCAAGACATCAGATGCAGCTGGTACATCAGCAGATCCGATAATGTTCTACGCCTTTGTCAACGCTACAATCGGTGAAGGTACCCCGCAGCCCCCGCAGCCCCCGCAGCCCCCGTTGCCCCCTGAGCCCCCTGAGCCCCCTGCACCCCCTGAACCGCCAGGAAACAACGGCAGTAACGTCACACCGCCCACACCCACTCCACCCTCCTGGTTCGCCCAGAACTGGATGTACATCGTCATTGCATTGATCTTGATCATTGCAATTGCAGGTGCAGCATACTACTTCTTGGTTTACAAGAAGCAGCAGGCATAAGCGGTTAAAGGTTTAAACGAAAATTAAGTAAGAATTTCTTTTTAAGAAATTCTTTACTTATCTATTTTTTTGTTATTGTTTTTTAGAAAAGGGCTTTTGCTGTTTTTGTTTTTTGAAGTTGGTTTTGATTTCGTTTGTTCATCTTTTTTGAAATCATTAAGATGTGAGTTTTTGAATTAAGTCGCAACTAAGCGGGTTAAGTTTTGTTGGTGTATTCATCAAAATCAAAACATATCGAAGAACTTTCTTTGTCGTCAATTATCGACGGTTCAATCGTTATATCGTGTGACAAATTACGTTTTTTAAAAATATTGACCGCAAAACTTAATAAAGGGTATTTCGTGATTTGCATCTATACCAAGCACGGTATTGGTTTATTCAATTTTTCAAAATGATTTTGTATGAATCATTTGAAAGATTTCCGTGCTTGAAGAAATCAGGAATAAGGAGGGGATTGATTGAGCAAAAAAAGTTTACTCATTGCGGCCGTTTTGGTTTTTGCGCTTATTGCAACAGCGATGGCAATTGAAAACAAAAGTGCGAGTGAAAATTTCACAAGTCCGGAGTACTTGAATGCAAAATCAATTGAACCGGCATCATCGGCAGAATATGCCGCTGATGAAGGTGCCGAAATGAATCTTCGGCAAGGTTTCGGTCGATGGGCAGGCATGTTTTCAGCGCTTCAGCCTTACTCGGGGAAATGAAACACAATAATGCAAACAAAAAATTGCGTTTTTCAAATATTGATTAAACAAGACAAACAAGTGATACAATGAAGAAAAGCATCTTAATTGTGCTGTTGATTGCTCTGCTCGCTGTCGGCGTCGGTGTTTCCGGCTGCTTAGGCGGCGATGATCCGGCAACCAACAACTCAACAAACAATTCAACAAACAACTCCACCAATGCAACACCCGAGGCTTCATTTAACGGGAGCATCGTGACTGTTTCCGTTTCAGGCTATGAACTTTTGGCCGTCCAAGCTGTTACGGCTGACAGGCAGAATATTCTCGGCGTTACCGATGCGCTCAACGGTTTCAGAGGCTCTTATGCGACTCCGGCAAACTCCAACGTTTACCTTTCCGCTTACCAGACAGAAAGCAACGCATCCGCTCAGGGATACGTTCAGTCTATGATTAACGCGCACAATGATAGATTTGGAAACAGCAGCAACGTGACAAATATTGATATCAACGGAACTAACGCAACGCTCTTTACAACGACAATAATGGCAGGCGGCGCAGCCGTTGAAAGGTATGTCATTGCATGGGCAAGCGGCGATATTCTTGTCGTTGTCAGCGGCCCGACCTCACTCAACGAGCTCAGAACAATTGCTGAAGCTTCCGATTTGTAATTGAATTCAAAATTTAACTCGGGAGGTTTTTCCTCTCACTTATTTTCTTTTTTTGGTTTTTTACTTCGCGATCTTTTATTCACAATTCTTTTATTCTTCGAATTTCTTTTTCATTTCGATTCATATGGCAAAACATTGGTTTCCTGTTTTTTCTTTCGACAAATGTCAGCGATGCGGAGCCTGTCTTTTAATCTGCCCCGTTCAAATTATCGATTTGACTGAGCAGAACGGTGTTTTTGTTCCTGCTTTAACAGATTCCGACCAATGCATTGTCAATTGTTTCAAATGCGTCAAAATTTGTCCGAATAATGTCATTGGAATCATCCGTCCGTCAAAACAATGCGATTGCTGCTCTTTTTAAAAACAAGCATTCGTATCTGCTGTTACTTTCAGGTTTTTGCTGCTGCTGTCACCTGCCGCCCGTCATTGCGCGCGAGCCGCTCCATTTTTTCTTTCACTTTTTCAATTCTTATACCATCAAACTCGGAGTTTTTTGATGAAAAAGTCATTTCTAATCTTGATTATTCTTCTCACCGCCGCTTTAGTCGGCGTTTCAGGATGTTTGGGCAGCGATGATGCCGGCAGCAATACGACAAACAATACAACAAACAACACGACAGAGCCGCCGGCAGGCGAAGCCGACAATTCTTCAAACGATTCCAACCAATCGAATGTGACGATTATCAGGACATTCAGCGCCGCCGTCGTTTCGGTAAATCCGCTTCCCGAAGGATTTACACATATAGCAACGCGCTCCGCTGTTTCAAACACTCAAGGGCTTGGGATTTCCGAAGCATACAACGGGTTCAGAAACATGCTGACATATGACAATGCCAACGTTTTCTTATCTGTTTACAGGTGCACGGCAAAAACAGCCGATGAAGTTATTCAGGATATGATTGCGTCCCACGCTTCAAGATACGGAAATGACAGTCGTGTTTCAACCGTTATGATCAATGGACATGAAGCAACGCTTCTGGAAGCAACCGTTTTGGACACGCCGCAAGAAGGCCGATACATTTTGGTTTGGTCCAACTGGACAGGCGATCCGTTCGATGACAGTTTTTTGGTTGTCGTTAACGGTCAGGTGAATTATTCCGTTATTAAAGCATTGGCAGAAGCTTCCAATCTTTAATCCGGTCTTGAAAAAAGACGATCAAAAAGCAGGTTGAAAATGAAAGATTTGTTCTCTCATTTCTTTTTTTGTTTTTATTTTAAAGAATTTGGCAGGCTTCATCAAATTTAAGTCTGTCATCGCGCGGATGCAATTTGCTTTTGTCGCCGATACCGAGATTGCATAAAAAGTTGGATTTCCATCTGCCGTCCGGGAAAAACTCCCGATCGACGCCCGCGTTGTCAAAGCCGCCCATCGGGCCGCAGTCGAGTCCCAGAGCGCGCGCGGCGATGATCAAATAAGCGCCTTGCAGACTTCCGCTCAAAAGCATGGCTCTGTCCGCAAATTCTTTGTTTTTTGAAAACGGCGAATTATCACCGTGCGGATAAAGGCGCGGCATATATTCATAGAATTTTGTGTCACAGGCGATGATGACGGTGACCGACGCTTCCTCAACTTTTCTGACATTTGCTTCATCTAAATGCGGAATCAATCTTTTCTTGGCTTCCGGGCTTTTGACGAAGACGAAGCGTCCCGATTGGCAGTTTGACCATGTCGGCGCCAGCTTCAATTCATTATAAATCTGAGCCAGCAATTCATCAGGAATATCTGCTTTTTCAAAATATCTGCACGTCCGCGCTTCATCAAAAATGATATCCATAGATTCTTTGTCTAATTTCATTTTATCGCCCGCTGCTTCTGTTCATTCGCCGTTCATTTTGTTTGTTTCATTTTTGCTTAAATTTTACCGACGGCTTCTTCCGCCTGCTTTATAATTTCGGGTTTTGATTTGACGGCATCCGGTTCCGTCACGCCGCCCGCGACGATGATGTCTGCGATTTCAACACCGATAAAATCACAGCTGTCCTGATACATTCCAATCACATGAGATGCGGTTTTGTCTTCCGTATCTGCCATCGGAATGACCAAAATCACTTTTTTGTTTTCAAATGTCTCGCGCGGCAAACCGTACCATCTGTCGGTAAAAACTTTCATCTGCGCGGTCGGTCCCCACCAGTAAACGGGCGTCCCGAGGACCCAAACGTCTGACTCTTTCATTTTTTCGGCCATCGTTTGCATGTCATCCTTTTTGACGCAGCCTTTGCCGTTTTTATGACAAGCGTCGCAGGCTTCGCAAAAACCGATATCGACTTTGTTAAGCGTTACAAAATCCGTTTCCCAGCCTTTCTCCGCTGCTTTTTTTAAGATCGCTTCCATCAAAAAATTCGTGTTGCCGCTTTTCCGCGGGCTTCCGCTGAAACCTGTTATTTTTGCCATTCTTTTTCCCTCTCTTTGTTCAGATTTTTCAATTTCTTGAAAAAGGTATTCATAAAACTGCTCGGCTTTTATTTATATTTTTATAGGAATCATCTGGACCTTTAAAAACGCCGTTTCAATCAATATCTTTTAATACCAAAATGTTTATTCTAATGCATCCGACTGCCCGGATAGCCTAGTCGGTTGGGGCGCCAGACTCATAGGGAAATAAATGACGGCGTCTTGTTGGAATTTCAAAATTCCTGAGACATCTGGAAGTCGCGTGTTCGAGTCACGCTCCGGGCATCTTTTTACATCTGATTTGATATCGGATGTTTTATTTGTTGAATTTTTCAAAACAAATAGTGTCTTCCATACTTTTATTTTAAACTTTGTAAGATTGCGGGTATCAACTCTTTTTCTCTTTGCAATCAGGTTTACACTTAATCCTGTAAATTTATATATGTCAAATTTTATATTTTTTTAAAGCCGAAATCGGTTTTACTTAATTTTATATGGAGGACACAAAAATGTTTGATTTAACGGGCAGAGTCGCCGTCGTTACGGGCGGCTCTTCAGGCCTCGGCGTCCAATTTGCAAAAGCGCTCGCAGCGCAAGGCGCAGACGTCGCCATCATCGCGCGCAGAAAGGATAAGCTTGAAACAGTTGCAGAAGAAATCCGCAAAACAGGGCGTAAGTGCCTGCCTGTTGCGGCCGACTTGACCAAGACGAATGAAATCCAAAAAGCGGTTGCGGAAATCATTGAAGAATACGGCAAAATCGATATTTTGGTCAACAATGCCGGAAACAGCGCCGTTGGACCGGCTGAATCTATGACTGATGAAGCGTGGAACCACGTCGTCGAATTGAATTTGAGTTCCGTTTTCTTCGTTGCCCGCGAATTCGGAAAAGAAATGATCAAAAACAAATACGGCCGAATCATTAATATCGCGTCCATGTATGGTCTTGTCGGAAACAACAATCCGCTCACTCCGACAGTCGTTTATCACGCGACAAAAGGCGGCGTTGTCAACTTTACGCGCGCGCTTGCCGCCGAGTGGGCAAAGTACAACATTACCGTTAATGCAATCTGCCCGGGCTTCTTCCCCTCCGAAATGACAGAGGGGTTGTTTGAAACGAAAGAGTTCCAAGATTATTTGAAGCTCACAACGCGATGGGGCGCGGCGGCCATGAGGGAGAACTCAATCCGGCGCTTATCTATCTCGCGTCAGATGAAGCAAGCTACACAACAGGATCAATGGTCGTTATCGATGGCGGAACAACCGCAATCTAAAGCGATAAAAGTCTATTAATTGATTAATAGGAAACTTTCTGTTTTTTCATTTTTATATTTCGTGCCAAAGCAGCCGACTGTTTGTGCTGCCGCCGTTGTTTGCTGTCTGCACTGCTGTGCGTGCATCTGCTCTTTTTTATCACATCCGTTTGCTTACGCGAACGGGGTGCTGTTGCCTTGCCGTTGCCGCCGCGCGCGAGCTGCTGCATTTTTCATATTGATTTTTCAACTCGGCCCTCTCGCTTTTTTAATTATTCTCAAACCAGTTCCCATTTCTCTCCCGCTTTTCTTCGCCATTTAAGCCTTTTTATTTTTTTCAATCCAAAAGAGATATATTAAATCAAACGAGTTTATAGCCGATATGAATTTCCAGATTCTTGACGCAGATTACAAACTCATCGGTGAAGACGAGCCGGTGATTCGGCTTTTCGGAAGAGGCGATGACGGCAAAAGCGTTTGCTGTCTTATTCCCGGATTTGAACCGTTTTTCTACGCCGAGAGCACAAAGCCCGAAGAAACGCAAAAAGAGCTTTTGGAGAAGTTTCCTCAAGTCGTCCGCGTTGAGATTGTCGAGCGCTACGGCCCGATCGGCTATCAGACAAAAACATCGCCGTATTTGAAAATTATTGTTCAGGCGCCGCGAAACGTTCCCGAAATTCGTGACGACGTTGCGAAGCTGCCCGGCGTTTCCGCGCTCTTTGAAAGCGACATTCTGTTCCGCAACAGATTCTTAGTGGACATGAATCTCGGCGGTTTTCAGTGGGTGGAAGCCGTTGAAGACACATCTTTAGACCGCGAGCATCTGATGACGGAAATTCCCGTTAAAGCGGATACCGTTATCTGCGCCAAATCGGTTACGCCGCTCGACCGTATTTCAAATGCGCCGCTTCGTTATCTTTCTTTTGACATTGAATGTCTGCCCGACGGCGGCAACATGCCGACGCCTGAAAAATCGCCCGTTATTTTAGTCAGTTTTTCGTTTGAACCCGCTTGGAACGGCAAAAAATCGCTTGTTTATGTCGGAAAACCTAAACCCGACGGTTTTGACTTTGAAGTAAGTGATGCCGACGGCGATACCATTTGGCTGAACAATGAAAATGAACTTCTCGCCAAAACGTTTGAGACAATCAATCAATTCGACCCTGATTTCATTACCGGCTACAATATTGCCGATTTCGACATCGGTTATTTGCTCCGCCGCGCCGACGTTTTGAAGAAAAAGGGCGCCGCGATCAAAACGGGAGTTTCAAGAGACGGCAGCCCGATTTATTCCAAAAAATTCGGCATGACGGTTAAAACGGAAATTACCGGCAGAATCGTTGCCGACGTTTTACCGCTTGTCCGCCGCAATTTCAGTTTGAAGCAATACACCCTTCGAAATGCCGCCAAAGAGCTGCTCGGTCGCGAGAAGTTAGACGTACCGGTCACGGAAATGGAAAGCTATTGGAATGACAACGGCGAAAAGCTCGCGCAGTTTATCAATTACGCGCGCCGTGACTCAGAGCTTGCAATCGACTTGCTCCTTCATCTCAAAATTTTAGACAAATATGTTGCGCTTGCGCGCATCACAAATTCCGTTGTTCAAGAAATGCTCGGCAGCGGGCAAACTTCAATGGTTGAGCAGGTGATGCTCAAAGAATACGGGAAAGCAGGGCGCGTCATGCCGACCAAGCCCGGCGGTGAGACGTATGAGGAGCGCGAGGAAGAAGAGGAACTCAAGGGCGGCGCCGTTTTGGATCCGGTTCGCGGCCTCCACGAAAATGTCATCGCTTTGGACTACAAATCCCTCTATCCGACAATTATGATGGCGCACAATTTGTGCTATACAACAATCATTAACGACAAACGTGATTTGACATCACTCGGCTTAACCGAAAACGACATCGAAGTGACGCCGACCGGCGGTATTTTCGTTAAACAAAGAGTTGTCAAAGGCATCGTTCCGTCCATTCTGGAAGATTTGCTCAGCCGCAGGATGGAAACAAGAAAGCTGATGAAGCAGACGAAGGACGAATCAGAGATTCGCGCGCTTGACGCAACGCAAATGGCGCTTAAAATTCTGCTCAACAGCTATTACGGCTATACAGGCTACGCCCGCGCACGCCTTTACAGCATGACAATGGCAAGTTCCGTTACAAGCATCGGCCGTGAAAATATTCTCAACACAGAGCGCATTATCACGCAGGAAATCGGTAAAATCTATCTTTATGAAAATAAGGCGTGGCTTGAAAACGAAATCAAAACTCATTTCTTGTCTCTCGGAAAAACCGTTGACGCCGATTTCGACTCCGGAAACATTTCCGATTTAGATTCCGCTGTCATCACAGGCGATGTCAAAATTGTTTTGCTCTCCGTTGTTTACGGCGATACGGACAGCGTTTTCATGCACTGCTCCGCCGAATCCGGTGAAGAGTTTACGCCTGAGCAGCTCACTTTGGATGATGCCGCACTCGTCGGCAGCAGAGCAGCGGCAATTGTGACGGCATCACTTCCTCCGCCGATGGAACTTGAATTTGAAGCCGTTTCCAGACGCGCCATCTTGATTGCCAAGAAACGATATGCTCAGTGGCTGTTTGAGCGCAGCGGCTCCGGCTGGTCAGACTCAATTAAGGTCAAGGGAATGGAAACGGTTCGCCGTGATTGGTGTGAGCTGACATCCGATACGCTGTCGCGCGTGCTGGAACTTGTTTTAATGGAGGGTGATGTCGATGAAGCCGTTAAATATGTTCGTAAAGTAACAAGCGACCTTCGTAACTTGAATCTCCAGGAAAATCCGGAGTTCATCAGTAAACTCATTCTCACAAAGAGTTATTCTAAGAAAACGGACAATTACAGAAACAAACAGCCGCACCTGACCGTTGTTGAAAAGATCAAATCCCGCACGGGGATTTCAACGCCGATCGGAACACGCGTGCCGTTCGTTATCATTTCCGGTAAAGGTTTGTTCGTCGAACGCGCCGAAGATCCCGAGTTCGTTTTAAAGCACAATGTTCCGCTGGATATGGAATATTACATTAAAAAACAGATTCTGCCGCCTGTAGAGCGCATTTTGGAAGTTTTCGGCGTTGATGCAGGTTCACTTGATAAGTATCAGCAGAAAGGACTTTTCGACTTCACCGACTCTGACTCCGGCGGTTCCGTTGTCAAAAAAGAGCCGTCCGTCCGCTCAATTTCGGATGTGGCTTCCAACAAAGTCGATTCCGCTTCGAAAGGGTGGGGCGCGTTTGAAGACACCGGCCCGTCCAAAGCGTCTGTTTATAAAGAAGAAGCCGCGGAAGATATTTCGGAAACAAATGCTTTCGATTTGTCCGACGATTTTGAAGAGCCCGCCTCTTCCGATTCGGAAAATTCAGATCTGTCCGATTCGGCAAAAGCTGATCTTGCTTCTATCGAAGCCGAACTTGCTTCTATTGAGGCCGAACTCGCTTCCATCGAAGCCGAGCGGGCTCCTATCAAAGATGATTCTGTTTCTGAAGCAGAGGCTAAAAACGCGGCAGGAAAAAAACCGCAGCGCTCTTTGTTTGATTTTTAATGGTCATGTGAGCGGATTTAGCAGGCTGACGCCCGCGCGCGAGCCGCTCCGCTTTTCTTTTACGTTTCGTAAAAACAATCTGCTCTTTCTCTTTTTCTCATTTCAGTTGCCTCCGATATCTCATAATTTAAAAAACAAACATCCAATTTCGTGAAATTTATGAAACCCGAACGCCCAATAAAACCCTAAAAATAAAAATGTATTAGATTTTAGATGAAAAAAAGGCGTTCCAATTTTTCGTAAAAATGGATGAAAAAAGATGTTTCAATAAACCCTAAAATTGTGTGAAACTTCACATACGACCGCTAATTTTCGATTTCCGGGCGGCGCGAAGCGGCGAACCGGACTTTTGAGCAGAGCGAAAAATCGGAAATTTGCGGATTCTTACCTATGAAGTAAAATAAACACAATTCACTGCTGTCTGCGCTGCTGCTGTCGGAGCAGTTTGCTTGCCGCGTGCATTCGCTCTTTTTTATCACACCCGTTCACTTCGAGAACGTGCCGCTGCTACCTTTCTGTTTCCGTTTGCCGCCAGTTGCCCTCAGATTTCCGCTTTGCCGCCGCCGTCCGCGCGCGAGCCATCCATTTTTCGTTTATTGAGCGGCGCGAAGCGGCGACCCGATCTTTAGTTTTTCAAAGTCGTCTTCCATTTTTCAATTTTCCGGCTTAAATTGCCCGTCGTTTTTCCAATTTCATTTGGGCGCGGGTGAAATTTAATTAACTTGAAAGATAATGTTCGTTTATGCCCGATGTTCTGATTCAAAATGCACGTGTTCTCAAAGACGGTCAGCTTGTGCCGGCCGAGATTTTAATTGAGGACGGCAAGATTAAAGGAATCGCTAAAGAATTCCGTATTTCCGCTTATGATGAATTGATTAACGCCGACAAAATGGTTGTTATTCCTGCCGGCATTGACGGACATGTCCATTTTCGTGACCCCGGCCTGACATATAAAGAAGATTGGTATTCGGGATCCTGCTCGGCTGCGGCGGGCGGCGTTACAACAGTTTTGGAACATCCGAATACGATTCCGCCTGTTATTGATAAAAGCAGTTTTTCTCTCAAACTCAGGCGCGCCAAAAAGAAATCCATAATTGATTTCGGGATCAACGGCGGCGTTACAAACAATATTGATCAGCTCAAAGAGATTTGGCGTCTCGGAGTCAGTGTTTTTGGTGAAATTTTCATGGCTGAATCGACCGGCGGGCTGAATATCAGCAACGATACCTTGGGCGCCGCGCTTTCTAAAATCGGCGAAATGGACGCTCTTGCCTGTATTCATGCCGAAGATGATGCCATCCGTTTGGAAAATGAAGAGCTTCTCAAAAACGATACCGGAATTGATATTCATTCACGTATCCGCCCAAACGAATGCGAAGCTGTGGCTGTTCGCGACTGCATTAAAATCAATAAAGAGGCTGCGGTACCTGCAAGACTGCATTTCTGCCACACAAGCACACCCGAAGCCGTTTCACTGATCACAAAAGCACAAAAAGAACTCTCCCCTGTCGGCAATGCCGGCAAAATCACCTGTGAAGTGACGCCGCACCATTTATTTTTATCAACAAAGGACTACGGAAGATTAGGGACACTCGGCAAAATGAATCCGCCGCTGCGCTCATCCGAAGACGCCGCTTACATGATTCGGGCTCTTAATTCCGGTCTGATCAATGCAGTCGGATCCGATCATGCGCCGCATATGCTTTATGAAAAAGAAGTGCCGATGCGCTCCGCGCCGTCCGGCGTTCCCGGCGTTGAAACTTTAATGCCGCTCATGCTGGCAGCCGTTCGCAAAAATATGTTTACGCTTGAGCGCGTTATTCAAGTTACCAGCCGCAATCCTGCGCATATTTTCGGACTCGACCGTCTCAAAAAAGGTTCAATGAGTGAAGGGTATGACGCCGATTTGCTTTTGTTTGATCCGAAAAATGTCGTTCCTATTAAATCAAAAAATCTGCATACGCAGTGCGACTGGACGCCTTATGAAGGGATGGACGGCATTTTTCCGGGGATGACGCTTTCACGCGGCGATGTGATTTGGGACGGGCATCAAATTATTGCTAAGAAGGGGCGCGGGCAGTTTTTGCCGGGCGCGGGTCTTAAAACGGATGAAGACGGCAGAATGATCTTGGAAGATGATAATGACGATGATGAGGAATAATGAATTGAAAAAGACACAATTCAAATCGCAAAATTGAAAGTTGAGGCACGATTTTGAAATACTAAAGATCGGGTGCCGCTTCGCCGCCCGATAAACAAAAATTGATGCGGCTCGCACGCGGCAGCAACTGAAAAAAGAGGAAATGAAAAGGAGTGAGTGAAGCACTCACTCTTCTTCCGGTTCAATAAATTCAATGGAATCCATTTGAGAGCGGATTAAGTCGTCGTGCTTCTTTTCAAGGAAACTGTAAACCGTTCCATGATTCACACCGTTGATGAGCATATCAATGGCTGTTCTGATAATTGCTGTCTGTTCCGGAAATCCGATGACGCTGACTGTTTTTCCGTAAACGGAGATTTTGACGTTGATGAGTCTTTCAGCAATCTCTCTGGTTTTTCCTTCACGGCCGATCACTCTTCCTTTCAGGCGCTCCAGTTCTCTCGGCGTTGATGCCGCTTCCGATAAATCAATAATATCCAATGTTAAGAAATCTTCGTAAAAGAGTTCCATCGCTTTTTCCGGTGAAAAACCGCGCGCGATTGCTTTGACAACTTCCATTGCGCGCATGCCTGCGACAGGGTCTTCTTCGTCTTTGATTTCAACGCGCCCGTCTTCGCTGTTGATTTCAAGCTTTAATTTGGCAGCTTCTTCAATCTGTTTTTTGGTAGCGCCGCTCGGGCCGATAATCACTGCGATTCTTTCTTTTGGGACTTTTACAAATTGTGTCATTTTCATTCTTCCTCAAATTCATTTTCAGATTCTTCGTTTTTCGGGCGGTACGAAGCAGCGACCCGATTTTTATTTCTCAAATTCTTTATTTTCAATTTCGTCTTCATCTTCCGATGCATCTATTGTTATCTCTTCCGAATCCGGTTCTATAATCGTATCTTCTTCTTTTTTCTGCTTGATTCGTTCCAGAATATCTTTCGTTTCTTCTTCAATGCCGAATTTCTTGAAAAAACGTTTTATGTTTTCAATGTCGCGGGCGAGAAATTCACGCGCGTTGGGATGATTTAATGTAACGGCCTGCCCGACATCAATAATGACGGCTTCTTCTTTTTCAATATCAATTAAAATGTTGTATTCACTTAAATCAGCATGTACAAGCGATGCTCTGACATACATGCGCCGCATACTTTCAATAATCTGGTCGTAAAAGACACGTGCTGCCTCCTCATCCATTTTGACTTCTTTCAGAGACGGATAAGCAACGCCGTTTTTCCCCATGAATTCCATGATTAAGACATTTCTGTCGCATGTAATCGGCTTTGGTGAACGTATTTCAGCTTTGCTGATTCGAAGCAGATTCTGAAATTCTTTCTGCGTCCAAGCAAAAACAATGTCTTTTCGGCTGTGGCGGATATGTGTAAATCTCGGATCTTTGAGAATGTACGGGTCCATTGATTTGAATGTGCTTGAGTTGATTCTGTAAATTTTAACAGCGACTTCGCCCTCGTTTCCGGTTGCGTAAAACACGTTCGCTTCTTTTCCCGTGCTGATGGAACCGCCAAGCTCGCTGATGAATCCTTTATTGGCGAATGAATAAAGGAGTTTTAATGTAGGAACGTCAAATACATTTTCTTCGGCTTTGAGAAACGATGAATCTTTTTTAAAGATGCGTCCTTTGGCGCGCTTATCTTCGTTTTTCCTCATCTGCTTATCAATCTTTTTTTGACTCATGCCGGCACCTTAAAAATCGGATTGGAGTTGATTTGAATGTTGCTTCGAGGCATCATCCTGCTGCTGAAAAAATGAATTGTATGCAATGTATCAACAGTGATTTGCAATATTGAATTCTTAATTCAAAAGTTTTAAATTTGGATTTTAAATTTGAGAACTTTATGTTCTCAAATAGCCTTTTTTATCCAGCCAATCCACCTGCGGGCGGGTGTATTTCCAAATAATGTCGGCCTTTTCGTCCTGGAAAGACCAAGGAACGGCAATCACAACATCACCTTCGTGGATCCAGATTTTCTTTTTCATGGACCCCGGAATGCGCCCCAGGCGGACAACTCCGTCCATGCATCTGAGTTTCAAGTGGTTTGCGCCAAGCAAAGTTTCAACAATTGCCAATACTTCACGCTCTTCTTTTTTGGGGAGTCTGACTCGAACGACCTGTTCTCCCTCCGGCGGTGCCGGTCCTTTCTTTCCGCCTTTTTTATTATTGCTGAAATGTGCCATGATAACTTACCTATTTATTGATTAATTTGATAAAATATGAAATCTAATTGACATTTTTATTTTTTTATAAAAATACGAATGTTGATTTTTACTGTAAGAATACTGTTTTCCCGTTTAAAGGTTGTGTCTTTTTTGATTTGACTTGTCATTATTATTCATGCTTTAGCCTTTTTTTCGCACACTGTCACAACCTTTAAATATGAAATGTAACATTCTTTGGATTCGCTCAGTCTGAGTAACTCCAAGAGAGTCAGATTGGGAAGATTGACATTTTCAATTTAGAAGTAATAGTAAAATGAGTACGGATTTTATTTGTCCGGTGCTTTTTTGAATGTTTGGCCATTGTGTCAAAATTCTTAAATACAATGTCAGCCTAATACAACATTCCGCACAAATCGCCGAATTATTGCGGCGCAATTTGCAGCGATTAAATTCATCTCTAATAATGAAGTCGGG